>NZ_CP048411.1:3703750-4010000 GCF_019355055.1 Pseudomonas sp. MTM4
AGCCGGGCGCTTGTGAGCGATGTCGGGCTCACTGTCGCGCAAACCCGGCACCACGGCTTTCGCGGCCTTGCGCGGACTGTTGGAGTCTTGCGCGAAGCTGAGAATAGCCAGTCGTCCTTTGGTGCTAACCGCCTACCCCTCACCCTAGCCCTCTCCCGCAGGGAGAGGGGATTGCTCAGGTGTCAGGCCCACCCACGATGATTCAGTGGCTTCAATCCGCCCCCTCGCCCCTTTGGGGAGAGGGTCGGGGTGAGGGGTGGGCTTCCATCCAGCGCATTAGCCCGACCAGATACACATCCCAGATACCGGCCCTGAGCTAACCTTTTCGATCGCGTCGCGTTTTGTGGACTTCGCAATGGAGCCATCCTTGCAGCAATCCGATTCTGATCTGCCTCCCGTGATGGACGGCCAGCGCGTGATCGCGAAGCGATGCCGCACTTTTTACCCGGCAAGCCGCTGTCCCTGCCGCCGAGCCCGCAAGTGCAGGATGTGGTAGTGCAACTGTTCAGCTATCAGGGCCTTGCCGAACCTATCCTGGTTCCCGCCGTGGTGGAGCCGCTGCTGGTGCTGGTGCTGTCCGGCGCTGCTACGGTCGAAGAACGTGCCCTCGATGGCGAATGGCAAGCCACCGAGGTTCACGCTGGTGACTTCTTCCTGACCAGCACCAGCGAGCCATACGAGATGCGCTGGCAGGTGCAGGGCGACGCCCGTTTCGAAGTGATGCATCTTTATCTCAGCCTGCCGCTGATCGAGCAGGCCGCGCGCGATCTGTACGGTGACAACTGCAACCCGGTGAGTTTTCTCGATGTCTCCGGCGCTCGTGATGAGCGTGTGACCTTTCTGCTCGAACAGCTGCGGCTGGAGCTGTTCAGCGAGCGTCAGCCCAGCCCGCTATTCGTGCACAGCCTGGCCCAGGCGCTGGCCATACATCTGGTGCGCACCTACCCGGACCCGCACAACGCCGCCAGGGGCGCGAATGCGCTACAGGCCTACAAGTTGCGCCGCGTCATCGAAACTATGAAGGCGCGTCTGGCCGAGGAGTTCTGCCTGCCTCACCTGGGGCAGATCGCCGGCCTTAGTGACTACCACTTCAGCCGGCTGTTCAAGCGCGCCACGGGCCTGTCGCCCTCGCAATATTTCATCCGCCTGCGCATGGCACGCGCACGCCATCTATTGCTGGAGACGGAGATGAGCGTCATCGAGATCAGCATGGAAGTTGGCTATTCGAGCCCCAGCCACTTTTCCCAAGTCTTTCGTCGTGAGGTGGGCGTGACGCCGAGAGGCTATCGCCGGATGTGATTTCGGCCTGCGTCGAAGTCTTGCAGCTTATGTGCGGCACCGATCAACGGCGTCCTATTCATTGTCTAGGTGCCCGCATGGGCGATGGGGTTCGGCTCAGGCTTCGCCGTCAGCCAATCCAGCATACCCTCGGCTGCGGCGCGGCCGCTCGCGAAGCAGGCGGTGAGCAGATAGCCTCCGGTCGGCGCTTCCCAGTCGAGCATCTCTCCGGCGCAGAACACGCCGGGCAGCTGGCGCAACATCAGCTTGTCGTCCAGCGCCTCGAAAGGCACGCCGCCCGCGCTGCTGATGGCTTCGTCCAGCGGGCGTGGGCGCAGCAGGGTGATCGGCAGGGCCTTAATCGCTGCGGCGAGTGCTTGCGGGCTCTGGAAGGTTTCGGCGTCGGTGAGTTCGCGCAGCAGGGCGGCCTTTACGCCGTCCAGCTTCAACTGGCGATGCAAGTGCTTGGCCGTGGACTGTGAGCCGCGCGGTTTGGCCAGAGCGGCGGCGATCTGCGCGTGGGAGCGATCCGGCAACAGGTCGAGCAGAACGGATGCCAAGCCCGTTGCGTTGATCCGCTCACGGACGTTCGCCGACAGCGCATAGACCAGGCTGCCTTCGATGCCGGTCGCGGTGAGGACGAATTCGCCCCTGCGCGGTGTTTCGCCGGGCAAAGCCAGGCTGACGGTCTTCAGCGGCGCACCGGCGAATTTCTCGACGAGGTGCGCGCTCCAGCCCGCCACCTCGAAACCGCAATTGGCTGGCTGCAGCGGCGCGATGGCGACACCACGGGCTTCAAGCAGCGGCACCCAGGCGCCGTCCGACCCCAGCCGAGCCCAGCTACCGCCGCCCAAGGCGAGCAGGGTGGCATCCGGTTTCAGCAGCGTTTCGCCTTCCGGCCCGGCGATACGCAACTGGCCATCGTCGCTCCAGCCCAGCCAGCGGCGGCGGGTGTGAATCTGCACGCCGCTGTCGCGCAGGCGCTTGAGCCAGGCGCGCAGCAGCGGCGCGGCCTTCATGTCGGTGGGGAACACCCGGCCGGAGCTGCCGACGAAGGTGTCGATGCCCAGGCCGTGAATCCACTCGCGCAATGCATTTGGATCGAAGGCTTCGAGTAGCGGCCGCAGCTCGCCGGCCCGTTCGCGGTAGCGCTCGACGAATGCGGCGAAATCCTCGGCGTGAGTGATGTTCATGCCGCCGACGCCGGCCAGCAGGAACTTGCGACCCACCGACGGCATGGCGTCGTAGAGGTCGACCGCAATGCCGGCCTGGCTCAGCACTTCGGCAGCCATTAGCCCGGCTGGGCCGCCGCCGATGATGGCGACGCGGGAAGGCGTAGGAATCGAAAGCATGGTTCAGGCCTGGCGGTACGAGGCCGGCATTGTAGCGAATGCCGTTCCGATACTCGCCGACATCATCGTGCATCCGCCCATACAAAAAGCCCTAGCCAAATGCGGCTTCAACCCAGCCCGTAACGCTCCCATGCTGCGGCGGCGCTGAAATGCAGCTGCGCATGGCGCCGGGCAAGCAGGGCGCGGTCCTTGTCGTAGCCGCCGCCGATCAGCCCGACCAGCGGAATGTCGCGCCCCAGGCAATGTTCGATGACCGCGCTGTCGCGCATTGCCAGCCCCTCATCGCTGAGGTTGAGCAGGCCCAGCGCGTCGTCACGGTGGACGTCGACGCCGGCGTCGTAGATCACCAGATCCGGCTGGTACAGGGGCAGCAGATAATCCAGCGTGTCGTTCACCGTCTTGAGGTAATCGGTGTCGCCCAGGCCCGGTGCCAGGCCGATGTCCCAGTCGCTTCGCGCCTTGCGCGCCGGAAAATTCTTCTCGCAATGCAGCGACACGGTCACCGCATCCGGCACCTGTTCGAGGATGCGCGCGGTGCCGTCGCCCTGGTGCACGTCGCAGTCGAAGATCAGCACACGACCAACCCGGCCGCTTTCCAGCAGCGACAGGGCGATCACCGCCAGGTCATTGAAGATGCAGAAGCCCGAGGCGTGGTCGTGGTGCGCGTGGTGCGTGCCACCCGCCAGGTGACAGGCCAGCCCATATTCCAGCGCTTGCTCGGCAGCCAGCAGCGAACCGCCGACCGCGCGCAGCGTGCGCTGCGCCAGTTGCGGGCTCCAGGGCAGGCCGAGGCGGCGCAGTTCCTCGCGGTTCATGTCTCCCGTGCAGTAGCGCTCGACGTAAGTGCGGTCATGGGCGAGAGCGAGGATGTCGGCTGGACAGATTTCCGGGCGCAACAGTGCTTCATCCGTGGTCAAACCGCTCGCAATCAGGTGATCACGTAGCAGCCGAAACTTTTCCATCGGAAAGCGATGCCCGGACGGTAACGGCGGGCTGTAATCATCATGAAAGATCAACGGTAGAGACATCGTTCGGCGCCCGAGTGGTCAGCCGGAAGTATGCCCACTCGGCAACGGCCCTCTCAAGGAAGCGGCATGGAAGAAGCGACAGTACGTATCGAACTGGAGACACCGCGCCTGCGCTTGCGCGGCTGGCAAGACAGCGACCTCACACCATTGACCCAGATGTGCTCCGACCTACGGGTGATGCGCTATTTCCCGGCGTTGCTCTCGCGTGACGACTGCGCGGCGGCGATGGCGCGCTGCCGTATTCACTTCGCGCGGCACGGCTTCGGTTTCTGGGCGTTGGAGCGCAAGGACGACGGGCGCTTCATTGGCATGGCCGGTCTGGCCTGGAGCCGCCTGCAACAGCCGTTTTGCCCTGCCGTGGAGATCGGTTGGCGACTCGCCAGCGATCAGTGGCGCCAGGGCCTGGCCCGCGAAGCGGCGGAGGCGGCTCTGGACTGCGCCTTCGAACGTCTGCAACTGGCGGAGGTGGTGGCCTATACCGCTGCGCTCAACGAACCGTCCAGAGGGCTGATGGTAGCCCTTGGCATGCAGCATGAACCGCAGGAAGACTTCGAACACCCTGGCGTGGCCGAGGGGCATCCGCTGCGCCCACACGTGTTGTACCGGATGCGTCGGGATAGCCGGGCCATTGCCCGACGATAAGCACAATTGCTGGAGCGAAACCTGCCGAATCCGTAATATTGCGCGCCTTGCCCGTGCCGCCTAGATAAAGGAACAACATCATGACCGACACCCTGGATACGTTGGTGAATCTGCTTTCGCTGGAGCGAATCGAGGAAAACCTGTTTCGTGGCGCGAGCCAGGATCTGGGCTTCCCGCAACTGTTCGGCGGTCAGGTGGTTGGTCAGGCGTTGTCCGCGGCGAGCCAGACCGTGGCGCCTGAGCGTCATGTGCATTCCATGCACGGCTATTTCTTGCGCCCGGGTGATTCACATCAGCCGGTGGTCTACGACGTCGACCGAGTGCGTGACGGCGGCAGCTTCACCACCCGGCGCGTCAGCGCGATCCAGAAAGGGCAGACCATCTTTACCTGCAGCGCTTCGTTCCAGGCGGACGAGACCGGTTATGAGCATCAGCTGCCGATGCCCGAGGTGGCGGGACCGGAAAATCTGCTCAGCGAGTGGGAGTTGCTGCATCAGCTGACGCCGCTGGTGCCGCCGCGGGTAGCCGAAAAACTGCGTCGTCCCAAGCCCATCGAGATTCGTCCCGTGACGCTGCAGGACCCGATCAATCCCGCGCCGATCGAGCCGATTCGGCACATCTGGTTCCGTGCCGATGGTTCGCTGCCCGACAACGCCGCACTGCACAAATATCTGGTCGCCTATGCTTCGGACTTCAGCTTCATCGGCACCGCGCTGCAGCCGCACGGCGTCAGTTCCTGGAGCAAATTCATCCAGCTGGCGAGCCTCGACCATGCCATCTGGTTCCACCGTGAAGTGCGCGCGGACGATTGGCTGTTGTACTCCATGGACAGCCCCTGGGCCGGCAACGCACGTGGTTTCGCCCGTGGCAGCATTTTCAACCGCGCCGGCGAACTAGTCGCTTCGGTCGCGCAGGAAGGCCTGATTCGCGTGCGTGAGGACTGGAAGTGAAGCTGGCCGATGCGCGGCATTGGGTGTTCGACATGGACGGCACCCTGACCATCGCCGTGCATGATTTTCCGGCGATCAAGCGGGCGCTGGATATTCCGCTGGAAGACGACATTCTCCATCACCTCGCCGCGTTGCCGGACGATGAGGCAGCAAGCAAGCGCGCGTGGTTGCTGGAACACGAGCGCGAACTGGCCTATGCCGCGACGCCGGCACCGGGCGCGCTGGGGTTACTGCACGAGCTGCGTGACTGCGGGTGCCGGCTCGGCGTGCTGACGCGCAATGCCCATGAGCTGGCGCTGGTGACCTTGCAGGCGGTGGGCATGGGCGACTGCTTTGTGTCTGACGACATTCTTGGCCGCGACGAGGCGCCGCCCAAACCCGATCCTGGCGGTTTGTTGCATTTCGCCGAGAAATGGTCGGTGCCGCCGCGGGAACTGGTCATGGTCGGCGACTACCGCTTCGACCTGGAGTGCGCGAAGGCGGCTGGCGCTCGTGGCGTGCTGGTCAACCTGCCGGAAAACCTCTGGCCGGAGCTGACCGATCTGCATGCGCGTGATTGTGGGCAATTACGGCGGATGTTGGGCTGATGCCGGTGCGCTAAGCGCACCCTACCGGCGAGGCAATTCGTGCAGAAGAGGGGCAGCCTGGCGGTTGCCCCTTTCCCGGTTCAGTAAATCGCCTGATACAGCTTGCGCCGGTAAGTCGTGACCAGTGGATGGTCGTTGCCCAGCAGGTCGAATATCTGCAGCAGTGTCTTGTGCGGCTGGCCGTCGGCGTAATTGCGGTTGCGCACGAACAGTTTGAGCAATCCTTCCAGTGCCGCTTCGTGCTGCTGGCGTGCCAGTTGCTGGATCGCCAGCTGATAGGCCGCCTCGTCATCCTCGGCGTTGTGTGCAAGACGGCTTTTGAGGTCGGCGACTTCCGGCAGGTCGTCGGCTTGCCGGAGAAAGGTCAATTGAGCGCGTGCGGCGGCGAGTGCCTGCTTGTGCTCGTCGCCCTTGACCGCACCGAGCACCGTTTCGGCCTCGCCCAGCTCGCCGCGTTCGGCCAGGCAGCGAGCATAGAGGATCAGCGCCGCAGCGTTTTCGTTGTCTTCGCTCAGCAGTTGCTTGAGCAGGCTTTCCGCCTCGCCGATGCGCCCTTCGGCGAACTGCGCCTGCGCGGTCGAGAGCAGATCGGCATCGGGCGCAGCGGGTGCCGGCACGTGGGGTTCGAGCATGGCGCGAATCGCCGATTCGGGCTGGGCACCGGCAAAGCCGTCGACCGGTTGACCGTCCTTGAACAGCACCACGGTAGGCAGGCTGCGCACACCGAAGCGCGCCACCACGTCCTGCTCGATATCGCAATTGACCTTGGCCAGCAGCAACTCACCTTGGTATTCCTCGGTGATCTTCGCCAGCAGCGGCATCAGTGCCTTGCACGGAGCGCACCACTCGGCCCAGAAGTCCACCAGTACCGGTTTGTGAAAGGAGTTTTCCAGCACCAGTTGTTCGAAGTTGCTGGCGGTGACGTCGAAGATGAAAGGAGTCTGGCTCATCGGAACTCTCGAAATGGGCGCGTGCGAAATGGCGAGCATGTTAAGTGGGGGCGATCCGAAGCGGAAGCAAGTGGCGGTCAGTCAGCCGTTGGCTGCGGTCAGGGGCCAACTCGCCAGTTCACGGTAGTGCACGCCGCTCGGCGTATGGGTGGAAAGAAACAGGCCGAAACGATCCACTGGCCATTCGAACGCGGGCGGCGTTGTGGTTGGTTGCGTCCGCGCATCGCGTATGAGCGTCACATGCGGCAGAAACGGACGCGCATCGAGGGCGAAACCGTGTGTGGACAGGCCCGCATGCAGCTGTTCGACCAGTTGACTCAGCGGCGTCGGCATCTGGTTCGGGATCAAGCAGGCGAAGCCATGACCGATGACCCGTAGTTGATCCAGCCGCAGCCTGAAGGCGTCGGCGCGCAAACGGCCGCCGAGCTGCTTCAGCGCCTCCAATGCGCTCGTCGGCTGACTGCCGAGAAAAGCCAGGGTGAGGTGCAGATTGGCTTGTGCCACCGGTCGGCCATCGAACCCTTGAGCGTCGCGCCAGCTGCAAATCGCATCCGCCAGCGTCGGCGGGCAGGGTAGGGCAAAGAACAGGCGCAGGTCTTTTTCGGTCGTCATCGCTTCCTCAGCCTCCGGTATTCGCCCTCGCTACGGTTGAAGCGCTTCAACGGTCGATCCGGCAGCCAAGCGCCCGACTTCCAGCCGCCCAACGCTCTCTTCTCCACGCCTTACCGAATGATAGAGGCTGACTCGACGGAATTCCGCTGGTTCGGCCAGATCCGGCCAGGTGCAGGCGTCGAGGATGTCCAGGCGCTCGTATAGCGGATGTTGGAAGTCGCGCACGCGCGAATCCGCAACCAGTGCTTCGCGACCTCGGCTCAGAAACTGATCCAGCAGCGGCAGGTTGGCGCGGTCGTAGAGCACGTCGGCGACGATGATCAGGTCGTAGCGGTCGGCCTCGGCGAAAAAATCCTCGGAATAACTCAGCTGAACGCCATTGAGCTCGGCATTGGCCCGGGAAGCCGCCAGCGCCAGTGGGTCGAGATCGCAGGCGACGACTTCCGCCGCGCCCGCCTTGGCGGCAGCGATCGCCGCAACGCCCGAACCCGTGCCGAAATCCAGCACCCGCTTGCCACGCACCCACTCGGGGCGCTCCGCCAGCCAGCGCGCCAGCACCAGGCCGCTGGCCCAGCAGAAACACCAGTAGGGCGGCTCTTCGAGAATCCGCCGGGTTTCCTCGGGGCTGAACGCACGGTCCATATTGTTCGCATCGATCAGCCAAAGGCGGATGTCGGTATCGGGCAGGGTTGCGATGCTCAGGCGTGCGTCGCCGAGCAGGTCGGCCAATGCCGCCTGCAATTCAACGGGCGGGATCAAGGCGCCGGGACCAGGCGCAGCGGCCCCAGCGATTGGCTGGCCGGACTGCTGATCTGCACAGCCGGCAGGCGCATGATCAACTGCCCCGAGCGGGTGACTCGGCCGCGCAGTTCGACTTGCTGGTCCTTGGGGAAATTCTCGGCGTTGAACTTGAGAATGAACGGCAACTCACCGCCGCGCCCTTTCAAACTGACATTGCTCAACAAACGATCGGGCTGGTCCCGGCGGTTGACTTCCAGCAGGGCCAGGTCGACCTCGCTGTCGGCCGGGACGCCGAGCAGGCTACCGTGCAGCTCGTGCAGCGGGGTGGTCGCCTGAGGCGGTTCCTTAAAGGTGACGGGGGCAGCGGGGCGCTGGGTCTCCTGGCTCGAACAGCCGGCCAGGGCCAGGAGCAAGACGGGCAACATGAAGGGGCGTAACTGCACGGACGGCTCCAGAACGTGACGTTGATGCGCGCCTGTATAGCAACAATCCGCTCGATTTGTCTTGCCGACGCGATGCGCTACCATGGCTCTCCGACGTCTGACAGCTCTAAACCATGCATTGTCCCTTCTGCGTTGCACATGACACCAAAGTCATCGACTCGCGCCTGGTTGCCGAGGGCGATCAGGTCCGTCGCCGCCGCGAATGCCTCGCCTGCGGCGAGCGTTTCACCACCTTCGAAACCGCCGAGCTGGTCATGCCGCGGTTGATCAAGCAGGACGGCAGTCGCCAGCCGTTCGACGAAGAAAAGTTGCGTGCTGGCATGCAGCGCGCATTGGAGAAGCGCCCGGTCAGCGTCGAGCGGCTGGAAGAAGCCATCGCCCACATCAAGCACAGGCTGAGGGCCACCGGCGAGCGCGAAATCAAATCGCGGGTGCTCGGCGAGCTGGTAATGGCCGAGCTGCAAAAGCTCGATGAGGTGGCCTATATCCGCTTCGCTTCCGTCTATCGCCGCTTTCAGGACCTCAACGAGTTCCGCGAGGAAATCGAGCGTCTGTCGCGCGAACCTGCGAAAACCGAATGAACAGCAACGATCACGCCTGGATGGCCCGCGCGCTGCAACTGGCGCGCAAAGGCTTGTATTCGACACATCCCAATCCGCGAGTCGGTTGCGTCATCGTCAAGGATGGCGAGCTGATCGGCGAAGGTTGGCACGTACGAGCCGGCGAGCCGCATGCCGAGGTCCATGCGCTGCTTCAGGCCGGTGAACGTGCGCGCGGTGCGACCGCCTACGTCACGCTAGAACCTTGCAGCCATCACGGACGGACGCCGCCCTGTGCCGAAGCGCTGGTCGAGGCGGGTATTGGGCGCGTGGTCGCGGCCATGCAGGACCCCAATCCGCAGGTTGCCGGCCGTGGTCTGGCACGCTTGCGCAGCGTCGGCATTGAGGTCGCCAGCGGCGTATTGGAAAACGAAGCGCGGGCGCTGAACGCCGGCTTCGTCAAACGCATGGAAACCGGCTTGCCACTGCTGCGCGCGAAACTTGCGATGAGCCTCGACGGCCGCACTGCCATGGCCAGCGGCGAAAGCCAATGGATCACCGGCCCGGCGGCACGCGCGGAAGTGCAGCGGCTGCGCGCGCAGTCCAGCGTGGTGCTGACCGGTGCCGACACGGTGCTGATGGACAACGCGCGGCTGACGGTACGCGCTGCCGAGCTGGGGCTGGACGACGAACTGACCGCGCTGGCCATGCAGCGTCCACCGCTGCGCGTGTTGGTCGATGGACGTTTGCGCGTACCGCTGGATGCGCCGTTTTTTCAGGCTGGCTCGGCTTTGGTGGCCAGCACTGGCGATGAGCAGGCGGCAAGCTATCAGGCGGCAGGTCATGAGTTATTGGCGCTAGCCAGCGATGTGGGTCGTGTCGATCTGCGTGGTCTGCTGGTCGAACTCGCCAATCGTGGCGCCAACGAAGTGCTGCTCGAAGCCGGCCCACGTCTCGCCGGTGCTTTTGCCGCGCTGGGGCTGGTCGATGAATACCAGATATTCGTCGCCGCGAAATTTCTCGGTTCCTCGGCGCGGCCGTTGCTTGACCTGCCGCTGGCGCGCATGAGCGAAGCGCCCGAAATGAAAATCGAGGATATCCGGGCGGTCGGCGACGACTGGCGCATCGTCGCTCGTCCGGTCGGCTGACCCGATCTCGACCAGACGGATCAGCTCGCTCAATTCACCGGCTTGAGTCCATTGTGGTCAAGTTTCGCCCGGCGCTTGTTGGCTCCCAGCAGGAGCCGCGCCAGCAGGCTGTCATGGTGAGGGTTGCCGAAGTGGAACAGCGCGGTGGCGCGCAGCATGGCCGGGTCGCACTGGTCGTTGGCATGCAGGCTGCGGTAGCCCGAAAACAGATAGAGGTTGCCGGGCACCAGCTTCAAACGGATCGGCCGTAGCCAGCCGCGTTTCACCGCAAAGGCGACCAGTTTCTGGCTGAGAGTGTTATGCAGCACCGCCTTCTCGATCACGTTGCGCAAGGCATTGAAGCGAACGCGCCGCAGGTTCGGAAAGATGATCAAGTCGCCGCAGTGTTCACCCTCGGTCGGGATGAACAGCGGAAGCAGCGCGGTGACCGCCGTGGCATCGAAGTGATAGAAATGCGACTGCTTGAGTCCGTTGCGGCCTTGCAGACAGCGGATCACCGGGAAGATCTGCTCCGTTGCCGCAGGCTCCCGTCCCGTCTGGAGGTGATACAGCTCCGCCAGCGTTTCCTTCAAGGGGGCGGAAAGCGCCAATGCTGCCACGATGCTGCCGCCCAGCGCCTCGATGCCGTGAATTGCGAAGTACTCGCCCTCGTGATTGGCTGCTTGCTGCTCGATAAACGCGCGGCCTTGCTCGAGTACTTCGGCTGAAATGTATTGCTCGATGACCGCAAACCCATTGCGGTCGATCTCGGCAGCCTGAACGGCAGCCGACGTGTCCATAGCCGTAACCTCTGACATACCCATCCCTCGCGGCACATGTGAAGGTTCGGAGCGTTCTTCCTGATCGTGTCCTGGTCTGCGCGGGGGATCGCCAAAAGTGCGAGCGGATCCTGGCTCGGCGTGTCGGTACGACGTAATGCGGAGTGACGTTCCATCCTGATCGTCTTGCTTTGCGTCGGCACGAGTTCGCGGCAATCGCGTTGTCAGGCCGATTCTGATGCGTATGGACAAACAAGCGCAGCGCTAGTTGCTTGAGATGAGGAATTTTTTTGAGCAGCTGCCTCGGCAGTCAAACGGTCGTTTGCCGGCTGCAGAATCGGCTCGTTTGTGGTAAAA
Organism: Pseudomonas sp. MTM4; assembly: GCF_019355055.1. Lineage (NCBI taxonomy): Bacteria > Pseudomonadati > Pseudomonadota > Gammaproteobacteria > Pseudomonadales > Pseudomonadaceae > Pseudomonas > Pseudomonas sp. MTM4. The sequence goes on from NZ_CP048411.1 coordinate 3,715,136, forward strand.
ACTGCGCCGGGTCCTAACCGACCCACGTTCTCAGGGCGGGGTGAGATTCCCCACCGGCGGTAATGGCGCAGCTATAAAAACATTGAAAGCGTAGCGAGCGCAGGGCAGGCAAGGCGTGATTCGACGAGAAAGCGGAATTTACTGCGGTGAATGAGCATTTCGAGGAGGATTACAACGCAGCATGACCTGAGCGCAGTAGCTTTCAATTCGTGCCTAGCCCGCGAGCGCTTGTCTTAGACAAGGTCAGCAGACCCGGTGTGATTCCGGGGCCGACGGTATAGTCCGGATGAGAGAGAGCGGGATGCCTCGACGGGCGCCGTTCGTGCGCGCGTCTACTCCCTATCGATCTGCAGCGCCCTGTTTTATCCAAAACAGGAGTTGGTCATATGCATCGTTTCAACAGCCTTCCACGGGAGGCCGTATGTTCACAGGAATAATCGAGTCCATCGGGACCATTCGTGCGATGACGCCCAAGGGCGGCGACGTCCGTGTGCTGGTCGAGACCGGCAAGCTGGACCTGTCAGACGTCAAACTTGGCGACAGCATCGCGGTCAACGGCGTCTGCCTGACTGCCGTGGAGTTGCCGGGCAGTGGCTTCTGGGCTGACGTGAGCCGCGAAACCCTGGCCCGTACTGCCTTCGTCGACCTCAAGGCCGGCAGCCGGGTGAATCTCGAGAAGGCCCTGACGCCGTCGAGTCGTCTCGGCGGGCATCTGGTCAGTGGTCACGTCGATGGCGTGGGTGAGGTGGTGGCGCGCGAGGAAAACGCCCGCGCCGTGCAGTTCCGCATCCGCGCGCCGCGCGAGCTTGCCAAGTACATCGCGCTCAAGGGCTCGATCACGGTCGATGGCACCAGCCTGACGGTAAATACCGTGAACGGCGCGGAGTTCGAGCTCACCATCGTCCCGCACACCTTGGCCGAAACCATCATGGTCGACTACCGCCCCGGGCGGCAGGTGAATCTGGAAGTGGATCTGTTAGCGCGTTATTTAGAGCGCCTGCTGATGGGTGACAAGGCAGCCGAGCCGAATGCCTCGGGCCTGACAGAAAGCTTTCTGGCCGAAAACGGCTACCTGAACCGCGCTCGTTAAATTAGAAGGATTCGGCCACATGGCTCTGAACACCGCTGAAGAACTGATTGAAGACATCCGCGCCGGCAAGATGGTCATCCTCATGGATGACGAGGATCGCGAGAATGAGGGTGACATCATCATCGCCTCGGAATGTGTGACCGCCGAGCACATCAATTTCATGGCCCGGTTCGCACGCGGCCTGATCTGCATGCCCATGACCCGCGAGCGCTGTGAAACCCTGCAGCTGCCGCTGATGGCGCCGCGTAACGGCTCAGGCTTTGGCACCAAGTTCACCGTTTCCATCGAGGCGGCGGTTGGCGTGACCACCGGCATCTCTGCTGCCGACCGCGCCCGCACCGTCCAGGCGGCAGTAGCGAAAGAGGCCAAGGCCGAGGACATCGTCAGCCCTGGTCACATCTTTCCGCTGATGGCTCAGCCCGGCGGCGTGCTGGCGCGTGCCGGTCACACCGAGGCGGCGTGCGATCTGGCGCGGATGGCCGGTTTCGAGCCGTCCGGCGTGATCTGCGAAATCATGAACGACGACGGCACCATGGCGCGTCGGCCCGAACTGGAAGTCTTTGCCGAACAGCATGGCCTGAAGATCGGCACCATCGCCGACCTGATTCATTACCGGATGATCCACGAGCGCACCGTCGAGCGCGTTTCCGAGCAACCGCTGGAAACCGAGCTGGGGCAGTTCAAGCTGGTCACCTACCGCGACGGCGTTGAAGACACCGTCCATATGGCGCTGACCCGTGGCGAGATATCGCCGGAAGAGCCAACGCTGGTGCGCGTACATAACATGGAGCCGCTGCGCGATCTGCTGTTGGTCACCGTGCCAGGACGCTGGAGCCTGCGCGCTGCGATGAGCGAAGTGGCCAAGGCGGGCAGCGGCGTGGTGCTGTTGCTCGGTAATCCGCTGACTGGTCCGCAGTTGCTGGCGCAGCTCAACCGCCAGCAGCCGCCGACGCCCGCGACCTACAGCACCGTTGGTGCCGGCTCGCAGATTCTGCGCGACCTCGGCGTGCGCAAGATGCGCCTGATGAGTTCGCCAATGAAGTTCAACGCGATATCCGGCTTCGATCTGGAAGTTGTAGAATACCTGCCGGCCGAATAATCAGAGGCGCCGCGCAAGTCGCGGCGCCTTCGTTCTTTAAAGAGATGAGAAAACACCCATGTCCCTGAAGACCATCGAAGGTACCTTCATCGCCCCGCAGGGCAAATTCGCCCTCGTAGTGGGCCGTTTCAACAGCTTCGTCGTCGAAAGCCTGGTGAGCGGCGCCGTCGATACGCTGGCACGCCACGGTATCCCGGAAGACGCCATCACTATCATTCGCGCGCCGGGCGCCTTCGAAATCCCGCTGGTGGCGCAGAAAGTCGCTCAGCAGGGTGAATACGACGCCATCATCGCCCTCGGTGCGGTCATTCGTGGCGGTACTCCGCATTTCGAGTACGTCGCCGGTGAATGCACCAAGGGCCTGGCCCAGGTTTCCATGGAATTCGGCGTGCCGGTCGCGTTTGGCGTACTGACCGTCGACTCCATCGAGCAGGCCATCGAGCGCTCCGGCACTAAGGCCGGCAACAAGGGCGCCGAAGCCGCACTCTCCGCTCTGGAAATGGTGAGCCTGCTGGCGCAGCTGGAGGCCAAGTGAGCCTCAATCACGACGACAGCCAGGAGCCCCAGCCGAAGGCCAAGGGCAAGATCGCGACGCGCCGTGTGGCGCGTAGCCTGGCAATGCAGGCGCTGTATCAGTGGCACATGGCAGGCCAGAGCCTGAACGAAATCGAGGCGCAATTTCGCGTCGACAACGATTTCTCCGGCGTCGACGGCACTTACTTCCATGAGTTGCTGACTGGCGTGGCGCGCGCCAAGACGGAAGTCGATGGCGCCATCGTGCCGCATCTCGATCGTCCGCTGGATGAGCTCGACCCGGTGGAACTCGCCGTCCTGCGCCTGTCCACCTACGAGCTGATGCACCGCATCGACGTGCCGTACCGCGTGGTGATCAACGAAGGCATCGAGCTGGCCAAGGTATTCGGCGCTACCGATGGACACAAGTTCGTCAACGGTGTGCTGGATAAGCTGGCGCCCAGCCTGCGCAGCGCTGAAGTCAACGCTCGCAAGCGCTGAGACTGCACCGACCGATGGGTGAGTTCGAACTGATCCGCCGCTACTTCGCCGCCGCCGCTTGTGCCAGGGCTGGCGGCGATGTTGCGTTGGGCATCGGTGATGATTGCGCTCTGCTGGCATTGCCGGCAGGCGAGCAACTGGCGGTTTCCACCGATACGCTGGTTGCTGGCGTACATTTTCCCGATTCCTGCGATCCCTACCTGCTCGGCCAGCGCGCGCTTGCGGTATCGACCAGCGATCTGGCTGGCATGGGTGCCACGCCGATCGGTTTTACCCTTGCGCTGACGTTGCCGACGGCCGATTCCAGCTGGCTGTGCGAATTCGCTCGCGGGCTCGACGCGATGGCGGCAGGCTGCTCGATGCGTCTGATCGGCGGCGATACCACGCGCGGTCCGCTGAGCATGACGCTGACGGTGTTCGGACGTGTGCCGGCAGGCCAGGCATTGCTGCGCAGCGGGGCGCAACCGGGTGATCTGCTCTGCGTTGGCGGTGCGCTGGGCGATGCCGCGGGTGCATTGCCGATCGTGTTGGGTGAGCGTGAGAGCGATACGGTCGAGGCGGCGGCGCTTTTGCGACGCTACTGGACACCTCAACCGCAGCTCGCGTTGGGACGCGCTTTGCGCGGCAAGGCCACGGCCGCGCTGGATATCTCCGATGGTCTGCTGGCCGATTGTGCGCATATTGCCGCCGCGTCCAGAGTCTCGCTGTGCATAGAGCAGTCCAGCGTGCCGCTTTCGAAGGTATTGCTGGGCTTCGCTGGTGCGGAACAGGCCCTGCAGTGCGGCTTGACCGGCGGTGATGATTATCTGCTGGCGTTCACCCTGCCAGCCGAGGCGTTACCGGCGCTGCTGGATGAGGGTTGGCCAATCCATGTGATCGGCCACGTAACGTCGGGCGAGGGTGTGCAGCTACTCGACGCCGGCGGCAATGCCATCGGCGTCGGCCCTCGTGGCTACAATCATTTCGAGAGCTGACCGGCCTATCCAGGCCTGAACGAGAGGACAACCCGTTGACCGATTCCCTGCAGCCTGCCGCCGAGCCAATGCCCGTGTCGGTATGGAGCAATCCCTGGCATAACCTGGCTTTCGGTTTTGGATCGGGTACCTTGCCAAAAGCGCCCGGTACCTGGGGGTCGCTGGTGGCGCTGGCGTTCGTGCCGCTATGGCAGGCCATGCCCGGCTGGGGCTACGGCCTGGTGATCGTCGCCAGCATGCTGTTCGGCATCTGGCTGTGCGGCAAGGTCGCGCAGGATCTGGGCGTGCATGACCATGAAGGCATCGTCTGGGACGAGTTTGCTGGGATTTGGATCACCTTCTGGCTGGTGCCGGCAGGCTGGCACTGGTTGTTGCTCGGCTTCGTCGTGTTTCGCGTGCTGGACATCGTCAAGCCCTGGCCGCTGAGCTGGATCGATCGAAATGTGACCGGTGGCCTCGGGATCATGCTCGACGACATTCTCGCCGGCTTCGCCGCCTGTGCGGTGGTGCATCTGGTCGTCATGCTGCTTGGCTGAGCCGGGCTGTGCGTCTGGTCGCTGTAACCAGCGCATGGCCATGGAAGAATGCCGTTCCGCCCGTGCCTCAAGGAAGATCCCCCGATGCGTTCCGTCGCCCTGCTGCTCGCTGCCACGCTGTCGCTGATTGCTTTCACCGGTACCGCCGCGCCGCGCGTACAGGTGGTGGGCCTGTTTCCCGGCGCTGCAGTTCTTAACGTCGATGGCCAGCGCAAGTTGGTCCGTGTCGGGCAGATGGGGCCGGGCGGTGTCGAAGTGATCAGTGCCGACGCCAAAGGTGCCGTGCTGCGCATCGAAGGTGTCGAGCGGAGCTACAGTCTTAGCCGTGAGCTGAGCTCGGGCTTTGCCGAGCCCGAGCGTAAGCAACTGAGCATCGCCAAGGGGCAGGGTGGCCATTACTGGATCGCTGGTTCGATCAACGGCCAACCGGTGCAGTTTCTCGTCGACACCGGCGCTACCTCGGTGGCGTTCAATGAAAATCAGGCGCGCCGTCTGGGCATCGACTATCGCGTCGACGGCAAGCAGATCGTGGTCGGCACTGCCAGCGGTACGGCAAAGGCCTGGCAGGTACATCTGAACAGCGTCAAGGTCGGCGCCATCGATGTGATGGGCGTGGAGGCGGTGGTGGTGGAAGGCTCATCGCCCACCGAGGCGCTGCTGGGCATGAGTTTTCTCGGCCGGGTCAGCTGGCGCGAGGACCAGGGCGTGTTGAGGCTTGAGTCGAAGATTTAAGCGAAGCAGCTGGAAGCCTGAAGCTGAAAGCTTGAAGTCAAAACATAAGCGTGTGGCGTCAGCCTGCACACGGGCTTCAAGCTTGCTTCTGCTGTTACAATGCCCGCTTTTCCGCCTTCTGGAGTCTCTCCGGTGTCTGTCGTCTTCGTCGCCGCTTCCCAATTGCCGACGCCGTTCGGTGTGTTCACCATGCATGGTTTTCTCGATCAGGACACGGGCAAAGAGCATGTCGTACTGACGATGGGTGATGTCGCCGATGGCAAGCCCGTGCTGGGCCGCCTGCATTCGGAGTGCCTGACGGGCGATGCGCTGTTCAGCCTGCGTTGCGATTGCGGCTTCCAGCTGGAGGCCGCGTTGAAGGCTATCGCCGATGAGGGGCGTGGCGCGCTGCTGTATCTGCGTCAGGAAGGGCGTGGTATCGGCTTGCTGAACAAGATTCGCGCCTACGAGCTGCAGGATCAAGGCGCCGATACCGTTGAGGCCAACGAGCGCCTGGGCTTTGCGCCGGACATGCGCGACTACGCGATTTGCCTGCCGATGCTGGAGCACCTGGGCATTTCCGAAATCAAGCTGATGACCAATAACCCACGCAAGGTCAAGGCGCTGCAGGGCTTCGGCATCCGTATCGCCGAGCGCAAGCCGCTGCAGATCGCTCACAACCCGCACAACCGCAGGTACCTTGCCACCAAGGCCGGCAAGCTGGGCCATATGCTGGGCGAGATTCACCAGGGCGAAGCCGAGCAGTCGTGAACCGCAGAGCCGCTCGTCGCCAGTTGTCTCGCGACGGTTGGGTGCACCTGCTTCTGATCGTGGTGCCGGTGCTCATCAGCCGACAACTTCCCGAACTGGCAGGCCGCTTCGCTGAACATCTCGCCTTGCCACTGTTCGGCATTGGTCTCGCCACGCTGTTTCTCAATCTGCCCCGATTCACGTCCTACAAGCACATCCTGATCGCCACGGAAAAAGCCTTGGGCACCGATGCAGAGCCCTCCGCCTGGACGGCATTGCGCGCCATTCGGCTACGTGCGTTACGGACCGCGGCTCTGCCGGCCTGGCTGGCGGCGTTCGGCGCACCGCTGGGGCTGGAATCCGTCGCTCAGTTGCTGCTGGTGTGCGGCAGTCTGGTAATGCTGATGCTCTACCGCGTGCCGCGACAGCTGCAATGATGCCGATCCTGCTGCTGTTGGTCGCGTTGTTGAGTTCGCCTGCGTATGGGGCGACGGAGCGAGTGATCAGCCTGGCGCCTTCGCTGAGCGAAATCATGCTGGAACTGGACGCAGCCGATCTGCTGGTCGGCGTGCTCGACGGCGGGGATCGGCCGGCAGCGCTGGCCGAGGTGCCATCGGTGGGGCGGATCGGGCAATTGGAAATGGAAAGTCTGCTTGCCCTGCAACCGACCCTGGTACTGCTTTGGCCGGATAGCATTAGCCGGGCGCAGCATGAGCAGCTCAAACAGTTTGGCGTTCCGGTGCTGGTTGCGGAGCCGACCTCGCTCGAACAGCTGGCCGAGCAATTCGCGTTGATCGGCGAGCGGATCGGACGGGGCGAGCAGGGGCGCCAATTGCAACAACAGTTCACCGATGGGTTGGAGCAGCTGCGCCAACGTTACCACCGCGAGCAACCGCTGGCGGTCTTCTATCAGATCTGGAATCGCCCGCTGTATACCCTCGGTGGACGGCAGATCATCAGTGAAGCCATTGAAGTCTGTGGCGGTCGCAACGTGTTCGCCGATCTACACCTGCCTGCGCCCCAGGTCAGCATCGAGTCGGTGCTTTCGAGGAATCCGGACGTGATCCTGGCCGGCAGTGGTGCGCAGCTCGTCGAGTGGAAAAGTTGGCCGCAGCTCGCCGCGGTGCGTAAAGACCAGTTGTGGGCAGTGCCGGATAAGGGGCTGGAGCGCCCGAGCTTCCAAATGCTCGGGGCGATCGGGAAGCTCTGCGAGGTGATGGCTCGGGCGGCGCCCTGATGGCGCGCGCCCATCATTAACGCTTAGAGCGACGGCGTCCAAGTCACTGCGAACAGCGCGGTGCGGCCGGCTTCGCGATAAGTATGGTTCTGCGTTGGATCGGTCCATGACGGCCCGGCTGGGCGATCATAGGTTGCCAACGCGTAATCGCGGTCGAACAGATTGCTGACCTTGGCCTCCCAGCGCAGCTCGGGATGGCTCTGCCAGCCCGCGCGCAGATCGAGAACGCCATAACCGGACAGCTCCTGAGTGTTGGCCGCGTCATCGTGACGGGTGCTGGACACATGCCAGATGGCGCCGACCGAAAGCGTGTCGAATGTGCGGTCAAGGTCAAGACTGAGCGTGCGCTTGGCGCGGCGCGGCAGTACGTGGCCGCTGTCGCGGTCACGCGGGTCGATGATGCTCAAGCCAAGATTGGCCTGCCAACCCAGCAGTTCACGGGCAATACTGGCCTCGAAGCCGTTGATCCGTGCGTGGGCGACGTTCTCCATACGATTGCCGCTCCAGGCGATCAGCTCTTCCACGTCGGTACGGTAAACCGAGGCTTCGACCAGGGTGCCGTCGAAATCGGCGCGCCATTGCAGCTCGTAGGTTTTGGAAGTCTCCGGTTCCAGGTCCGGATTGGGGCCCCATGCTGGCGGTGCGTAGAGGTCGGTGAACGTCGGCGCGCGGAAGCCCTCGCCGTAGCTCAGTATCCATCGCTGCGATAGGCCTACCGGCAGGCTGAACGCAGCATTCCAGCTGTTATGGGTGCCGAACTGCTCATTGTCATCGTGGCGCAAGCCGAGTTCGGTGCCGAAGCCTTCGCCCTCAAAGCTGTGTTGCGCGAAGAAGGCCAGATTGTCGCGGCTGTCCTCTTGGTAGGCAGTGGTAGCGTCGAGGCGGTCCTCGTACCAGTCGCTACCAAGGCTCAGCTGTTGGCTCTCGCTCAGTTGCAGTCGATTGAGCCAGGCGGCGGAATGACGGGTGGTTTCCAGGAGGCTGTCGTTGTACGCAGAGCCGATCGCGCGATTACGATCGAAGCTGCGCCCTAGTTCTATGCGGCTGTTCCAAATTTCGCCCAGCTGCCCGTCCAGATAACCGCTGTAACTGCTGAGGCGAAACTCGTCCTGCGGGATGCCGGGGGCGAACTCGTAAGCATCGTCGTACTCGTTGTCGCCGCGCTGGTCGTTGAGGCTCAGTCCAGTTTTCCAATCGGCGTTGAACCGGTGATCCAGCTTCAAATGCAGCGCCTTGGTGCGCTGGCCGTCGTCGTCGCCATCGGCGCCACGATTGTCGCGGGTGATGTCGAAGCCGTCGCGCTCATCGAGGCTGGCACCGAGATGGATGCGTGTTTGCTGAGTGCCGGCTGATAAATTCAGGCTGCGCTGGAAGGTCTGGTCGCTGCCGGCGGCCAGGCGCACTTCGGGATGCACGCCCCGTTTGCCGCTGCGCGTGAAGATTTGAATGACGCCGCCAATGGCGTCGGCGCCATAGAGCGACGAGCGGGGGCCGCGGATGACTTCGATGCGCTCGATGTTGTCGATGGCGAGATAGTCGAGGCGGGCGAAACCGCTGGTTGCCGACGAAATACGCTGGCCGTCGAGCAATACCAGCGTCTGTGCCGTACCGGTGCCGCGTAACGACAGGGAGGGCACGCCGCCAGCGCTGCTGATTTGCACACCGGGAACGCGGCGCAGCAATTCAGGCACGCTGCGGGCTTGCAGGCGCTCGATGTCGGCGCGGGTGAACAGGGTGTTGGCAGCGGTAGCCTGCGTGCGGGGTTCGGCCTGGCGCGCCGAGGTGATCAGCATGTTCGGCAGTTCATGCTCGATCTCGGCGGCAAACGCCGATACGCCGGGCAACAGCGCCACGGCCAAAGCAATACGGGACAGTTTCATTCTTGAAATTCCTCAAAAGATCACAGCTTTTGAGGAGGGCAGGAACAAGCGAGGGCATGATGATAGGCGGCCGCGCTTGACGGTGCTGCCCTCCGCAACACCAGTCGAATCCGTCAGGCCGGTCTCCGGGCTTTCGACACGCACCACGCTCGCCTTCCCATGCTGAGCACAGTGGCGGTTGAGCGGGCGGCGATCCTCATGGATCGCGGTCGATTACCGTTGCGGGGGCAGCGCCGGCCTTGCTCAACGAGCGCACCGGCTTCCCGTTTAATGCGGACCTTGCGGTCGTGCACACCTGGGCGGATTGGAAATCGCGGGAACCTTAAGGGCTGCTCAGAAGAAATACAAGCAATGTGCTGGCAACGGGAGGAGCCTTGGCCGCGAGAGCGGATGTGGCGGGCTTGTGGCGGCTCGAACATGCACCATCGACCCCCGGACATGGTGTCGAAAGGGCGTGACTCAGCGCGGCGTGGGCCGCGCATCTTGCGTCGATGGTTCAGTGCTGCGCCAGCCGCGCGCGGATCGCCGCTTCGATACCGCCGGCATCGAGTCCGCATTCCTTGAGCATCTCGCTCGGCTTGGCATGCTCGACGTAGTAGTCCGGCAGTCCCAGGTGTAGGACCGGCTTGTGCAGGTTCTCAGCGGCCAGGAATTCACTGATGGCGCTACCGGCACCGCCCATGATGCTGTTTTCCTCGACGGTTACCAGCAGGTCGTGGGCTTCAGCCAATTGGCGCACAAGCGCCTCGTCCAAGGGTTTGACGAAGCGCATGTCGACCACGGTGGCGTCGAGTGCTTCGCCTGCCTGCAGCGCTTCGGCCAGCTGTACGCCGAACACCAGCAGCGCCACCTTCGACCCCTGGCGGCGTATCACGCCCTTGCCGATTTCCAGTGGTTCGAGGCCAGGTTCGATGGTCGCGTTCGGGCCGGTACCGCGCGGATAGCGCACCGCCGCCGGGCCTTCGAAGTGATAACCGGTGGTCAGCATGCGGCGCATCTCATTCTCGTCGCTCGGCGTCATGACCAACATGCCGGGGATGCAACGCAGGTACGAAAGATCGAAGCTGCCGGCGTGGGTCGGGCCGTCTTCGCCGACCAGGCCGGCGCGGTCGATGGCGAACAGCACGTCGAGGTTCTGCACCGCGACGTCATGGATCAGCTGGTCGTAAGCCCGTTGCAGGAAGGTCGAGTAGATCGCGACCACCGGCTTGGCGCCTTCACAGGCCATTCCGGCGGCCAGCGTCACGGCGTGCTGTTCGGCGATGGCAACGTCGAAATAACGATCGGGATAGCGTTCGCTGAAATCGACCAAGTCGGAGCCTTCCTTCATGGCCGGCGTAATGCCGGTCAGGCGCGGGTCGGCGGCGGCCATGTCGCATAGCCACTGGCCGAACACGTTGGAATATTTCGGGCCGCTGGGTTTCTTCGGCGCAACCGGACCGCCAACGGGCTCCAGCTTGCTGATGGCGTGCCAGGTGATGGGGTCGACTTCTGCCGGGGCGAAGCCCTTGCCCTTCTTGGTCACCACGTGCAGGAACTGCGGGCCGGACAGGTCGCGCATGTTGCGCAGCGTGGCGATCAGTGTCGGCAGGTCATGGCCGTCGATGGGGCCGATGTAGTTCCAGCCCAGCTCCTCGAACAGCGTGCCCGGGACCAGCATGCCCTTGGCATATTCCTCGGTGCGGCGGGCGATTTCCCAGGCGCCGGGCAGGCGCGACAGCACCTTCTTGCTGCCTTCGCGCATGCTGGTATAGGTGCGGCTGGACAGGATTTTCGCCAGATAGTTGGACATGCCGCCGACGTTTCGCGAGATGGACATGTCGTTGTCGTTGAGCACCACCAGCATGTCGGCGCCAACTTCCGGGGCGTGGTTCAAGGCCTCGAAAGCCATGCCGGCAGTGAGCGCGCCGTCACCGATCACAGCGATGGATTTGCGCTTCTTGCCCTGCATGCGCGCGGCGATGGCCATGCCCAGGGCGGCGCTGATCGAGGTGCTGGAATGGCCGACGCCAAAGGTGTCGTACTCGCTTTCGCTGCGGCGTGGGAAGGCCGCGAGGCCGTCTTTCTGACGCAGACTAGCCATCTGCTCGCGGCGGCCAGTGAGGATCTTGTGCGGATAGGCCTGATGGCCGACATCCCATACCAGGCGGTCGTCCGGAGTGTCGTAGACATAGTGCAGAGCGATGGTCAGCTCGATCACGCCGAGTCCGGCGCCGAAGTGCCCGCCAGTCCGGCCGACGCTGTAGAGCAGGTCCTGCCGCAGTTCGTTGGCGAGTTCTTCAAGTTCCGCTTCGCTCAGTCGGCGCAGTTGCTCGGGAGTGGCCGCGCGGTCTAGAACGGGCGTCGCAGGGCGGACCCGAGGAATCTCATGGAACGTCTTGGGCATCGGGCGGATCGTTTTGGCTGAAAAAAGAGCCGCAGTTTACCCGATGGTTACAGGGAGAAGAATGACCCAGGCATCAACGGTCGCCCCATAGGCGCTGGCGATACGGCCAGCGACAGGCCGGCTCAGCTACGGCGCTCGACGATAAAGCGGGCCAGTTGGCGCAACGGCTCGGCAGCGGCACCGAAGGGCGCGACGGCATCGAGCGCCTGGTCGCGCAGCTCTAGTGCGTAGGCTTTTGCCGCGTCCATACCCAGCAAAGCCGGATAAGTGGGCTTGTCGCGGGCGATATCGGCGCCCTGATGCTTGCCGAGCGTGACGGTGTCGCTTTCCACGTCGAGGATGTCGTCCTGCACTTGGAAGGCCAAGCCGATGGCTTGTGCGTACCGCTGCAGAGCGGCCAGCTTGTCGGCATCGGCATGTCCGCTGGCGAGGGCGCCGAGGCGCACGCTGGCCTCGATCAGCGCGCCGGTCTTGTGGCGGTGCATCAGTTCCAGCGCCGTGCGGTCGAGTTTCAGGCCGACCGATCCGAGATCGATCGCTTGCCCGCCAACCATTCCGGCCGGGCCTGCCGCACGTGCGAGGCTGCTGAACATTTCCAGGCGCAGGGCTGGATCGCCCGGGTTGTGCGCCTCGGCTGCGAGCGCTTCGAAGGCTAGGCTTTGCAGGCCGTCGCCAGCGAGGATCGCGCAGGCTTCGTCGAAGGCTTTGTGGGTGGTCGGCTGGCCACGGCGCAGGTCGTCGTCGTCCATGGCCGGCAGGTCGTCATGCACCAGCGAGTAGGCGTGGATCAGTTCGACGGCGCAGGCGGCGCCATCGGCTTGCGCGCTGCCGCCTTCGAGCGCCTCGCAGGCGGCGTAGACCAGCAGCGGGCGCACGCGCTTGCCGCCATTCATCACGCTGTAGCGCATGGCCTGATAGAGGCGTTCGAGTTGTGGGCGGGGGGGGATGAAGAGCGTCTCGAGGCAGCTGTCGACGCGCTTCTGGCAGCGTTGCTGGTACTCGTCGATCATGCTTCCGGGTCCACCTCGAAGGGGGCTTCCTGCAGCTTGCCGTCACGCTCCAGCAGGATCTGCACCTTTTGCTCGGCCTGGCTCAGGGCGGCCTGGCAGTCGCGGGTCAGCCCGATCCCCTGTTCGAAACAGGTCAGCGAGTCTTCCAGCGACAGCTCGCCGCTTTCCAGGCGCTCGACCAGCTGTTGCAGCTCGGCGAGGGATTGTTCGAAATCGAGGGCGACTTTCTTGCGGGCCATGGCGGAACCTGTTCTCTGCGGCTGCTCTGAAACGGGCGCGACACTAGCAGAGCTGGACGGCATACGCCATAAGCCGACCGGACGATCCGCCGCTCAGTGCCAGTAGATATCTTGGAAGTAATAAAGCGTCATAGCGCTGCCGACGCCTATGACGAAGGCGCGCAGCCAGTTGGCTGGCAGTTTCTTGCTCAGCGCGCCGCCGGCATAGCCGCCGAGCGTGGTGCCGATCAGCAGGATGGCCAGCTCATACCAGCTCACGCGCCCGGCAATGATGAACGTGGCTGTGGCAACGCTATAGATGACGGCGGAAATCAGATTCTTCAGCGCGTTGGCGCGAACCAGCTGGTGGCCTTCGATGGAGAAGGCCGCCAGTTGCAGGATGCCCATGCCCGCCCCGAAATAGCCGCCGTAGATCGATACCAGCCCATGTGCCGCGAGCGATGCCGGCGCATGCGGTGGTACAGCGCTTTCATCTTTTCGGCGTGCGGCGAGCCAGCGACTCAGCCAAGGACTGGCTGCGAACAGCGCGGTAGCCAGCAGCAACAGCCATGGAATGAGCAGACTGAAGATGTCGTCACCACTGGCCAGTAGTAGAAGGCCGCCGAGCAAACCGCCGATCAGACCGGCCAGTAACAGCGGGATCAGGTAGCGTCCCAACGGCTGGAGAGCCGAGCGCGCAGCCCAGGCGCCAGCGAGGCTTGCAGGCCAGAGCGCCACGGCATTGGTCGCATTGGCGGTAACCGGCGGTAGGCCTGTGGCCAGCAGTGCTGGAAACGAAAAGAAGGTGCCGCCTCCGGCGAGCGCATTCATGCCACCCGCGGCAAAGCCGGCAGCGATCAATAGCAACATGTCGAACAGCGGCATCGGAACGGCTCGTGGCAAAAGAGACGCAGATTAGCCAAGGGCGCGCGGCCCGCCAAGCGTTGACAGCAGCGACGCTGTATTTGCGAACCGGAGCCTCAAGGCTCGCGCCGAACCTCGTCCGGCCGCGCGCTGGCCAGCTCGTTAAGAATGCCGCAGCCCTGCATCGGACGGCCGTCAGTGCAGCAACTGCGCAGCGCCTGCAGCTGATGCTCCAGGGCATGGAGGCTTTCCAGCCGCGTCTGGACACGCTCGAGCTGTTGGTCGATCAGCAGATTGATGTCGCCGCAGCTGGCGTCCGGCTGATTGGAAAACTCCAGCAGCCGACGGATGTCGGCCAGCCCGATGTCCAGCGCTCGGCAGTGGCGAATGAACACCAGGTGCGCCAGTTGCTTGGAAGAGTAAGACCGATAGCCATTGGCACCGCGCTCCGGGGCGGGCATCAACCCGATCTTCTCGTAATAGCGAATGGTCTCGACGTCCACGTCGGCCGCCGTGCTCAGCTCGCCTATACGCATGATGGTCTCCTTCGTCTCGCTGCAATCGTGCTCAGGATAGGGCTTGACCCTGGAGCGGCTCCAGGGTGTGCAATGGCTCCGAATATAGTCCAGGAGACATTTCCATGTCGTCGAGATGCTGTGATTCAGGCTGCTCAACCCCGGCGGTCAGCCCGCGTTTTCGCAAGGCGCTGTGGTTCGCGCTGGCGATCAACCTAATCATGTTCGTCGTGGAAGTCGGCGGCGGGTTGCGGTCCGGCTCGGTCTCGCTACTGGCCGACGCCATCGACTTCGCCGGTGACGCCGCCAACTACGGCATCACCCTGGTAGTGCTGTCCATGGGCCTGATCTGGCGTTCGCGCGCGGCCATGGTGAAAGGGTTGTCAATGTTGGCCTTCGGTCTGTTCGTGCTGGGTCGCGCCGGTTGGGCGATCTATGTCGGCGTGGTGCCGGAGCCTCTGACCATGGGCGTGATCGGCGCGCTGGCGCTGGTTGCCAACGTCGTCGTGGCGCTGATGCTCTATGCGTTTCGCGAGGGCGACTCGAACATGCGCTCGGTCTGGCTATGCAGCCGCAACGACGCGCTGGGCAACATCGCGGTGATGATTGCCGCAGCGAGCGTTTTCGGAACGGGTTCTGGCTGGCCGGACTTCCTCGTGGCGCTGTTCATGGCGGTGCTGGCACTTTCTGCCGGTTGGTCGGTGGTGCGCCAGGCGCGGCAGGAATTGCGCACGGCGCCTTAACGTCGGCTGCGACCCGAGGCGATAGACGCGATCAGCGCCACCGCGCCGACGGTCACTGCTGCCAGTCCTGCCACCGCCAGCTTGCCGACGGTTTCGCTGCTCAGGGCGACGGCGTGGTCCTGAACCCGGTCCCCAAAGCGGCCATCGATGCGATGCAAGCCTTCGACCGGTTCGAAGAGGTTGTCCGGCTGCGCGGGGTTGGCCGGCTCGTCGGCCATCTGCCCGCTCCAGGCCTGCTTGGCCATCATGCGATCGAGCAGCCCCGGCATGAACATGTTGCCGATGATCGCTTGGAACGAGGCACGCCCCAGCCAGAGTTCACGCGGCGCATCGGTGGCGGCGCGGAGGATGGCGCGGGCGGCGACCTCGGGCGTGTGGATCGGCGGCACCGGTTGTGGGCGTTTGCGCATCTTGTTGCGCGACCAGTCGAACTGTGGCGTGTTGTGTGCCGGCAGCTGGACCATGGTCAGGCGGATTTTGCTCTTGGTGTGGATCAGCTCGCAGCGCAACGAGTCGGTGAAGCCGCGGATGGCGAACTTCGCCGCGCAGTAAGCCGATTGCAGCGGGATGGCGCGGTAGGACAGCGCCGAGCCCACCTGCACGATGGTGCCGCGGTTGCGCGGTTGCATATGTCGCAGCGCGGCCAGCGTGCCATGGACGAAGCCCAGGTAGGTTACCTCGGTGACCCGCTTGTATTCCGCCGCGGTGATTTTCTCGACTGGTGCGAAGACCGTGGCCATGGCCGCGTTGATCCAGAGCTCGATCGGACCCAGCTCGGCTTCGATCCGCTCGGCGGCGCGGTCGATCGCTTCGGCATCGGCGACGTCGGCGGCAATCGTCAGCACCGTGGCGCCGGCCGCTTCGAGCGCTTGGCGCGTGTCTGCCAGGCCCTGTTCGCCACGCGCGATCACGGCCACGCGAAAACCTGCCTGCGCCAGGGCATGGGCGGTCGCGCGGCCCACGCCGGCGGTTCCGCCGCAGATCACGGCAGTCTGGTCGCGGTTGGTCATCTCAAGCTCCTGTTCCGGTGACGGGTGAAGTCGCGAACCAGCGCTGCCTGGTTTGTCTTCATGTAACCCACGCCGTGTCGGTGGGCGCGGACTCGGTCCGGTGATCTCATCGATGTGACGTTCGGGCGATGAAAGGCTCGGCGCCAGGTGCAGCGGTGGCGCTTTCAGTTGACCGGAGGGGCGTTGGGTGAGTTGCACCCAGGCGATGAGCTGTGAATCGGTGCGGTCATCCGAGCGTGCGGTACGGATCAGCTGCCGGCGTCAGCGCAGCTCGGCTCGACGGTGAATGTCTTGGATGAATCCACCGGGCCAATCTTCTCCAGCGTGCGGCGGCCAATGAGCACGGGGTAGTTCATCTTGTCCCGGTCGTTCAGCGAGAACTGCTCTTCATAGACCTGACTGCCCAGGCAGACTTTCATCAGCACGACAGGGCGATCCTCGGCACCGCCTGCGCCACGCACCGTGAGGTCCCGGACCATCTTGCGCTCCAGACGTGTCCTCACCTGCTTTTCGGTATTGATGTCTTCCAGTTCGACGGTGAAACGTATCCAGTCCTCGCCGTCTTTCTCGAAGCGGTCGATGTTTTCCGCATGCATCGAGGACGTCAACGCGCCCGTATCGAGCTTGAACTTCACCGCCACTTTTTCCGGAAGAATCAGCCCTTCCTCGACCCAGCCGAGTACCTGTGGCGAGTTGGCGGTGGCTGTCGCGATGCCTGGTGATAGCAGCAGAGCTGCCAGCGTTATCGGGACGAGTCGGTTGCGGATGAAGCGTGTCGGATGGCGCATCTATTACCTCGAAATCAACGAAAGCCGTGGTTTCGATAGAGTCGGCGCGCCCGGATCCGTTCAGGTTTTATCGATGAACGATCAGCGAACCGGGTCGGGATACGCACCCGCACGCTTCAACGGCGGTTATGCAGCGGCACCACGACACGCGAATTCTGACGCCCCAACGTGTCACTGATCGCTGCGCTGAGCGTGTGCTGCGTAAACGGCTTAGCCAGCGTATGCAGCGGGCGACCGTCTTCGGACAGCTCCGCATAGCCGCTGACCAACAGGACCGGCAGGTTGGGCCTTTCGATTTTGACGATCTTGGCCAGTTGGGTGCCGGTCATGCCGGGCATCATCTGATCGGTGACCAAAATATCGAAGGCCTCTTGCTGGCGAATGATAACCAGGGCCGCCTCGCCATCGCCGACCGCGGTGACTCGATGTCCCAGGTCCTCGAGTAACTCGGTGGTATTGGCGAGCACCAGAGGATCATCGTCTACCACGAGAATCGACAAGGCGGGGACCGGCGCCGCGACGGGTTCGTCTGGATGTTCGGATGCCGGGGCCGCCATCAGTGCCGGGACGCCCAAGGGTAGCCACAGCTCGACGGTCGTTCCCCTGCCCGGCTGGCTCGCCATTTCCAATCGCCCGCCCGATTGCTCGGCCAGGCCATGAGCCATCGAGAGGCCGAGTCCGGTGCCTTTGCCTGGCCCCTTGGTTGTGAAGAAGGGCTCGGTTGCACGGGCCAGCGTCTCCGGACTCATGCCGATGCCGTCGTCGCGCACGATCAGGGCGACGAACTCCTGCGACGATTGTTCCGTTGGTGCCCTGAGAGAACGCGGCTGGCCTTCGATGCAGATCGTGCCGCCTGTCGGCATGGCGTCCCGTGCGTTGACCACCAGATTGATCAGCACCATTTCGAGCTGATTCGCGTCGACGTAGGCAGGCGGCAGACTCAGAGAGAATCGCGTTTCGATGGCGATATTGGTCCCCACCGAGCGTTGCAGCAGCTCTCGCATGCTCATCACTACGTCCGGTAGCACGACGGAACTGGGGTTCAAGTCCTGCTTGCGGGCGAACGCCAGCATGCGCTGGACCAGGCTGGCGCCACGCTGTGTCGCCAGCAGCGCGTTTTCGATCAGAGTGCCGGTACGAGCCGTGTCGTTCGGCAGCCGCTTGCGCAGCAGTTCGAGATTTCCACTGACCACGGCGAGCAGGTTGTTGAAGTCATGAGCGATGCCGCCGGTCAGCTTGCCGATCGCTTCCAGCTTCTGCGCCTGCCGGAGCGCGGCCTCGGCGTGCCGGCGTTCGGTGATGTTCACCA
This sequence comes from Pseudomonas sp. MTM4, assembly GCF_019355055.1. Lineage (NCBI taxonomy): Bacteria > Pseudomonadati > Pseudomonadota > Gammaproteobacteria > Pseudomonadales > Pseudomonadaceae > Pseudomonas > Pseudomonas sp. MTM4. The sequence goes on from NZ_CP048411.1 coordinate 3,733,270, forward strand.
GGCCGCCGATGATGAGCACGCCGCGGGTGGTCTGTTCGAGACGCGTGGACGCCAGCACATCGATGAACGCACCAGCCCTGGCCACCAAGCGGTACTCGGCGTTGAGGCATTCGCCGGTTTCGAGCAATGCCGGCCAGTCCTGGCTGAGCATCTGGCGCGCCGAGCTTTCGGTCATGAAGTTGATCAGGGGCCGGCCGATCACGTCGCCTCGGCGATAGCCCATCAGTACGAGCCAGGCATCGCTGACCGACTCGATCCGGCCTTCTTCATCCAGCGAATGCAGCGGCAACGGCGTCTTGCTGTACAGCTCGCGGAACCGCTCCTCGCTTTGGCGCAAGGCCGCCGCTTCCCGCTCGCTGATGATCGCCATGCGCCGGTCATGCATCGAGGCGGCAAGGCCGAAGAACAGCACGATGAAGGTCGAGCCGGCAACCGACAACGCCAGCGTCAACAGATCCAGGCCGCTGTCGTGCGGCGCGGGCATCGCATCGTGCAGCGGAGTGAAGCGCGCGCCGGCCATGGCCGTGTAGTGCATGCCCGCCACGGCAAAGCCCATCGCCACGGCCGAGACCGCCTGCAGTATCAGGCGCCTGCCGCGGGCGGAGAGCCAGAGCGCTACGGTGGCCGCGCCGATTGCGATGATGAGGGAGATACCCACCCAAAACGGGTCATAGGACAGCTCGGCATGCATCGTCATGGCCGCCATGCCTATGTAGTGCATGGCCCCAATTCCGAGCCCCATGAACAGACCACCGATCCCGAGTGTCTTGCGGCCCAGTCCGCGAATGCCAACGGCGAAAAAGCTGATCGCCGTCACCGCAATCGGCACGACCAGCGACCAGAGAGTGAGCGCCAGGTCGTACTGGATCTCCATGCCGGGCATGCCGAAGGCCAGCATGCCGACGAAGTGCATCGACCAGATGCTGCCGCCCATGCAGACGGCCGCTGCGCATAACCAGGCATGTCGCATCCAATCGGCTGAAGCGCGCGCGCGGCTGGCCAGGTCGAGCGCTGTGAAGGAGCCAGCAATGGCAATCAGGATGGACAGGCTCACCAATGCAGTGTTGTAGGTGGTTAGCATCGAGGGATCCGTTCAGACTTCAAGGCGGTCGCCCTGTATATATTGCACGGGACGTCCAATAGCGCCAGGTCGCTGGTCTGGAGGCGCGATCGCCAGCCACTTGGAAGTGAGCTTGCGGTTTTTTTTACGACGATTGGGAAAGGCGTGGCAACTGGTTGGGCAGACGAGGTGGTGCCTTTTGTGCCAGCCGAAAACAAAACCTGAAAACATAAAAAAGCCGGCCTCGTGGGCCGGCTTTCCGTAACGGTATTGGCTTATTTTTGGTAAGCCGCAACCGCCTTGGTGATCGCGGCGCGGGCGGCGTCGGCGCCTTCCCAGCCTTCGACCTTGACCCACTTGCCCTTCTCCAGATCCTTGTAATTCTCGAAGAAATGTTTGATCTGCTCGATCAGCAGCGGGGGCAGGTCGGTGTATTCCTTAACGTCCACGTACAGCTGGCTCAGCTTGTCGTGGGGGACGGCGATCAGCTTGGCGTCGCCGCCGGCTTCGTCGGTCATGTTCAGCACGCCGACCGGGCGGCAGCGGATGACCGAGCCCGGCGCGACCGGGTAGGGCGTCACGACCAACACGTCCAGCGGGTCACCGTCGTCGGCCAGGGTGTGCGGGATGAAGCCGTAGTTGGCCGGGTAGAACATCGGGGTGGCCATGAAACGGTCGACGAACAGGCAATCGGTGTCGTGATCGATTTCGTATTTGATCGGCGCGTGGTTGGCCGGAATCTCGATGGCGACGTAGATATCGTTGGGCAGGTCTTTGCCGGCCGGGACTTTGCTGTAGCTCATGAACATTGCTCCGTGGTCGGCCAACGCGGCCTGGGGCGAAAAAAGTGGGCGCGATTATAGGCGCACTATCGGGCGTTTTGCCATGCCGGTCACGTGAACCCTTGCCGGCAAAATGGCGCGCATTCGACGGCCCGAACTCAATGAGGTTCCGCGTACTGCGGATGACTGTGCTGTAGCTGCTGCAGGCGCGTCAGCGGATCCTGTCGGTAGAAGGCCGCCAGTTGCGCGTAGACCTCGGGAAAGGCCTGGTGCAGCACATCCGGCGCGCTGAAGAAGTATTCGCTGGTGACAGCGAAGAACTCCGCCGGGTTTTCCGCGGCGTAGGGATCGATCGGCGTCTCGGCATCCGGATCGGCATCCAGCACGGCGTCGAGTTGGTCGTAGGCGCTCTGCATCGCGCTCGCCCAGGCCTCGATGTGCATGTTGCGGTGCAGCGGCGGCAGGCCGTTGGCATCGCCGTTGAGCATGTCGAGCTTGTGCGCCAGTTCGTGGATCACCAGGTTGTAGCCTTCCCAGCCGCCGCTTCCCTGGACGCCGGGCCAGGCGAGGATGACCGGCCCCTGCAGCCAGGCTTCGCCGCTGTGCTCGCCGTCCCATTCGTGCTCGACACCGGCCGGGTCGCGATACTTCTGCGGGCTGAGGAAATCGTCGGGATAAAGCACGATCTCGTGAAAGCCGCGATACCAGCCGAGCTCAGCCAGGTGCAGCAGCGGCAACTCGGCCTGCAGCGCCAGGCGCAGGCGATCTTCGGCTTGCAGCTCGACGCCTGGCAGTGCGGTGAGGCGCTTTTCGTGCAGAAACAGCACGGCGCGCTCGCGTAGGCGCGCCAGTTCCTCATCGCTCAAACCGTCGAGGATCGGCAGGCTGTCAACCACGCGGCGCCACAGCTCAGCGCTGATCGGGTTGCGGGCGAGGATGCGTTTGCGCTGCCAGGCGCGGAAGGACCACATGCACGAAGTTCCAGCGGGGCGGGGCGCTCACCTTAAGCGCCGCGGGTGTACGCGGCAAGGGCGTCAGCGTGCTGCTCCCGGCCTGCCATGGCGAGCTTGTGCGGGTTGACCACCGAGTAGATGTGCCGGATGTGCTGGCCGTCGCTGACTAGGGTCATCGCGGCATGAATGCGCTCGCCATGCAGCACCAGCACGCCGGGTTCGCCGTTGATCCAGGTGACCCGGGTGTGCCATTGGCCATCCGCGCGGCGGGCGATGCCGACAGCCAGCCGCACCGAGGCGCGCACGCCGTGCAACACCTTCGAGGCGGCAGTAGCTTGGCCGCCGCCGTCGGCGATCCAGCTCACGTCCTCGGCGAGCAGCTCGGCGAAGGCCGTGCCGTCGGGGTCCAGCAGCGTCGTGGCAAAGCGCTCGACCAAGCGACGGTGTACGGCGGCGTCGACGGCAAAGCGTGGCCGCTCATCGCGAACCCGCCGACGGGCGCGGCTGATGATCTGGCGGCAGGCCACAGAGGTTTTGCCCAGCGTTTCGGCGATCTGTTCGTAGGAATGTTCCAGCACGTCGCGCAGCAGCAGGGCTGCGCGTTCCTCGGCGCCCAGTCGCTCCAGCGCCACCAAGAAGGCCATGGAAATGTCCGCGCCGAGTTCGATCAAGCGTTCGCCTTCGTGGTCGATGCTGCCCAGCAGCGGCTCCGGCAGCCAGGGGCCGAGGTACTCCTCGCGGCGGGCGCGGCGTTGACGAAACTGATCGATGCCCAGCCGGGTCACCACGGTGACCAGCCAGGCCTCGGCATCGCGGATCGCCGCGGGGTCGGCTGCGCTCCACTTGAACCATGCGTCCTGCAGCAAATCTTCGGCATCGGCGCGGCTGCCCAGCAGGCGGTAAGCCAGGCCGAACAGGCGCGGACGCAATCCTTCGTAGTAATGGGCGCGATTCTGCACGGCGGCTCCTCGTGACGGTTGATCCAGTATGGACGGTCCGGCGCGCGCCGTTGTGACAGCCGAGACGAGCTGTCACAACGAGCCCGGTGGGTACGTCCTGGCAATGTCACTCATGACTGAACCGGAGTATTCCCATGCGACTCGACTACCTCAAGCACGCCGACCCGCTGCCACTGCAAGCACTGACTGCTATCAGCGGCTACCTGCACGAATCCGATCTGGATCCGCAACTGCTGTCGCTAATGGAGCTGCGCGCCTCGCAACTCAACGGCTGCGCCTATTGCATTGACATGCACAGCAAGGATCTGCTGGCGCTGGATACGCCGCTGCCACGCATCCTGTTGCTGTCGGCCTGGCGTGAGGCCAATGTCTACAACCCGGCCGAACGTGCCGCGCTGGCCTGGGCTGAAGCTGTCACCGAGCTGCCGGATGGCGAAACACTCGACCGCTGCTACGGTGAGTTGACCGAGCATTTCTCGCCGCGGGTGATCACCCGGCTGACCTTCGCCCTCGTCGTGATCAACAGCTGGAACCGCCTGAGCGTTGCCTTCGGGCGCGAACCGGGGCAGTACCGGCCCGGCGATCTCGATGGGGCGATGAAGCGCGCGTTGGAGCGCTTTGCCGATCTGCGTGGCGTTACCGAGAGGAGTAAGTAATGACTGAACATTCGGGTCGCAACGGCCTGTCACTGCTCAATCCGCCGGGTCTGTACGACCCGGCGCCCAATGGCTATTCCCATGTGGCGTTGTTGCCGCCTGGAGCCCGGCTCGCATTCATCGCCGGGCAGGGTGGCGAGAATGTTGACGGGCGCTTGTCCGAGGATTTTCGCGAACAGGTCCGCCAGGCCCTGGCCAATCTCCGCCTCGCCATCGAGGCGGTGGGCGGCACTGCGCAGCAGATCGCCAAACTCACTGTGCTTATCGTCGACCACAGTGAGGCACGTCTGCAGGTGTTCGGCGAGGAGTTGGCCGGCGCGCTGGGATCGGGACCGAAGCCGGCTTGCACGCTGATCCCGGTGCCACGCCTGGCGCTGGATGGCATGCTCTTCGAGATAGAGGCGGTGGTGTTGCTGCCCGAGGCGTGACTGCCGCTGCATCGTGCGGCTCGCCTCCGGTCTGCGGACGAAACGGGCGGCTCGTCGGAGCCGGTAAGTGGGCTTTAAACGAATACGCGCTGGAGTTTCAGCCCAGCAGGAAGTTGCCGGCGCGGGGCGCGCCGTCCAGCGTCGGCACCTCGGCTTCGTCCTTGAGGTTCACACCTGAAAGCTGGCGACGACAGGCTTCGCGCATGAGATACAGCAGGCGATGCGCGGCCAGGTTGTAGGCGAGGCCTTCAGGGCGGATGTTGGAGATGCAGTTGCGCTGGGCATCGTGGCGGCCGACTTGCGGCGCCCAGGTGAAATAAAGGCCCAGGCTGTCCGGCGAGCTGAGGCCGGGGCGTTCGCCCAGCAAGATCACCACCATCCGGGCCTTGAGGCGTTCGCCGATTTCGTCGGCAATGGCCACGCGGCCTTGTTCGACGATGCTGATCGGCCCGAGGGTCCAGCCTTCGTTCTGGCAATGCTCGACGATCTTCAGCGTCATGGGCAGCGCATGGCGCTGCACGGCCAATGCTGAGAGGCCGTCGGCGATTACCAGGGCGAGGTCGCAGGCTGGTTGATCGCGCTCATCCAACAGAGCGGCGCTGGTTTCGTCCAGGCGCCGGCCCAGATCTGGCCGTTGCAGATAGACCTGACGATCCGCGGCGGCGCTGTGCAGGCGCAGGCAGTCCAGCTCATGTTGCTGCAGCTCGCGGATCAGCGCCTCGCTGTCCAACGGCAAATGCACGGCATCGCGGGCCTGCGCATGGGCGAACTGGAAATCGAGCTGTGCATTAGTAGGCAGGCTGGTGCCAGCCCGGCCGAGAGCGATGCGCGCCGGGGTGAGCTGACGCAGGTGCTGCCAGGGGTTTTCGATGATGGGAGAACGGTCGGGCATGGCTACCTCGAGTGGTCAGGTGGGCATCAAGCGGTGAAAGCTTGCGGACGTACTCGCCTGCGATTACAAGGCGTGGCCCGCCAACCGTAGGGTGTGCTTCAGCGCACCAGAAAACCCTCAGGCAGCTCGGATCGTGCTGCGTAGGACGTGACCTTCACGACAGCTGCTCCAGCGCGCGCCGGAACGGCTCCGGCAGCTCATTGCCCAGCTGCAGCCGGTTACCGTCCTGCTGAAGGATCTGCATCTTCGCCAGCCATTCCTCGAATTCCGGCGCAGCGCGCAGACCCAGCACTTGCCGCACGTAGAGCGCGTCGTGGAAGGAGGTGGTCTGGTAGTTGAGCATCACGTCGTCCGAACCCGGAATGCCCATGATGAAATTGATGCCGGCGGTGCCCAGCAGGGTCAGCAGCATGTCCATGTCGTCCTGGTCGGCTTCGGCGTGGTTGGTGTAGCAAATGTCACAGCCCATGGGCACACCGAGCAGCTTGCCGCAGAAATGGTCCTCCAGGCCGGCGCGGATGATCTGCTTGCCGTTGTAGAGGTATTCCGGACCGATGAAGCCGACCACGGTGTTCACCAGCAGTGGCTTGAAGCGCCGCGCCACCGCATAGGCGCGCGCTTCGCAGGTTTGCTGGTCGACGCCATGGTGGGCGCCCGCCGACAACGCGCTGCCCTGGCCGGTCTCGAAGTACATCAGGTTGTCGCCGAGGGTGCCGCGCTTCTGCGACAGGCCCGCCTCGTAACCTTCCTGCAGCGTGGCCAGACTGATGCCGAAGCTGGCGTTGGCCGCTTCGGTACCGGCGATGGACTGGAACACCAGATCCAGCGGCGCACCGCGCTCGATCGCCGCGATGGAAGTGGTGACGTGGGTGAGAATGCAGGCTTGGGTCGGGATCTCGTAGCGCTGGATGATGGCGTCGAGCATCTTCAGCAGCTCGCAAATACCGGCGGTGCTGTCGGTGGCCGGGTTGATGCCGATCACTGCGTCGCCGTTGCCGTAGAGCAGGCCGTCGAGAATGCTCGCGGCGATGCCGGCGCCGTCGTCGGTGGGGTGGTTGGGTTGCAGGCGGGTGGACATCCGCCCCGGCAGGCCAATGGTGTTGCGAAAGCGCGTCACCACGCGTGGCTTCTGCGCGACCAAAATCAGGTCCTGCACGCGCATGAGTTTCGACACGGCGGCCACCATCTCCGGCGTCAGCCCCGGCGCCAGGGCGGCCATCGCGGCGCCATCGGCTTCATCGCCGAGCAGCCAGTTGCGAAAATCCCCCACGCTGAGATGGCTGACCGGGGCGAAGGCCGTCGCGTCGTGGCTGTCGATGATCAGCCGGGTGACTTCGTCGCTTTCGTAGGGAATCAGCGCTTCTTCGAGAAAGCGCTTGAGCGGCACCTCGGCCAGGCACATTTGCGCCGCCACGCGCTCGGCATCGCTGCCTGCGGCGACCCCGGCGAGCAGGTCGCCGGAGCGCGCCGGGCTGGCCTTGGCCATCAGCTCGCGCAGGTCGTCGAAACGCCAGGTGGTGCCGCCCACGCTGTGCGAGTACGTCATGACTGCCTCCTTACTTCAGCGTTGCCTCGGCGTTCTCGATCGCCGCGAACTCCTCTTCCGGCGTGCCGGCGACCAGGTGATGTCGGCTGTACAGCGCGAAATAGGCGATGAAGATGCCGTAGATGATCGCCGCGCCGATCACCACCCGCGGATCCACCAAGAAGCCGGCGACCACCGCGATGCACGCCAGCACCAGGGCGACGCCCGAGGTAAAGATGCCGCCGGGCGTTTTGTAAGGACGGTGCATGTCCGGACGGCGCAGGCGCAGGGTGATGTGCGAGGCCATCATCAGCACATAGGAAATGGTCGCGCCGAACACCGCTACCAGAATCAGCAGGTCGCCCTGGCCGGTCAGCGACAGGACGAAACCGATCACACCCGGCACGATCAGCGCCAGCACCGGTACCTTGTTGCGGTTGGTCAGCGACAGCTTGCGCGGCAGGTAGCCGGCCCGCGACAGCGCGAAGATTTGCCGCGAGTAGGCGAAGATGATCGAGAAGAAGCTGGCGATCAGCCCGGCCAGGCCGACCAGGTTGACGAAGCCGCTCATCCAGGTTGAGGAGCCGTAGGCGGTGGTCAGCGCCTCCACCAGCGGGTTGCCGGATTCGATCAGTGTGCTGGAACCGGCGCCGCCCGGCCCGACCAGCAGGATCAGCCCGGCGAAGGCCAGCAGCACCAGCATGGCGCCGATCAGCCCGCGCGGCATGTCGCGCTGCGGGTTCTTGGTTTCCTCGGCGGCCAGTGGCACGCCCTCGACCGCGAGGAAGAACCAGATGGCATAGGGAATCGCCGCCCAGATGCCGACGTAGCCGAACGGCAGGAAGGCGCTGGCGCCGGCTGCGGTGGTCGGTGCGATGTCCAGCAGGTTGGCGACCGAGAAGTGCGGCACCATCGCAACGATGAACACGCCCAGCGCCAGTGCGGCGACGGCGGTGATGATGAACATCAGCTTGAGCGCCTCGCCTACGCCAAAGATATGGATGCCGATGAATGCGATGTAGAAGGCCAGGTAGATCATCCAGCCGCCGATGCCGAACAGCGACTCGCAGTAGGCGCCGATGAACACTGCTATGGCCGCCGGCGCGATGGCGTATTCGATGAGGATCGCCGTGCCGGTGAGAAAGCCGCCCAGCGGGCCGAACGCCGTGCGGGCGAAGCCATAACCGCCGCCGGCGGTGGGCACCATCGACGACAACTCGGCCAGCGAAAAGCACATGCACAGGTACATGGTTGCCATCAGCAGCGTGGCGATGAACAGCCCGCCCCAACCGCCCTGTGCCAGGCCGAAGTTCCATCCGGCGTAGTCGCCGGAAATCACGTAGGCGACTCCGAGGCCGACCAATAGCACCCAGCCGGCGGCGCCTTTCTTCAGTTCGCGTTCCTGGAAATAGCTACTGCCGACTGCTTCGAAATCTACGGCATGTTGCGGTGGGGTCGCACTGCTGTGTTCGAAAGCCATGGGGAATCCCTCGTTGTTGGATTGGCGTCTCCCTAGCAAGCGTCATGCCCTGCGCCGCGAACCTTGCATTCGCGGTGTTTTGTCAGCGAAGTCCGGCAGGAACGCACCTTTTGCGGGCTCCGCAGCACCACGGCGGAGCCTTGCAGGTGTCTTGTTCGAACGCGGGCGGCGTCAGCCACCCGCGCCAGCCATCAGAAGAAGCCCAGCGGATTGATGTCGTAGCTGACCAGCAGATTTTTGGTCTGCTGGTAGTGGTCGAGGATCATCTTATGGGTCTCGCGTCCAACGCCGGACTTCTTGTAGCCACCGAACGCGGCATGTGCCGGATACAGGTGGTAACAGTTGGTCCACACCCGTCCGGCCTTGATCCCCCGGCCCATGCGATAGGCACGGTTGATGTCGCGGGTCCAGACGCCAGCGCCGAGGCCGAACTCGGTGTCGTTGGCGATGGCCAGCGCTTCGGCTTCATCCTTGAAGGTGGTCACGCCGATCACCGGGCCGAAGATTTCCTCCTGGAACACGCGCATCTTGTTATGGCCCTTGAGTAGGGTCGGCTGGATGTAATAGCCGGTCGCGAGCGAGCCTTCGAGTTTCTCAACACCGCCACCGGTGAGCACTTCGGCGCCTTCCTGCCGGGCTATGTCCAGGTAGCCGACGATCTTGTCGAACTGCTGCTGGCTGGCCTGGGCGCCGACCATGGTGTCGGTGTCTAGCGGGTCGCCGCGTTTGATCTGCGTGACCTTCTTCATCACCGCTTCCATGAAGGGCGCGTAGATGGATTCCTGCACCAGTGCCCGCGACGGGCAGGTACAGACTTCGCCTTGGTTGAAGAAACCCAGCACCAGCCCCTCGGCCGCCTTCTCGATGAAGGTCGGTTCGGCTTGCATGATGTCTTCGAAGTAGATGTTGGGGCTCTTGCCGCCCAGCTCCACAGTGCTGGGAATGATGTTTTCTGCCGCCATCTTCATGATGTGCGAACCCACCGGGGTGGAGCCGGTGAAGGCGATCTTGGCGATGCGTTTGCTGCTGGCCAGCGCCTCGCCGGCCTCCTTGCCGAAGCCCTGGACGATGTTGAGCACGCCCGGCGGCAGCAGGTCGCCGATGATTTCCGCCAGCACGGTGATGCCCAGCGGCGTCTGCTCGGCGGGTTTCAGGATCACGCAGTTGCCGGCTGCCAGGGCTGGTGCAAGTTTCCAGCAGGCCATCAGGATCGGAAAGTTCCACGGAATGATCTGCCCGACCACGCCCAGCGGCTCGTGGAAGTGGTAGGCGGCGGTGTGCTCATCGATCTCGGCGCTGGTGCCTTCCTGGGCGCGGATGCAGCCGGCGAAGTAGCGGAAGTGGTCAGCCGCCAGCGGGATGTCGGCGTTCAGCGTCTCGCGCACCGCCTTGCCGTTGTCCCAGGTTTCGGTGATGGCGAGCTTTTCCAGATTCGCTTCGATGCGATCAGCGATCTTCAATAGGATCAGCGAGCGCGCCTGCACACTGGTCTTGCCCCACGCGTCGGCGGCGGCATGAGCGGCGTCCAGCGCCTTCTCGATATCGGCCGCGTCGGAGCGCGGGAACTCAGCGATGGGCTGGCCGTTGACTGGCGAAGTGTTGGTGAAATACTGCCCGCCAACCGGTTCGACGAATTGGCCGTTGATAAAGTTGCCGTAGCGGGATTGGAAGGAAACGAGGGCCCCTTCGGTGCCGGGATGGGCGTAGCGCATGATGCGTCTCCGGATCTTGTAATTGCCGTGTGGACTGCTGTGATTCAGCGTAGATCAAGGCCTGACGGTCCGCGAGCGAGGCGACGTGTGGGCGTGCTTGTGCCCGGATGCGCGCGGCGGGCTGTGTCGGGCCGCCTGTGCTAATCTGCGGCGCAGTTTTTTCGCCCGACGCTCCGTGATTCCGGAGCCCGGCGTGGCCAATCCAGAGGTCATTCATGCATATTCATATTCTCGGCATCTGCGGCACCTTCATGGGCTCGCTGGCCGTTCTCGCCAAGGAACTGGGCCATCGGGTCACCGGTTCCGATGCCAACGTCTATCCGCCCATGAGTACCCAGCTTGAGGCTCAGGGCATCGAACTGACCCAGGGCTATGAGCCGAGCCAGCTCGATCCGGCGCCGGATCTGGTGGTGATCGGCAACGCGCTGTCGCGCGGCAACCCGGCGGTGGAGTACGTGCTGAACAAGGGGCTGCCTTACGTTTCCGGCCCGCAGTGGCTCGCCGATCATGTGTTGCAGGGGCGTTGGGTGCTGGCTGCCGCCGGTACTCACGGCAAGACCACCACCAGCAGCATGCTCGCCTGGGTGCTGGAACACGCCGGCATGAGCCCGGGCTTTCTCATCGGTGGCGTACCGCAGAACTTCGGTATCTCGGCGCGCCTGGGCGGTACCCCGTTCTTCGTGGTCGAGGCGGACGAATACGACAGTGCCTTCTTCGACAAGCGCAGCAAGTTTGTCCATTACCGACCGCGTACCGCGATCCTGAACAACCTTGAATTCGACCACGCCGATATCTTCTCGGATCTCGCGGCGATCGAGAGGCAGTTCCACCACCTGGTACGCACCGTGCCCGGCGAGGGGCTGATCATTCATCCGCAATCGGAAGAGGCGCTCAAGCGCGTGATCGGCATGGGCTGCTGGACACCGGTGCAGACAACCGGCAACGGCGGGCAATGGCAGGCCAACCTGCTCAGCGCAGACGGTTCGCGCTTCGAGGTGATCTTCGACGGCACTGTGCAAGGCGTGGTGGACTGGGAATTGACTGGTCAGCACAACGTCAATAACGCTCTGGCCACGCTCGCGGCGGCGCGCCATGTCGGTGTATTGCCCAAGCAGGGAACCGAAGCGCTGAGTGAATTCCGCAGCGTCAAGCGACGCATGGAAAAGGTCGCAGACGTTAATGGCGTGACCATTTACGACGACTTCGCCCATCACCCGACCGCCATCGCCACGACGCTCGACGGCCTACGCAAGCGCGTGGGTGATACGCCGATCATTGCCGTGGTCGAGCCGCGCTCCAATTCGATGAAGTTGGGCGCACACCGTGAAGGCCTGGCCGAATCGGTGGCGCTGGCCAATCAGGCGATCTGGTACGCGCCGCCAAATCTCGGCTGGGACCTGGCCGCGACGGTCGCCGGCTCGCCCGTCGAGACGACCGTATGCGACTCGCTAGAGACGATCATCGCCAAGGTCAAGGCCGACGCCACGCCGGGCACTCAGGTGGTTGTCATGAGCAACGGCGGTTTTGGTGGATTGCATGGCAAATTGGCCGAGGCGCTGGCGTAGGGCCTTATTGGTGGGCTGAAGCGGAACGCCGCCCGGCCCACTCTACCCAGCCCCCGTAGGGTGGGCTTCAGCCCACCAAAAACAACGCAATAGTGCGAGAACAAAACGAATGAGCGGCCCCGAACGCATCACCCTGGCGATGACCGGCGCTTCAGGCGCGCAGTATGGCTTACGCCTGTTGGATTGCCTGATCCAGGAGGACCGCGAGGTGCACTTCTTGATATCCAAGGCCGCGCAGCTGGTGATGGCCACCGAGACCGACGTCGTACTGCCGGCCAAACCCCAGGCGATGCAGGCCTTTCTCTCCGAATACACCGGCGCGGCGGCGGGGCAGATCCGTGTGTTCGCTAAGGAAGACTGGATGGCCCCACCGGCCTCAGGTTCCGGCGCGCCGACGGCTATGGTGGTGGTGCCATGCTCGACTGGCACGCTCTCGGCGATTGCCACCGGCGCCTGCAACAACCTGATCGAGCGCGCGGCGGATGTGACTCTCAAGGAGCGCCGCCAGCTCATTCTCGTGCCGCGCGAGGCGCCCTATTCGAGCATTCATCTGGAAAACATGCTCAAGCTGTCGAATCTGGGCGCGGTGATCCTGCCGGCCTCGCCCGGCTTCTACCACCAGCCGCAGACCCTCGATGATCTGGTGGATTTCGTCGTCGCGCGCATCCTCAATCTGCTGCAGATTCCCCAGGACATGCTGCCGCGTTGGGGTGAGCACCATTTCGTCAGCGACGAGTGAAGCGCGCCGAGGATGGCATTGAGCGCAGCGATACCCATTTCAGGAGCTGCAGGTGAAACACAAGGCTACCCTCGGGTCGACACTGCTTGCCGTCCTTCTGCTATCTGGCTGCGCCACGGTCCGCACCCTCGATGCGGCCAAGCCCGGCGCGCCGATCATCTATTCCGGTACGCGCCTCGACTGGTACAGCCTCAACGGCGGCTGCTGTCCTCAGGAGCGCTTCGGTGCCACCGCGCCGAAGCATGCTGCTCTGGACCTGCCGGCCAGTCTGCTGCTCGATACGCTGTTATTGCCATTCGCCGTGGCGGCGGAGCTCGGTATCGGGTTGGGCGTGAGTGGCGGGCTATAGAGGGTTGCCGTGCTGGGCCAATGCCCATTCCACATGCTCACGCACCAGCTCCGAGGGATCGTCACGGCGCGCCTGCAGGGCTTCCAGCACCGGAATGCTCGACGGCGCGTTGCCCAGGCCCACCGCCAGATTGCGCAACCAGCGCTCGTAGCCCGCGCGGCGTAACGGCGAGCCTTCGGTGCGGCTGAGAAACTCGTCCTCGGTCCAGCGAAACAGCTCTGCCAACTCGGCATTGTCCAGGCGGTGGCGTGGGTGGAAGTCGGTCTGTTCGGTTGGCTTGGCGAAGCGGTTCCAAGGGCAGACGATCTGGCAATCGTCACAGCCGAACACGCGGTTGCCAACCTTGCTGCGCAATTCCACCGGGATCGGACCTTTCAGCTCGATGGTCAGGTAGGAAATGCAGCGCCGCGCATCCAGTATCCGTTCGCCGACGAAGGCCTCGGTGGGGCAGATGTCCAGGCAGGCCTGGCAACTGCCGCAATGCTGACTGGTAACGGGTTCGTCAACGGGCAGGTCGATATCGACGAACAGCTCGCCGAGGAAGAACCAGCTACCGGCCTTGCGATTGAGCAGCAGGGTGTTCTTACCGATCCAGCCGAGCCCGGCTTGCTGCGCCACGGCTTTTTCCAGCACCGGCGCGCTGTCAACGAAGGCACGGAAGCCGAACGGGCCGACCACCTGCTGGATACGCTCGGCCAGTTGTTGGATTCGCTTGCGGATCAGCTTGTGGTAGTCGCGGCCCAGCGCGTAGCGCGACACATAGGCTTTCTCCGGCTCGGCCAGCCGCTGGCTCATGCGAGTGTCGCCGGGCAGATAGTCCATGCGCAACGAGATCACCCGCAGGGTGCCGGGCACCAGTTCGTCGGGCCGTGAGCGCTTGTTGCCATGGGCGGCCATGTAGTCCATTTCGCCCTGGTAGCCTTCATCCAGCCAGCGCTGCAGATGCGCTTCATGCTCGGCCAGGTCGACACCGGTGATGCCGACCTGCTGAAAGCCCAGTTCGCGACCCCACTCCTTGATGGACTGAGCGAGGGCGGCGGGGTCGAGGGTTTGGCTGGACATTGGATAAGGTCTTCGAGACTTGCTCGCGTATGGCGGGGTCGTTTGGTTCGGCGCGGTATATAAGGACAGTGAGTACATCGGCCGACCGCCCGTTGCGCTTGAGCGGCTGCGGTGAAACTCGATGCATCCACGGGCGGGCCGGGTGGCGCATGCGTATAATTCTGCCAGATATTCGTTCGGGTGATTCATGTCTCAGACCACCGATACCTTGCCCACCTCTTTATACACGGCCGCCCAGGTGCGGGAGATCGACGCACGTCTGATCGCCGCGGGAACACCCGGTTTCGAGCTGATGCAGCGCGCGGCGCATGCTGCCTGGCGTTCGTTGCGTCGGCGTTGGCCTGACGAGCAGCGGATCACCGTGATGGCTGGACGTGGCAACAATGCCGGTGACGGTTACCTGATCGCTGCCTTGGCGCAGCGTGGCGGCCGTCAGGTTCAGGTACTCGCGGTAGGTGATCCGCAGCAGCTTCAGGGTGATGCCGCTCAGGCTTTCGCCGTGGCTCGGGAGGCTGGCGTCAACGTGCTGCAGTGGGTGCCGGATGCAAGTCTGCAGGGTGTGCTGGTCGATGCGCTGCTAGGTACCGGGATCTCCGGTGAGGTCCGCGAGCCTTACGCCAGTGCCATTCGCGCCATGAACGATAGCCCTCAGCCGGTTCTCGCTGTGGACCTGCCGTCTGGCCTCTGTGCCGATACAGGGCGCGTGCTGGGGCAAGCGGTGTTTGCGGACCTCACGGTGTCGTTTATCGGCCTGAAGGTGGGGTTGTTCACCGGTGAGGGGCCGGATCGGGTCGGTGAGCTGGTATCCGATGACTTGCAGGCCGATCGGGCCATTCTCGATCAGATCCAGCCCAGCCTTGAACGCCTGTGCGCGGCGAACCTTCCGACCTTGGCGCCTCGTAAGCCAACGGCGCACAAGGGCAGCTTTGGTCAGGTGCTGGTGATAGGAGGCGATCTGGGCACTGGCGGCGCGGTGTTACTCAGTGCCGAAGCGGCGTTGCGCTGTGGCGCCGGCATGGTGACTTTGGCGACGCGGCCAGAACACGTGACGGCCGCGCTGGTGAGACGTCCGGAGATCATGTGCAGCGGCGTGGAATCCACTTATGCATTGACGGCGCTTACTCAACGCGCCGATGTACTGGTGATCGGACCAGGCTTGGGGCAGGCGCCGTGGGGGCGCAGTTTGCTGTCGCTGGCGCCGCAGTGTCGCGTACCTCAGGTATGGGATGCCGATGCGCTGAATCTCCTGGCAGCCGGTGCGGTCGAGTTGCCCGCTAATTGCCTGTTGACGCCGCACCCGGGCGAGGCTGCGCGGTTACTGGGTATCACGGTTGGCGAAGTTCAGGCCGATCGTCCCGCGGCGGCCCGAATGCTGGCGAGCCGCTACGGTTGCACCGTGTTGCTCAAGGGGACGGGAACGCTGATCGCGCATTCAGATGGTCGGCTGGCGCTGTGTGATCGAGGCCATCCGGCCATGGCCAGCGCGGGACTTGGCGATGTTCTGGCGGGCGTCGCTGGAGCTCTGTTGGCGCAGGGACTCGCGCCGTTCGATGCGGCCTGCCTCGCCGTGTGGCTGCATGCCGTAGCTGGCGAGCGTCTCGGCAAGCAAGGACGCGGGCTGGCTGCCGCCGATCTGATTCCCGACATCCGCCAGTTACTCGAGGAGTGCTCGCCATGCCGGACGTGACGCTGTTTGCTGCAGACGAAGAGGCGATGCTGGCGCTCGGCGCACGCATCGCTCAGATGACCGGCGGTCGGGGCGTGATCTATCTGCACGGTGACCTCGGCGCGGGCAAGACGACACTATCGCGCGGGCTGATTCGCGGTTTCGGTCATCAAGGCAAGGTCAAGAGCCCGACATTTACTCTGATCGAGCCCTACGAAACACCGGCTGCGCGGGTCTTTCACTTCGATCTGTATCGGCTCGTCGATCCGGAAGAACTGGAATTTCTCGGCATTCGCGACTATTTCGAAGGGGACGCGCTGTGCCTGATAGAGTGGCCAGAACGTGGCGCCGGCATTTTGCCAAAGGCCGACCTGGACATTACCATTACGCCCCAGGGCGCCGGCCGGTCGCTGCGCCTGACGCCACGAGGCGAGCGTGGTGAAAGCTGGTGTTCCATCCTGACCATCGGTGAACAATGAACTACATGGGGTTGGGTATGCGCATGCGCGCGCTGGTGAGTGGTTTGGTATTGATGCTCGCGGCCGTACAGGCCCTGGCTGCATCCGATGTGCAGAGCGTGCGTCTGTGGCGCGCGCCGGACAATACACGTCTGGTGTTCGATCTGTCCGGTCCGGTACAGCACAACGTGTTTACCCTGACGGCGCCGGATCGCATCGTTATCGACGTCAATGGCGGCAATCTACCCAAGCCGTTCGAGCAGCTGGCGCTGAAAAATACGCCGATTTCCGGGCTGCGTGCGGCCAAGTTCGATGCCGATACGTTGCGCGTGGTCATCGATCTCTCCGCCCAGGTCACGCCGAAGAGTTTCACCCTGACGCCGAATCAGCAATACGGTCATCGGCTCGTGGTCGATCTGTACGATGAGGGCGCCGATCCGTCCACCACGGCGGGTATTCCAGCAACGACCACGCCGAGCACGCCTGCCGCGCCCGTATCACCGACCCTGCCTGCGCTGAAACTGCCACCGCTGCCCAGTAGCAAGCGTGACATCATTATCGCCATCGATGCTGGCCATGGTGGCGAGGACCCAGGCGCGATCGGTCCGGGCAAGGCGTACGAAAAGAACGTGGTACTGCAAATTTCAAAAGAGCTGCAGCGCCAGATCAATGCCGAAAAGGGCTTCCGCGCCGAGCTGGTCCGAACCGGTGATTACTTCATTCCATTGCGCAAACGCACCGAAATCGCCCGCAAGAAGGGCGCGGATCTGTTCGTTTCGATACACGCCGACGCGGCGCCGCGCTCGTCCGCTTATGGGGCCTCGGTGTTTGCTCTGTCCGACCGCGGCGCTACCTCGGAAACTGCACGGTGGCTGGCCGATAGCGAGAACCGCTCCGATCTGATCGGCGGTGCCGGCAGCGTCAACCTTGGCGAGGACCAGATGCTTGCCGGTGTACTGCTGGACCTGTCCATGACTGCATCGCTGGCGTCCAGTCTGAACGTGGGGCAGAAGGTGCTGAGCAACATGGGCCGGATGACGCGCCTGCACAAGAGTCGGGTCGAGCAAGCCGGATTCATGGTGCTGAAGTCTCCGGATATCCCGTCGATCCTGGTGGAGACCGGCTTTATCTCTAACCCGTCCGAAGCGCGCAAATTGCAAACCGCTTCCCACCAGCAGTCGCTGGCCCGCTCGATTCACAGCGGTGTGCGGCAGTTCTTCCACGAAAACCCGCCGCCTGGCACCTATGTCGCCTGGCTGCGTGACTCCGGCAAGATTGCCAGTGTTCCCCGCGAGCATGTGGTGCGCTCCGGTGAAAGCCTGGCCTTGCTTGCTCAGCGTTATCAGATCAGCCTGCCCGCGCTGCGCAGTGCCAACAGCCTGAAAGGCGACGTGATCAAGGTTGGTCAGACCCTGAACATCCCCGCTACGACTCTGGCATCGCAGCCATGACCGAGGCTGCGCGCATCCAGCTGCTTAGCCCGCGGCTGGCGAACCAGATCGCCGCGGGTGAAGTGGTCGAACGGCCCGCTTCGGTCATCAAGGAGCTGCTGGAGAACAGTCTCGATTCGGGCGCCACGCGTATTGAGGTGGATGTCGAGCAGGGTGGGGTGAAGCTGCTACGCGTGCGCGACGACGGCTGCGGCATTCCAGCCGATGACCTACCTCTGGCCCTGGCTCGGCACGCGACCAGCAAGATCCGCGATCTTGAAGATCTAGAGCGCGTGATGAGTCTGGGCTTTCGTGGCGAGGCGTTGGCGTCGATCAGTTCGGTGTCGCGTCTGACGCTCACCTCGCGCACCGCCGATGCCGCTGAGGCTTGGCAGGTCGAAACCGAAGGTCGGGACATGGAGGCTCGCGTCCAGCCGGCGGCGCATCCGGTCGGTACCTCGGTCGAAGTGCGTGATTTGTTCTTCAACACACCGGCACGACGCAAGTTTCTGCGCACCGAGAAAACCGAATTCGACCACTTGCAGGAAGTGATCAAGCGGCTGGCGCTGGCGCGCTTCGATGTGGCGTTTCATCTGCGGCACAACGGCAAGGTTGTACTCGCCCTGCATCAGGCCAGCGATGCTGCGTCGCGGGCGCGGCGTGTGGCCTCGGTTTGCGGTCCGGCTTTTCTGGAACAGGCGCTACCGGTTGAAATCGAGCGCAACGGTCTGCACCTTTGGGGGTGGGTCGGTTTGCCAACGTTTTCCCGTAGTCAGGCGGATCTGCAGTATTTCTACGTGAACGGCCGTATGGTCCGCGACAAGCTGGTGGCGCACGCGGTGCGTCAGGCATACCGGGATGTGCTATTCAATGGACGCCATCCGACCTTCGTGCTGTTTCTCGATGTCGATCCGGCCGTGGTGGACGTCAACGTCCATCCGACCAAGCACGAGGTGCGCTTCCGCGATAACCGCATGGTGCACGACTTCCTGTACGGCACGCTGCACCGCGCGCTCGGAGATATACGTCCAGAGGATCAACTGGCCGCGCCGGCCAGCGTGACGCCGATGACTCAGATCACTGGCCTCGCTGCGGGTGAGTTTGCCGGGCAGAACGAGATGAGCCTCGCTGCCAGCGTCCTCGAACAGCCACAACCTCAACAATCCCCCTGGCGCGGAGCGGGAGCCGGCTATCAGGCGCCTCGGCCAATGCCGACCGGCAATGTCGCAGAAGCACAGGGCGCCTATCGTGAGTTCTTTTCGCCGCTGGCCGGCGTGAGCCCGGCGGCCTTGCCGGAGAGCCAGGATGACGTCCCGCCGCTCGGCTATGCGTTGGCCCAGCTCAAGGGTATCTACATCCTTGCGGAAAATGCTCTGGGGCTGGTGCTTGTGGATATGCATGCTGCCCATGAGCGGATCATGTACGAGCGGCTGAAGACGGCGATGGCCAGCGAAGGGCTGCGAGGCCAGCCGTTGCTGGTACCTGAATCGATTGCCGTAAGCCAGCGTGAGGCGGACTGCGCCGAAGAGCATGCACACTGGTTCCAGATGCTCGGTTTCGAACTGCAGCGGCTTGGCCCCGAGAGCCTGGCGATTCGTCAGATTCCGTCCCTGCTCAAGCAGGCCGAAGCCACGCGGCTGGTGCAGGACGTACTCGCCGACCTGCTCGAATATGGCACCAGCGATCGCATCCAGGCCCATCTCAACGAACTCCTCGGCACTATGGCCTGTCATGGTGCGGTGCGTGCGAATCGACGCCTGACCCTGCCGGAAATGAATGGTCTGCTGCGTGACATGGAGCAGACCGAGCGCAGCGGTCAATGCAATCATGGCCGGCCGACCTGGACGCAGCTGGGCATGGGAGAGTTGGACAAGCTGTTTTTGCGTGGGCGCTAGCGGATATGAGCTTGTAGCTGAAAGCCAGAAGCTTGACATAAGAACTCTGCAGAGTTTGGCCGCGCCCTCAGACTGGGCTGATTCGCTTCCAGCTTCCTCTTAATGGATTCCACCGATGTCCCCGTTACCCCCCGCCATCTTTCTCATGGGTCCTACAGCTGCCGGCAAGACCGGTCTGGCGCTGGAGCTTGCGCGCGTGCTGCCCTGTGATCTGATCAGTGTCGATTCGGCCTTGGTATATCGGGGGATGGACATCGGCACCGCCAAGCCTTCGGCCGAAGTGCTTCGGGAGTTTCCGCATCGGCTGATCGATATTCGCGACCCGGCGCAGAGCTACTCGGCCGCTGACTTCGTAGGCGATGCGCTGGCTGCGATGGTGGAAAGTACCGCCGCGGGACGCATTCCGTTGCTGGTTGGTGGGACCATGCTCTATTTCAAGGCGTTGAGCGAGGGCCTCGCCGATATGCCTGCTGCCGATCCTGCTGTGCGTGCGGAGTTGGAGGCGCAGGCACAGCTAGAGGGGCTGAAGGCGCTGCACCAGCAGTTGGCCGAGGTCGACCCGGAGTCCGCGGCGCGAATTCACCCCAACGACCCCCAGCGGCTGGTCAGGGCGCTTGAGGTCTTCAGGGTCAGCGGCATTAGCATGTCCGAACACCGAGCCCGACAAAGGTCGCAAAAAGCCGGAGCGGGCACGCCAGACGGCGGCGTCTTGCCTTATACTGTCGCGCAGTTGTCCGTCGCGCCTACGCAGCGGCAGGTCTTGCATCAGCGTATCGAGCGACGCTTCGTCGCGATGGTTGAACAGGGCTTTGTCGAAGAGGTCGAAATGCTTCGTAGGCGTGACGATCTGCATCCTGAGCTACCCTCCATGCGTGCCGTAGGCTATCGCCAGGTCTGGAATTACCTGGACGGCTCGTATTCGCGCGATGAGATGGTTCAGCGCGGGGTCATCGCTACCCGGCAGCTAGCCAAGCGGCAGTTGACTTGGTTACGTGGTTGGGAGGGCGTTCATTGGTTAGAGAGTTCAGCCTGTGACAATCTGCCGCGAGCATTGAAATACTTGGAGAGGCTCACCATATTGAGCTGACACTGTAATTTGACCGGCTATCCTCAAATCACTGGCCAGCCGTGTTTGATTCTAAAAATTAATGAAAAAGATCCTTTAAGGAGTGCGGCACATGTCAAAAGGGCATTCGCTACAAGACCCTTACCTCAACACACTGCGTAAGGAGCGCGTTCCGGTTTCTATCTACCTGGTCAACGGCATCAAGCTCCAGGGTCAGATCGAGTCATTCGACCAGTTCGTCATCCTTTTGAAAAATACGGTCAGCCAGATGGTCTATAAGCACGCCATTTCGACCGTCGTTCCGGGCCGTCCGGTGCGTTTGCCAGCCGCTGGCGACGCGGAGCAGTCCGAGTCGGGTAACGACTAAAGGGGGCCTTCTTTGTTCTTCGAACGTCCCGGTGGTGGTGAGCGGGCTATCCTGGTTCATCTGGATGGTCAGGATCCAGCGGCGCGTGAAGACCCTCAGGAGTTTCAGGAGCTGGCACGGTCAGCCGGCGCTGAATCTGTTGGCTTCATCAATGTGGCAAGGCATCAGCCTTCCGCCAAGTTTCTGATTGGCAGCGGCAAAGTCGAAGAGCTGCGTGACCTCGTCAAGGATGGCGAGGTCGAGCTGGTCATTTTCAATCACACACTGACGCCCAGTCAGGAACGCAATCTCGAGCGTGCCCTGGAATGCCGTGTGCTCGATCGAACCGGTCTGATTCTGGATATCTTTGCTCAGCGTGCGCGTACGCATGAAGGCAAGCTCCAGGTCGAGCTGGCCCAGCTGGAATACATGAGTACTCGTCTGGTGCGTGGCTGGACTCACCTTGAGCGGCAGAAGGGTGGTATCGGTCTGCGTGGCCCTGGTGAAACCCAGTTGGAAACGGACCGGCGGCTGTTGCGTGTGCGGGTTCGTCAGATCAAGCAGCGGCTGGAGAAGGTTCGGGGCCAGCGTGAGCAGGCTCGCCGAGGGCGTCGCCGTGCCGACATTCCTTTGATCTCTCTGGTGGGCTACACCAACGCCGGCAAGTCCACGTTATTCAACGCGTTGACCGAAGCCGACGTCTACGCAGCCAATCAGCTGTTCGCGACGCTCGATCCGACCTTGCGTCGTCTGGAGTTGGATGATCTGGGGCCGGTGGTGCTCGCCGATACGGTGGGTTTCATTCGTCACTTGCCGCACAAACTGGTCGAATCTTTTCGCGCCACCCTCGAAGAGTCCAGCAATGCTGATCTACTGCTGCATGTCATCGATGCGCATGAGCCTGAGCGCGATCAGCAGATCGAGCAGGTGTTGGCAGTGCTGACCGAGATCGGTGCTCACGAGCTGCCGATACTGGAGGTCTACAACAAGGTGGATCTGCTGGAGGGTATCGAGCCGCAGATCCAGCGCAACGCAGACGGTGTGCCGCAGCGCGTCTGGGTATCGGCGCAGCAGGGGCTTGGGCTCGACCTGTTGAAGCAGGCTGTGGCCGAATTGCTGGGCGACGATCTGTTCGTGGGAACGCTTCGGCTTCCACAGAATCTTGGGCGACTACGGGCGCAGTTGTTTGATTTGGGCGCAGTGCAATCCGAATCCCATGACGATGAGGGCGGCAGTCTACTCGACGTGAGATTGCAGCGTGTCGAGCTGCATCGTCTCATCAGTCGCGCGGGTCTCGAAGCGGAACTGTTCTTCGAGCAACACACTTTGCAATAAAGCTCGGGGGGCTTTTAAGCCGTTCGTTCCGGGCTTTCGGTAGCATTGGCGGGCGCGCCGTTGGCGCGCCTTTAGCTTTATTTGAATGGAGAGCGCTATGGCTTGGAATGAGCCGGGTGGCAACTCGAACAACCAGGATCCCTGGGGTAGCGGTGGCGGTGGTCGTCGCGGTGGTGGCGATCAGAAAGGTCCGCCGGATCTGGATGAGGCTTTCCGCAAATTACAGGACAGCCTCAACGGCATGTTCGGCAAAAAGAAGCGCGGCAGCGGCGGCTCGTCGGGTGGTGGCAGTGGACGGCGTGGCGGTTTCGCGCTGCTCTGGGTCGGCTTGGTCGTGCTGCTGGCCGTCTGGTTGTCCAATGCGATCTACATCGTCGATGAGCAGGAGCAGGCCGTGGTGCTGCGCTTCGGCAAATATCACGAAACTGTCGGTCCCGGCCTGAACATCTATTTCCCGCCGTTCGATCGCAAGTTCCAGGCTAACGTCACTCGCGAGCGTTCTTATAGCAAGCAAGGGCAGATGTTGACCGAGGACGAAAACATCATCGAAGTGCCGCTAACGGTGCAATACAAGATCAGCGACCTTCAGGCCTTCGTACTTAACGTCGAAGATCCAGAAGCATCGCTGCAGCATGCGACCGATAGCGCGGTTCGCCATGTCGTAGGCTCCACGGCGATGGATCAGGTATTGACCGAGGGTCGTGAGGCCATGGCGAACGAGGTCGAGGAGCGACTGCAGCGCTTCCTCGACAACTATGGCACCGGCATCATCGTCACCCAGGT
Source organism: Pseudomonas sp. MTM4 (assembly GCF_019355055.1). Taxonomy (NCBI): domain Bacteria; kingdom Pseudomonadati; phylum Pseudomonadota; class Gammaproteobacteria; order Pseudomonadales; family Pseudomonadaceae; genus Pseudomonas; species Pseudomonas sp. MTM4. The sequence goes on from NZ_CP048411.1 coordinate 3,756,411, forward strand.
CAACCTTCAGAGTGCGGCAGCGCCGCGTGAAGTGCAGGAAGCCTTCGATGACGTGATTCGTGCACGTGAAGACGAGCAGCGCGAGAAGAATCAGGCCGAGTCCTATGCCAACGGTGTCATTCCCGAAGCGCGTGGTCAGGCCCAGCGCATGCTGGAAGAGGCGAGCGGTTATCGCGATGCGGTGATATCCCGGGCCCAGGGTGAGGCGGATCGTTTCTCCAAGCTGGTTGCCGAATACCGCAAGGCACCTGACGTGACGCGTGAGCGCCTGTATCTGGAAACCATGCAAGAAGTCTTGAGTAACACCAGTAAGGTTCTCGTAACAGGTGAGGATGGGCAGAACAATCTGCTTTACCTGCCGCTGGACAAGATGATCAACAGTCGTGGTGCTTCTGCTGAGCGTTCTGCTGCGGCATCCGTTTCGGGCGCTTCGACTCAGACTACCCGAATGCCTCCGGAACTGGATCCGCGTGAAGTGCGTACAAGGGAGGTCCGCTAATGAGCAATAAATCCCTAACCGCCCTGATTGTGGGCGTGGTGCTGGCGATCGTCCTTTGGAACAGCTTCTATATCGTCTCGCAGACAGAGCGTGCGGTGATGTTGCGCTTCGGTCGTATCGTCGAGCCCGACGTGAAGCCGGGTCTGCATCTCAAGATTCCTTACGTGAACAGTGTTCGCAAGTTCGACGGGCGGTTGATGACGCTCGATACTTCCACCTCGCGTTTCCTCACGCTGGAAAAGAAGGCGCTGATGGTTGATTCCTACGCCAAGTGGCGTGTGGATGATGCCGAGCGCTTCTATACCGCGACGTCGGGTATGAAGCAGATCGCGGACGAGCGCCTCGCGCGTCGCCTGGAGGCCTCGCTACGAGATCAGTTCGGTAAGCGGACCCTGCACGAGTCGGTCTCGGGTCAGCGTGATGAACTGATGGCCGTTGTGACCAATAGTCTGAACCGAGCCGCGCAGCAGGAACTCGGAATCGAAGTCGTCGATGTTCGTGTCAAGGGCATCGACCTCCCGCGCGAAGTGAATCGCAGCGTGTTCGAGCGTATGAGTTCCGAGCGGGAGCGTGAAGCGCGTGAGCACAGGGCAAAAGGTAAAGAGCTGGCCGAGGGCATCCGCGCGGATGCCGACCGTCAGCGGCGCGTCCTGCTGGCCGAGGCCTTCCGTGAGGCTGAAGAGTTGCGTGGTGATGGTGACGCGCAGGCGGCCGCTATCTATGCTGCAGCTTACGGGCAGGATCGGGAATTCTATTCCTTCCACCGCAGTCTGCAGGCCTACCGAGACAGCTTTGCCAGTAAGGAAGATGTCCTGGTGCTGGACCCCAAAAGCGACTTCTTCCGCTATCTGGAGTCCGCAACGGCGCAATGACCGCAAGGGTCATCCGGCTGGACGATGCCGTCCACCGGGTGACCCGTTGGCGAAACATTGTTATGATCCGCGAGCCGGGGAAAACCCGGCTTTTTTGCGTCTGCGCCCTGGTGGGGCAGACTGATCCGGGCGTGGCCAGCCATGCCGATCCCCTTATGGGGCGTGGCGCTGTCGCCATGGTTCGAACACAATCGCACGCGACCGATGGGTGGCCCAGGCCGGAGCCCCGGTGTTCGTCTGCTTGACTAGGCTTGCCGTATCGAGAGGTGATTGGCGAAATGGCAACGGTAGACCGCTGGCTACTGCCAGATGGCATCGAAGAGGTGCTGCCGCCCGATGCGGCGCGTATCGAAACCGCAAGGCGCCGTGTGCTGGACCTGTTCCAGTGCTGGGGTTACGAGTTGGTCATCACTCCTCATGTGGAGTTTCTCGAGTCGCTGCTGACGGGAGCGGGGCAGGATCTGGATCTGAAGACATTCAAAGTCATTGATCCCTTGTCCGGCAGACAGATGGGCCTGCGTGCGGATATTACCCCGCAGGTAGCGCGGGTGGACGCGCATACGTTGCGCCGGGAAGGTCCCAGTCGCCTGTGCTACGCCGGCAGCGTACTGCACGCCAAGCCTCAGGCGCTCGCGACGTCGCGTAGTCCGATTCAGCTGGGCGCCGAGCTTTATGGCGACAGCAGCACCTCAAGCGATCTCGAAGTGATCAGCCTCATGCTGGAGACGCTAGGTCTCGCCAGCGTGCCTGATCTGCATATGGATCTCGGCCATGTAGGCATTTATCGCGGGTTGGCGCGTGCGGCAGGTTTGTCGGGAGATGCCGAGCAGCGCTTGTTCGACGCATTGCAGCGTAAGGCGATGGACGAAATTGCGGCCTTGACCGCCAACGTCGAGCCGTCGCTGGCGAGCATGCTGCGCGCACTGGCACGGCTATGCGGCGGGCGCGAGACGCTGGATGCGGCGAAAGTCGTCCTGGCTGGCGCTCCGTCGGCAGTGCGAGAAGCGCTCGATGGATTGATTCAGATCGCTGAACAGCTGGCGGTGCGGTATCCGAATCTGCCGTTGTATTTCGATCTGGGCGAACTGCGCGGCTATCACTATCACACCGGCGTCGTGTTCGCGGTGTTCGTGCCTGGCGTTGGGCAGTCGATCGCACAGGGTGGTCGTTATGACGACATCGGTGCGGATTTTGGGCGGGCGCGTCCGGCGACCGGTTTCTCGACGGATTTGAAGACTTTGGTCAGCCTCGGTAATGCCGAATTAGCGTCCCCCGCAGTCGGTATCTGGGCGCCCTATGACGCCGACCCGGCGTTATGGAAGTCGGTCTGTCGGCTGCGCGAACAGGGTGAGCGTGTAGTGCAGGCTCTGGATGGACAGCAGGGCGATGCGGCGCTAAGTGTTGGCTGCGACCGGCAGCTAGTGTTGCAAGAGGGGTCCTGGACCGTAACGCCGCTGACCCGCTAATGCGGGCTGGATCGTAAGCGCCAGGCTGTTTCCAGAATTCGCCGGTCGTGACCGGTAATGCTTCGCCAAGAGGACAAAGGTTTATGGGTAAGAATGTCGTGGTCCTGGGCACCCAGTGGGGTGATGAGGGCAAGGGCAAGATCGTCGATCTGCTGACCGATCAGGCGGCGGCTGTAGTCCGCTTCCAGGGTGGCCACAATGCCGGTCATACGCTGGTCATCGACGGCGAAAAAACTGTGCTGCACCTGATTCCGTCCGGCATTTTGCGTGAAAACGTGGAATGTCTGATTGGCAACGGCGTAGTCGTGGCGCCGGACGCGTTGATGCGTGAGATCACCAAGCTGGAAGAGAAGGGCGTGCCGGTGCGTGAGCGCCTGCGCATCAGTCCGGCCTGTACCCTGATCCTTCCGTATCACGTGGCGCTGGATCAGGCGCGCGAGGCGGCGCGTTCCGAAGGCAAGATCGGTACGACGGGTCGTGGCATCGGGCCGGCCTACGAAGACAAAGTCGCGCGTCGCGGCTTGCGCATCGGCGATCTGTTCAATCCTGAGCGCTTTACCGTCAAGCTGCGTGAGCTGCTCGAGTACCACAATTTCATTCTGCAGAATTTCTATAAGGTCGAGCCTGTCGACTTCCAGAAGACGCTGGATGAGGCGCTGGATTACGCCGAGATTCTCAAGCCGATGATGACCGACGTGTCGGCTCGCCTGCATGAGCTGCGCAAGCAGGGCGCGCGCATCATGTTCGAAGGTGCTCAGGGCTCGTTGCTGGACATCGATCATGGCACCTATCCGTATGTCACCAGTTCCAGCACCACCGCTGGCGGTACGGCTACTGGTTCCGGTTTCGGTCCGCTGTATCTGGACTACATCTTGGGTATTACCAAGGCCTACACGACGCGGGTCGGTTCCGGTCCGTTCCCCACTGAATTGTTCGACGAGACCGGCGCGCGTCTGGCTGAGCGCGGTCACGAGTTCGGTTCCACCACCGGCCGCGCCCGCCGCTGTGGCTGGTTCGATGCCGTGGTGCTGCGTCGTGCCATCGAGATCAATAGTGTGTCGGGCATCTGCCTGACCAAGCTGGATGTGCTCGACGGGCTGGAAACCATCCGTATCTGCATTGCCTACAAGGATCGCAACGGCGACGTGCTCGTCGATGCGCCGACCGACGCGGATAGCTACCAGGATCTACAGCCAGTCTATGAAGAAATGCCGGGCTGGGCCGAATCCACCGTCGGAGCCAAGTCGCTCGATGCGCTGCCGGCTAACGCCCGCGCTTACATCAAGCGTCTGGAGGAGTTGGTCGAGGCGCCCATCGACATCATCTCAACCGGGCCGGATCGCAACGAGACCATCGTGCTGCGTCATCCTTACGCCTGATCGCGGCTGATGATAAAAAGACCGCCTCAGGGCGGTCTTTTCATTTCTGCTTAAGCCGCGCTGAGCTCTTGAGCTGCCGGCGCGATGCGATCAGCGTTGTTGGGGCGCTATCGGATTCGTCGTAGCGGAAACGAAAAAACCGAGCCAATGGCTCGGTTTTTTCTGAAGAGTGGTGCCCAGGAGAAGACTCGAACTTCCACGATGTTGCCATCGCTAGGACCTGAACCTAGTGCGTCTACCAATTCCGCCACCTGGGCACATTGCGATGATTGCTCACCGACTTCTGTCGATTGCTGGTCGAGGCCGACAAACCTCGTGTTTATGAATTCTCGCCAAGGCAAGAGCTTCATCGAATAAATGGTGCCCAGGAGAAGACTCGAACTTCCACGATGTTGCCATCGCTAGGACCTGAACCTAGTGCGTCTACCAATTCCGCCACCTGGGCACTGCAAACGATGATACTTCATCGTTTCCGTGTTACAACGTCTACCAGACATTGTGGGCGCGAACTATACGGGCGAGGTTATGCCTTGTAAAGCCCCGCCCAGGAAAAATAATTCGCTCGAAAGCTGCCGCCGGCGTGCGTTTCGCGCTTCAATAGATAGGGGCGTTCTGCCTCTATAAATGAATGAAAGGTGACATCTCTTAATGGCCGATTGGCAATCCCTCGATCCCGAGGCCGCACGTGAAGCGGAAAAGTACGAAAACCCCATTCCCAGCCGCGAGCTGATTCTCCAGCACCTGAGCGAGCGCGGCTCGCCAGCGGCGCGTGAGGAGCTGGTGGAAGAGTTCGGATTATCCTCCGAAGACGATATCGAAGCTCTGCGCCGCCGTTTGCGTGCGATGGAGCGTGACGGTCAGTTGATCTATACCCGGCGTGGCACTTATGCCCCGGTGGACAAGCTTGACCTGGTTTGCGGGCGCATCAGTGGCCATCGTGACGGCTTCGGTTTTCTGATTCCCGACGATAAAAGCGACGACCTGTTTCTGAGCCCTGCACAAATGCGCCTGGTATTTGATGGCGATCGCTGTCTGGCTCGGGTTGCCGGACTCGATCGCCGCGGGCGGCGCGAAGGCGCGATCGTCGAAGTGATCAGTCGCGCGCATGAAACCATCGTCGGACGTTATCAGGAAGAAAGCGGCATCGGTTTCGTCATGGCCGACAACCCGAAGATTCAGCAGGAAGTGCTGGTGACGCCGGGTCGCTCCATGGATGCCAAGCCGGGCCAGTTCGTCGAGATCAAGATCACCCACTGGCCGACTCAGCGCTTCCAGCCTCAGGGCGACGTGGTCGAAGTGATCGGCAATTACATGGCCCCTGGCATGGAAATCGACGTTGCGCTGCGCAGTTTCGATATCCCCTACGTCTGGCCGGATGCGGTGAAGCGTGAAGCGGCCAAGCTCAAGTCGGAAGTCGAGGAGAAGGACAAGCAGAAGCGTGTCGATCTGCGGCATCTGCCTTTCGTCACCATCGATGGCGAAGACGCTCGTGACTTCGACGATGCGGTCTATTGCGAGAAGCTGAGTGGCTGGAAGCTATTTTCCGGTGGTTTCCGGTTGTACGTCGCGATTGCGGACGTATCGCATTATGTGAAAGTCGGGTCGGAGCTGGACAAGGAAGCCGAGCTGCGGGGTACGTCGGTGTACTTTCCCGAACGGGTCGTGCCAATGCTCCCGGAGGAGCTGTCCAACGGTCTCTGCTCGCTGAATCCGCACGTCGATCGGCTGGCCATGGTCTGCGAAATCACCCTGAATAAATCAGGGAAAATGACCGATTACCAGTTCTACGAAGCGGTTATCCACTCCCATGCGCGGCTGACGTATAACAAGGTCAGCAGCATGCTTGAGCAGCCTTCCTCGGCCGAAGGCAAGCGATTGATTGGCGAATACGCGCAAGTATTGCCGCATCTCAAGCAGCTCCACGCGCTGTACAAGGTGTTGCTCAAGGCGCGCCACACGCGTGGTGCGATCGATTTCGAAACTCAGGAAACGCGCATTGTCTTCGGGGCGGAGCGCAAGATCGCGGCCATCACCCCTACCGAGCGCAACGATGCGCACAAGCTGATCGAGGAATGCATGCTATGCGCCAACGTGGCCACGGCGCGCTTCCTCCAGGATCATGATATTCCCGGTCTGTACCGCGTTCACGACGGGCCACCATTGGAGCGTCAGGAAAAGTTGCGGGCCTTTCTCGGCGAGCTGGGGCTGACGCTGCACAAGGGCAAGGAAGGGCCTACGCCAAAGGATTATCAGGCGCTACTGGAGCGGATTCAGGGGCGGCCCGATTTCAACGTGATCCAGACGGTAATGTTGCGGTCGTTGAGTCAGGCGGTCTACAGCCCGGACAACAATGGTCACTTTGGCTTGAATTACGAGGCATACGCGCATTTCACCTCGCCTATCCGTCGCTATCCGGATCTATTGATTCATCGCGCGATCCGCAGCGTGATCCGCTCGCGTCGCGATACGGGGCATGTACGTCGAGAGGGCGCGACCAGTATGCCAAAGGCGCGCATCTATCCCTATGATGAGGCCGCTCTCGAGCAGCTCGGCGAGCAATGCTCAATGGCCGAACGGCGCGCCGACGAGGCGACGCGGGATGTGGTGAATTGGCTCAAGTGCGAATTCATGAAGGATCGCGTCGGCGAAACCTTCCCCGGCGTGATCACCGCTGTGACCGGATTCGGCTTGTTCGTCGAGCTGACTGATATTTACGTGGAGGGACTGGTTCACGTCACTGCAATGCCGGGTGACTACTACCATTTCGATCCATTGCACCATCGGCTATCCGGTGAGCGCAGTGGGCGGAGTTTCCGCCTGGGTGATAGCGTCGAAGTTCGGGTGATGCGTGTCGATCTCGATGAGCGCAAGATCGACTTCGAACTGATCAGCGGCGGCAGCAAAGCTGGCGCGGGTGAACGTGGCTCGGCTGGTGACAAAGGTGATAGCCGGAAAACAGGGCGCGGCCGAAAAGGCACCGAAAGTTCCGCCAAAGGCGGGGAGCCGGTCAGCCCGGAGGTTCGCAAGAGCCGGGAAATCAAAAAGGCGCTGCTCGCGGATGCGAAAGGAAGCAAGTCGACCGCGAGCAAGCCCAAACGCAGCTCCTCGAAGTCTAAGGCTAACAGCAAGCCGTCGGCCAAAGCTGAAGGCGGTGCCCCGCGAAAGCGTAAGGCCAAGTCATGAGTGATCTTGAAAAAATCTACGGCCTGCACGCCGTGGAGGCTTTGCTTCGTCACCATCCGAGGCGGGTCAAGCAGATCTGGCTGGCCGAGGGGCGCGACGATCCTCGAGTACAGGCGCTGGTTCAATTGGCTGCGCAATCGAAAGTCCGCGTCGGTCAGTGCGAGCGTCGTGAAATGGATGCCTGGGTCGAGGGCGTGCATCAGGGCGTGGTGGCTGATGTCAGCCCCAGTCAGGTCTGGGGCGATGCCATGCTCGAAGAGTTGCTGGACCGGGCCCAGGGCGCGCCGTTGCTGCTTGTGCTCGACGGTGTAACCGACCCCCACAACCTCGGTGCCTGCCTGCGCACCGCCGACGCGGCCGGCGCGCTGGCGGTGATCATTCCCAAGGACAAGTCCGCAACCCTTAACGCTACGGTGCGCAAGGTGGCTTGCGGTGCGGCGGAAGTCATTCCGCTGGTGGCTGTGACCAATCTGGCGCGAACGCTGGAAAAGCTGCAGCAACGTGGCTTGTGGGTGGTCGGCACGGCGGGGGAGGCCGAGCAGGAGATCTACGATCAGGACCTCGGTGGTCCTATCGTTCTGGTGATGGGTGCGGAAGGCAAGGGTATGCGCCGTCTGACACGCGAGCACTGTGATTTCCTGGTCCGCCTGCCGATGGCTGGAAGCGTCAGCAGTCTCAACGTGTCGGTCGCCACAGGCGTCTGTCTGTTCGAGGCACTGCGCCAGCGTCGTTCGGCAGGGTAAGGGTTGACTGACAAGTTGCCCCCGCGTTGCCGTTCATCGCGAAACGGATCGCTCCTGTAGCGGTCAATTGTCCGTTTCTGGTCGGCTCTGTCGACTATTGGTTTGGTCGTGCATCTGATGGCCGCTATCGATAGCGGCCAAATCAAGCGCGCATCATGGAGGTTGTATGCCGCAGCGCCCGCCTTTCGAGGCATTGTTCAGGACTTCTCCGAACGCTTATTTATTGCTTGATCGCGAGTTGACCATCCTGGATGCCAACGAGGCCTACCTGAAGCTCACCGGGCGCCAGCTCGAAGACATCGTAGGGCGTCGCATACACGACGCGTTTGCCGTTGATCCGCAAGCCCCGGAAACGACCCATGTCGAGGAGTTGCTGGAATCGTTCGCCCGTGTGCTGCGCACCGGGGCTGTGGATACGCTGCCGATCATCCGCTACTCGATAGCGGTAAGCGCCGGTAACGGTGCGGCTTATGAGGATCGTTACTGGAGTGCAACGCACAGTCCGTTGCTTGATGAGCAGGGCGAGGTGACCGCTATCCTGCAGCACACCATGGACATTACCGAGCTGCAATCGCTGAAGGCTTCGCAGCGCTCGGCCGAATCCTGGGGGCAGCCGCTGCAACAGCTCGAAGCAGCGATCATGTCGCGCGCCGGATTGATTCAGGACGAAGGCAATCAGCTGCGCCAGCTATTCGCACAAGCTCCGGGTTTTGTCTGCTTCCTGCGCGGTCCGGAACATGTATACGAGTTGGTCAACGAGGCCTATCAGCAGCTCACCGGTAATCGTCAACTGATCGGCAAGCGGGTAAATGACGGATTGCCCGAGCTGGCGGAGCAGGGCTTCATCGATCTGCTGGACCAGGTTTATCGTACGGGCGAGCCCTACCGTGGCGCAGGGTTGCGGACGCTGTTGCAGCGTCGTCCCGATGCCGAGCCCGAGGAGGTCTATCTCGATCTGGTGTTCCAGCCAATCATTGGGCGTGACGGGCGGACGTCAGGTATTTTCGTGCAGGGCAGCGACGTGACCGAGCAGCATCGCAGCCAGCAAGAGTTGCGGGAACACCGCGAACATCTTGAGGATCTGGTTCGTGAACGGACGCGGGAGCTATTGCATAGCGAGTCCGAGCGCCGGGTGGCAGAGGCGGCGCTGATGCAGGCGCAGAAGCTCGAAGCGGTCGGTAAGCTGACCGGCGGCATCGCCCATGACTTCAACAACATGCTGCAGATTATCGGTGGAAATTTGCAGTTGCTGCGCCGCAATTTGAGCGGCGACGAGACGGCGCAGCGGCGTTTGGAGTCGGCGGTTGGCGGTGTGGAAAAAGGCGCACGTCTGGCGTCCCAGTTGCTCGCGTTTGCCAGCCGTCAGCCGCTTCAGCCGCAGTCGATCGATCTGGGTGAGCTGCTGGAGCAGATGAGCGAGTTGTTGAGCGGCGCGCTGGGACGGGCCGTGCAGGTGAAGGTCGATATCCAGTCGGATCTATGGTCGATTTTCGCCGATGTCGGCAATCTGCAGGCCGCTATTCTCAATCTCGCGGTCAACGCACGTGATGCGATGGTCGGTGGCGGTGCGCTGTACATACAACTGCGCAACCGTTCGCTGGGTGCTGCGCAGCTGGCCGATCAGCCTGGTGTCGCTGCCGGGGCTTACGTGGAGTTGAGTGTAATCGACGAAGGCGAAGGCATGCGTCCCGAGGTGCTGGCGCGCGCCTTCGAACCCTTCTTCACCACGCGCCAGGACGCCAATGCCTCGGGGCTCGGTCTGAGTATGGTGTATGGCTTCGTTCGGCAGAGCGGAGGCTTTGTTGTGCTGGAAGGCGAAGAGCGCAAAGGCACGACCGTGCGGGTCTATCTGCCGAGGGCCGCTGCCGAGGGCTTTGAAGGGGGCGAGTCGGGCGGCGAACGTGAGCGCAACCCTGCGTCGGCGTCCAGCGTCGGCATGGCCGAGGCGACGCCGGAGCAGGCTGCAGGCTTGAACATTCTCTTCGTCGAGGACGATCCGACATTGCGCATGCTCACCGGCGAGGTGATGGAGGAGCTCGGCCACCAGGTCAGTCCCTGCGAATCGGCGGAGGCTGCGCTGGAAATGCTGGAGCAACGTCGCTTCGACGTGTTGCTGACCGATGTGGGGCTGGCCGGTATGAGCGGTATTGAACTGGTGCGTCAGGCGCGGTCGCGCGATGCTGCGCTGAGTATCGTGATCGCCTCCGGATACGCCATCAATGCTCGTGAAGAAGGGCTGGATAATCTACGCACCATGCTCAAACCCTATGACATTCATCAGGTCAGGACGCTGCTCGACAGCATTCGGGCCGAACGAATGAGTGTCGCGCGCGGCTGAGCCTGGCTGGTTAAATAATCACCAAAGCGCCTTGCGTGGTTGGCCGGGCTTCTCTAGAATTGCGCCCCTTGCCCGGATGGCAGGCGTTTGCGCGCCTCTCTGGCAGGCAAGACAACATACTCATTCACTCCTTGCCTGATCCGCGTGTTGCGGCAGGCTGCAACCCGTAAGGAGCAACAATGCGTCATTACGAAATCATCTTTCTGGTCCACCCCGACCAGAGCGAGCAGGTTGGCGGCATGGTGGAGCGTTACACCAAGCTGATCGAAGAGGACGGTGGCAAGATCCATCGCCTGGAAGACTGGGGTCGTCGTCAGCTGGCTTACGCCATCGACAACGTCCACAAGGCCCACTACGTGATGCTGAACGTCGAGTGCAGCGGCAAAGCACTGGCCGAGCTGGAAGACAACTTCCGCTACAACGACGCCGTCATCCGTAACCTGGTCATTCGTCGCGATGAAGCCGAGACTGAACAGTCCGAGATGCTCAAGGCTGAGGAAAACCGTAGCGAGCGCCGTGAGCGTCGTGATCGCCCTGAATCTGACTCTGTCAACGAAAATGACAGCGACAGCGACAGCCGCGACAACAACGCTGACGAGTAATCCACGGACCTATTGAGGAGCCTATTTCATGGCACGTTTTTTCCGTCGTCGTAAGTTCTGCCGTTTCACTGCAGAAAACGTGAAAGAGATCGACTACAAGGATCTCAACACACTGAAAGCCTACATTTCCGAAACCGGCAAGATCGTTCCTAGCCGTATTACCGGAACCAAAGCACGCTATCAGCGCCAGCTGGCTACCGCTATCAAGCGCGCCCGCTTCCTGGCCCTGCTGCCCTACACCGACAGCCACGGCCGTTGATCGAGCTGTTCGACAGACGTAAAGGATAGATCGCATGCGTGCCCTGGCTGACTTCATCATGCGCGGCCGTATGCAGGCGATTGTTGTAGTGGCTGGCTCTGCGGCGTTGCCGATGTTGTTCTGGCTATGTGCTGCAGCAGGAAGCCTGGTGTTGTTGCGTCGAGGTCTGAATGACGCGCTAGGCGTATTGGTCTGGGCTGTATTGCCCGCACTGGCCTGGTGGTATTTCGGGGATCCTCGCACGCTGCTGGTACTGCTGGGATCGTTCGGGTTGGCGCTGTTGTTGCGCAACCGGAGTTCCTGGCCTCGAGTGATGTTGTGCAGTGTGGGGCTCGGGTTGTTGTATGCCTGGGCGCTTGGAATGGTTTTCGGCGAGCCGATCGCGGCGCTCGCCACCGAGTTGCAGAGAGTGCTGCCCGACATGCTGTCGGAGGCCTATCAGCAGCTCTCGGTGGAAGAGCAGACCCGTTTGGGCGCATTGCTGATACCGGTTCTAACCGGATTGTTGGCAGCGCTGCTGCAGATAGTCACCCTGCTCAGTCTGATGCTCGGACGGTATTGGCAAGCGTTGTTGTACAACCCGGGTGGCTTCGGACTCGAGTTCCGGACGCTGCGCTTTTCGCCGGTGCCGGCGATGGTGCTTCTTGCGGGCATGTTGCTAGGGCCAAGCCTTGGCGTGCAGATGGCGATGCTGGCTCCGCTGTGCAGTGTTCCGCTGGCGTTTGCCGGTATTGCATTGGTGCACGGCCTGGTGGCGAAGAATCGGATGTCGCGGTTCTGGCTGGTGGGGCTTTACGTCACGCTGGTGCTGTTCATGCAGTTGATTTATCCGTTACTGGCCGTCATGGCTATTGTCGACAGTTTGTTTGATTTTCGCGGTCGGGCATCTCGTGATGACGATGCGGGGCCTGCGAACGGTGAAGGTTAAGTTAGAGAGGTAAGACTCAAATGGAAGTCATCCTGCTAGAAAAAGTCGCAAACCTGGGCAACCTGGGCGACAAGGTAAACGTCAAGTCTGGTTACGGCCGCAACTACCTGCTGCCGCAGCGCAAGGCTACCGCTGCAACCCCAGCGAACATCGCCGAGTTCGAAGCTCGTCGTGCCGAGCTGGAAAAAGCCGCTGCCGAGCGCAAGGCGTCCGCCGAAACTCGCGCCGCTCAGCTGGCCGAACTGGAAGTCACCATCACCGCTACCGCGGGCGATGAGGGCAAGCTGTTCGGTTCCATCGGTACGCACGACATCGCCGACGCGCTGACCGCCTCTGGCGTTGAAGTGGCCAAGAGCGAAATTCGTCTGCCGAACGGCACCATCCGTCAGGTTGGTGAATACGACGTAGCCGTGCATCTGCACACCGACGTCGAAGCAACCGTGAAGCTGATCGTGGTTGCTGGCTGAAACCAGCCGTCGTCTGGTACCTCTGGTGCCTGACGCGTAACATCGGGCACGTTTCCATGCGAGTGGAACGTGCCCTTTGTTTTTCTGAACATGAGGCTCTGTTGATATTTCGTGGCAAGCCGCACGAAACGCCAGCAGGCCATAAGAACACCGAGTGCCATGAACGACATCAGCATCCCCCAACAGTACGATTTGGAAACCGCCGCGCTCAAGGTGCCGCCGCATTCCATCGAGGCCGAGCAGGCCGTTCTTGGCGGGCTGATGCTGGACAACAACGCCTGGGAGCGGGTGCTGGATCAGGTGTCCGATGGTGACTTCTACCGTCACGATCATCGGTTGATCTTTCGCGCCATCTTCGCGCTGGCCGAGCGCAACTCGCCATTCGACGTGGTGACGCTTTCCGAACAGTTGGACAAGGAAGGGCATCTTTCACAGGTCGGTGGTCTGGCTTATCTGGGTGAACTGGCGAAGAACACGCCCTCGGTTGCGAACATCAAGGCGTATGCGCAGATCATCCGGGAGCGGGCGACACTGCGGCAGTTGATCGGTATCAGCAACGAGATCGCCGACAGCGCCTATGCGCCACAGGGCCGAACCGGGGAAGAGATTCTCGACGAAGCCGAGCGGCTGATCTTTCAGATCGCCGAAGCTCGCCCCAAGACGGGCGGGCCGATCGGTATTAACGACATTCTGGTCAAGGCCATCGACCGCATCGACTCGTTATTCAACGCGGGTGAGGCGATCACGGGCATTTCCACCGGATTTACCGACCTCGACGAACAAACAAGCGGTCTGCAGCCGGCGGACCTGATCATCGTCGCGGGCCGTCCCTCGATGGGTAAGACCACCTTCGCGATGAACCTGGTCGAGAATGCCGTACTGCGCTCAGACAAGGCGATCCTCGTCTACTCGCTGGAAATGCCCGCCGACTCCATCGTGATTCGTATGCTGGCCTCGCTCGGCCGTATCGACCAGACCAAGGTGCGGACCGGCAAGCTCAGCGACGACGACTGGCCGCGACTGACTTCGGCGGTCAACCTGCTCAACGACCGCAAGCTGTTCATCGACGACACGGCCGGCATTTCCCCCTCGGAAATGCGCGCCCGTACGCGGCGCCTTGCCCGAGAGCACGGCGAGATCGGCATGATCATGGTCGACTACCTGCAGCTGATGCAGATTCCCGGCTCCAGTGGCGACAACCGCACCAACGAGATTTCCGAGATTTCCCGCTCGCTCAAAGGTCTGGCCAAGGAGTTCAACTGCCCAGTCATCGCACTGTCGCAGCTCAACCGCTCGCTGGAGCAGCGCCCGAACAAACGGCCGGTGAACTCTGACCTTCGTGAGTCCGGCGCCATCGAGCAGGACGCCGACATCATCATGTTCGTCTACCGGGACGAGGTCTATCACCCCGAAACCGAATACAAGGGTGTGGCCGAGATCATCATCGGCAAGCAGCGGAACGGTCCCATCGGCACCACGCGGCTGGCGTTCCTCGGCAAGTACTCCCGCTTCGAGAACCTGGCGCCGGGCAGTTACCAGTTCGATGATGAATAAAGGCAGCCATAGGCTTGAAGCTTAAGCGCGATCGGCTGCGGATCGTGGGGTGGGCCAAGCTTCCCATTCGATGAGTGGGCAAGTCAGATGTAAACGACATGTCTGACGCTTGGCTCCAGCTTCCAGCTTCCAGCTTCCAGCTTCCAGCTTCCAGCTTCCAGCTTCCAGCTTTCAGAGGTTCAGCCTAAGATTCCATCTTCCCTCGATGCCAGGAACCCTCCCATGCGCCCCCTCGTTGCCACGGTCGATCTGACCGCCATCCGTCACAACTACGCCCTTGCGAAACGTTGCGCGCCGGGGCGGCGGGCTTTTGCGGTGGTCAAGGCCGATGCCTATGGGCATGGCGCCGCGTCGGTAGTGGCGGCTCTACGCGCTGAAGCTGACGGCTTCGCCGTGTGCAGCGTCGAGGAGGCGCGCGTCGTACGGGAACAGGCGCCCGAGGCACGCGTGCTGCTGCTCGAAGGTTGCTTCGATCTGGAGGATTGCCGGGCGGCTATGGAGTTGGGTTTGGATATCTCGGTGCAGGGTGCCGAGCAGGCGCAGCGGCTTCTGGATTGTGCGACGACGCGCCCGCTGAACGTCTGGCTCAAGCTGGATTCGGGGATGCACCGACTGGGCTTCGATACGGCCGAATTGAGGTCTTGGGCCGAGCGTTTGCGCGCCGCGCCGCAGGTGGCAGAGCTGAATCTGATGAGCCATTTCGCTTGCGCCGATGAGCACATGCATCAGCTGACCGAGCGTCAGCTGGAAAGTTATCAGGGGCTGCAGGATCTCGTCTTCGACCAGCGCAGCTTTGCCAACTCCGCAGCCGTATTGACGCTGGCCCCGGCGCACATGGATTGGTTGCGCCCCGGCATCATGCTCTATGGCGCCTCGCCGTTTGCCGAGCGCAGTGCCGCCGAGCTGGGATTGCAGCCGGCCATGACTCTGAAAGCCGAGGTAATCGCCATGCACGAAGTGCCGGTCGGCGAAAGCGTCGGTTATGGCGCGACCTGGGTAGCGCAGCGCCCATCGCGTATCGGCACCGTCAGTTGTGGTTATGCCGATGGCTATCCGCGTCACGCACCATCGGGCACGTCGGTCATGGTTCGCGGTCAGCGCGTACCGCTAGCAGGACGGGTGTCGATGGACATGTTGGCGATCGACCTGACCGATATTCCCGACGCGGCCATCGGCGATGCGGTCGAGCTTTGGGGCGCACAGATGCCCGTCGACGAGCTGGCCCATGCTTGCGGCACCATCGGTTACGAGTTGCTCACCAAGGTGACGCAGCGGGTGCCGCGGCGATATATCGGGTAGAAGCAGGTGAAAGCCTGAAACAAGAGAGAGAAGCTTGGTGGCGTAGTGTGGACCCCACACTGGCTTCCAGCTTCTAGCACAAAGACCGAGGTGTTTACTCGGCCTTCCTGATCATTTTTTGTGCTATATTCCGCGCCCGTTTTCGTTGCCCGGTTTTTCGCCATGCACGCTGCCAAGCCCCTGTTCGACTATCCCAAATACTGGGCCGAGTGTTTCGGCCCGGCGCCTTTCCTGCCGATGAGCAGGGTGGAGATGGATCAGCTCGGCTGGGATTCGTGCGACGTCATCATCGTCACCGGTGATGCTTACGTCGACCATCCATCGTTCGGCATGGCGATTATCGGGCGGCTGCTGGAAGCCCAGGGCTTTCGCGTTGGCATCATCAGTCAGCCGGACTGGCACAGCAAAGATGACTTCATGAAGCTCGGCGAGCCGAACCTGTTCTTCGGCATCGCCGCCGGCAACATGGACTCGATGATCAACCGCTACACGGCCGACCGAAAAATGCGTTCAGACGACGCTTATACGGCCGGTGGTCTGGCTGGAAAGCGTCCGGACCGTGCCAGCCTGGTCTATAGCCAGCGCTGCAAGGAAGCCTACAAGCACGTGCCGGTGGTGCTGGGCGGTATCGAAGCCTCGCTGCGGCGCATTGCGCATTACGACTATTGGTCCGACAAGGTGCGCCGTTCGATCCTGATGGATGCGACTGCGGATATCCTGCTCTATGGCAATGCCGAACGTGCCATCGTCGAAGTGGCCCAGCGCATCGCGCGTGGCGAAGCGGTCGAGCAGATCACCGATGTGCGCGGTACCGCCTTCATCCGCAAGAGCGCAGCTCCGGACTGGTACGAGATCGATTCGACCCGGATCGACCGACCCGGCAAGGTCGACCAGATCATCAATCCCTACGTCAGTACCCAGGACATGCAGGCCTGCGCCATCGAGAAGGACAAGGGGCCCGTCGAGGACCCGAACGAGGCGAAGGTCGTCCAGTTGCTGCCGAACCCGAAGATTGAACGCGACAGGACGGTGATCCGTCTGCCGTCGTTCGAGAAAGTGCGCAACGATCCGGCGCTGTACGCCCATGCCAACCGCGTGCTGCATCTGGAGACCAATCCGGGCAACGCCCGTGCGCTGGTGCAACGTCACGGCGATCACGACATCTGGCTGAATCCGCCGCCGATACCGCTGACCACCGAAGAGATGGACTACGTCTTCGCTTCGCCGTACGCGCGTGTTCCGCACCCGTCTTATGGCGGTGCGAAGATTCCCGCTTACGAGATGATCCGCTTCTCTGTGAACATCATGCGCGGCTGCTTTGGCGGCTGCACTTTTTGCTCGATCACCGAGCACGAGGGGCGCATCATCCAGAGCCGCTCGCACGAGTCGATCCTGCACGAGATCGAAGAGATGAAGAGTGTGCCGGGCTTCACCGGCGTGGTCTCGGACCTCGGCGGCCCGACCGCCAACATGTACCGGCTGGCCTGCAAGAGCCACGATATCGAGAAGCATTGCCGTAAACCATCCTGCGTGTTCCCGGGTATTTGCGAAAACCTCGATACCGACCACAGCTCGCTGATCGAGCTGTATCGCAAGGCGCGTGCGCTGCCTGGCGTGAAGAAGATCCTGATCGCCTCGGGCCTGCGCTACGACCTGGCGGTGGAATCGCCGGAATACGTCAAAGAGCTGGTCACCCATCATGTCGGCGGCTATCTGAAGATCGCCCCGGAGCACACCGAGCGCGGCCCGCTGGACAAGATGATGAAGCCGGGCATCGGTTCCTATGATCGCTTCAAGCGGATGTTCGAGAAGTATTCGAAGGAGGCGGGCAAGGAGCAGTACCTGATTCCGTACTTCATCGCCGCGCATCCGGGCACTACGGATGAGGACATGATGAACCTCGCCCTGTGGCTGAAGGCCAACGGCTTCCGTGCCGATCAAGTGCAAGCCTTCTATCCCTCGCCGATGGCCTCGGCCACGGCGATGTATCACAGCGGCAAGAATCCGTTGCGCAAGGTGACCTACAAGAGCGAGGGGGTAGCCATCGTCAAGAGCGAGGAGCAGCGCCGCTTGCACAAAGCCTTCCTGCGCTACCACGATCCCAAGGGCTGGCCGCTGTTGCGTGAAGCCCTGCAGCGCATGGGTCGCGCCGACTTGATCGGATCCGGCAAGCACCAGCTGATTCCTGTGCATCAGCCGGCAGCGGATGGCTACCAGAGCGCACGGCGCAAGAATTCCACGCCGGTGGGAAGCAAGAAGGCCGGGCAGGGTGGGCAGATTCTCACCCAGCACAACGGGCTGCCGCCGCGCAGCCACGACGGCAATGCCTGGGACAAGCGCGAGCAGGCCAAGGCCGCTGCTGAAGCGCGGCGCAAGGCCGCAGCCGGTGGTGGAAAGCCATCCGGCAAGAGTCGTAAACCTTCGCAGCGTCCCGCCGCGCCGCGTTGAGGTTGCTGCCACCCCAGCTTCGATGGTCCGGCGCTCTTAACTCTTGAAGGCAAGTGTCGCCTGGTTCAGTTCGCTGGCCAGGCGCAGCATCTGTTCGCTTTGCTCGCGACCGCGTCCGATATGCGTCAGATTGCTATCGCCCAGCTGATGGATGCGTTCGCTATGGCCGCGAATCTCGCTCACCGCCTCGCTCTGCTGTGCAGTTGCATGGGCGATCTGCGCCGCCATGTGTTCGATTGAGCCAATGGTGACGACGATCTGATCCAATGCCGAGTCGGCTGTTTCGGCCAGCTGGGCGGTCGCTTCGGCGTGATCTACCTGGATGCGCATGGCCTCTACCGATTGATGGGCGGCTTTCTGCAGGTTGCCGATCAGCAGTTGGATCTCTTCGGTAGCGCCGCTGGTGCGTTGCGCCAGGGTACGGACTTCATCGGCGACCACGGCGAAGCCACGGCCCTGCTCGCCTGCTCTGGCTGCCTCGATCGCGGCGTTCAGCGCAAGTAGATTGGTCTGCTCGGCGATTGAGCGAATCACGATCAACACCTTGCCGATGGTGCCGGTTTCATCGGCGAGGTGTTCGATGGCTCGGGCATTGCCCTGCACTTCGCTGACTAGGCTATGCAGTCCTGTCAGGCTCTTGCCGATGACGTCCTGCCCCTGGTTGACGGCCAGGCTGGCGGCGCGGCCGGCGTCGGCTGTCTGTTCGGCGCTATTGGCGACCTCCTGGATGGTTGCTTCCAGTTCGCTAAGAGCGTCTCGAATCTGTGCGGTGTCGCTGCTCTGACGGCTGGCGCTTCGGTGCAGATCGCTGCTCATATCCGCCAGGCTGCGGCTGTTGCCGGTGACCTCCTGGGCGTGCTGGCGCAGCGTTCCGACCAGCGTGAGCAGATAGCTGCGCAGTTGGTTGAGCGATGTGCCGATCTCGATCATTTCCGGTGTTCGGGTATGAAGCCCGACGGGTTTTTCGAAGTCGCCTCCGGCCCATGCCGAAAGCGCGGGCGCGAGCTGCGCCAACGAGCGTGTCAGCTGGCGCTGCAAACGATCGATGGCGAGCGCGATAAGCAATATCAGGGCAATGATGGTGCCCTGGATGATGCGAACCTCCGATTGGATGCGTCCATGTTCGGCGCGAATTACCGGCTCCAGTTCGGCGAGTGCCAGCTGCAGCGCAGCGATTTTTTGTGCGCTGCCGGTCATTAGTTCGCTGCGTTGCTGGATCTGTTCCCGCGTGCGTTGAAGCTCGGCAGGGTAGCGATTGATCAGCCCAAGCAAGTCGCGCTTGAGGGCGATGCCCTGGTCTTCAGCGGCCTGCTCGGACTGCTCCTGTTCAAGATTCAGTAATGCGGCGAAGGCGCTGGCACCCGTGCGCTGTTCGGTTGCGATGCCCAGCAAAGGCAGCGCATCGAGCGTGTCCGCTTCCTTGCTCAGTGTCTGCAATACCTGATTCACCTCCATCGCCAGTTCGTCCTGACCGCTGCTGACCAGCTTGCCGCGCGCATGACTGAGGCGCAGCAGCTGGCGGCTGGCCTCGAATAGCGGTGTCTGGTATGACTGCGCCGCAGCCTGGGAGCTTTGCGCTACGTATCGATGCAGCTGTGCCAATGTACCGGCAATCTCCCGCTCGGCTTGCAACAGCAGGCCTTGGGGATCGCCAGCGAGCTTGCCGGCGGCCAGCAACTCGCTGGCAGTGTATTGCTCAAGCTGCTCCAGGCTGGGTCTTAGGCGATCGGCAAACTGGTTCGGCAGGGCTTCCACCTCCGCCGAAAGCCCTTCCAGCGCCTGCATCGCCGCGCTGTGGCTGATCGCGTTTCCGCTAGCCAGGTAGTCATGGATATTGTGAGCGGCCTGGTGCTCGAATCGCTGAGAAAGCCCAAGATAGCTATCCATCAGTTGATAAGGGCGCCGCAGTTCGCGCTCAGACCACCAGAGCGTGATGCCCAAGGCGAGGCAGATCGCAACGAGCAGGCATGTGTTGACTGTGGTGAGCGACTTCAGGCGCATCCTGACCTCCAAATGGTAGGGAGGTCAGCAATGTATGGCTATTTGATGTCACCCATGTGACAGGGTGTACCGCTCGACTCGGTTACGGCCGCCGTGTTTGGCGCGGTAGAGCGCTTCGTCAGCCTGCTTGGTAAGCGACCGGGTGTCGGCGCCGGGAGTCAGTTCGGCAATGCCGCAACTGAAGGTGCAGGACAGGTCGGCTGGTTGTGCCGGGTAGCGGATCTCGGCAAAGCGCAGGCGGATTTCGTCGAGCACCTTTGCCGCGTTTTCGATATCGGTGTTCGGCAGCACCACAGCGAACTCCTCCCCACCATAGCGGCCAATATGGTCGGTCTTGCGCAAACGCTGCTTCAGGAACAGGGCGAGGCTTTTGATGACTCTGTCGCCCATGGGATGCCCGTAGGTGTCGTTGACCTTTTTGAAATGATCGATATCGATCATGGCGAAGCACAGTGGCTGACCGTCTCGGCGGGCTCGTGAGGCGGCGTCTTCGAGCAACTGCAGGCTGTGCGTATGGTTGTATAGCCCGGTCAGGCTGTCGCGAACGATTCGTGCCTTGAGATTGCGTGCCCGCTCGGCGCGAGTCCGCACGGTAGCGATCAGATGGCTTGGCTTGATCGGTTTGGTCAGGAAGTCATCACCGCCTTCGTTCATCGCATCGAGCTGTTTTTCGAGATCATCTTCCGCCGACAGATAGATGATCGGCACGCTCACGTAGCGTTCGTGCTGCCGAATGACCTTGGCTAGTTCGGTGCCCAGACATTCGGGCATGTACATGTCCAGGATGATCAGATCGGGCTGGAATTCAGCCAGATAAGTAAAGGCCTGAATGGGTTCGTTGAGCGTCTGGGTGATGATCCCCGCGTTGTTCAGTACGCGTTCGGTATGTGTCGCCTGGGCACGCGAGTCGTCGATGATGAGCACGCGGAAGGGTTCGTAGTGGGCGGTACGGGTAAGCACTTCGACCTTTTCCAGCAGGCTCGATGCGTCAATGGTACCGGTGAAGAATTCAAGGCCACCGGCGCGCACCGCGGCCAGGCGCATGGGCGTGTCGGTTTCCTCGTGGCTGAAGAAGATCAACGGCAGTTTCTCTTCCAGGCCCAGTTGCACGCGCTCGGCGAGTTTCAGCCCTTCGCCCGGGCCATTGAAGTCAACATCCATGATCAGGGCTGCGGGGTGGCGCTCATGCATGGCGGCACGAAACGCTTCGTCGCTGGCAAATGCCTGAGCGGCCATGCTGAAGAACTCAAGCTGGCGGACCACGTGATTGGCGCGCTCGTTGTCCTCCAGGGCGATGTAGATAGGCTTGCTCAATGCCGGGACATAGCCGGACTGCCCGCGCGGATCGCTATGACGCAGGCCGGTACGGGCCAGGCGATAGATCAGTTGACTGAGGGTGGCGATGGTGTCGCTCGACAAGCGCCCGCGGTTTTCGTTGATATCCCCCAGGCACTCCTCGATAGCGAGTGCGAGTTGTCGATGCTCGGTCTGTTCGAAGCGTTCGGCAAATCGCCGCAGGCGTTGGCTGGCATCGGCAAGGGCAGTTCGGTAGTGATCGTTCCATTCGCTGCGTTGCAGCTGCTGCCAGACTTCGAGTACCTCTCGTGCCTGGTGGATCACCCGTTGCGCGAAGTGCTGTTTGAGTTCTTCTTGGTCCGACATTTTCGGTTCTCTGGGCCCGCTGCGGCAGTCTTCTGAGAGGGCGCGATGGTGGCCGCATGCTACCACTGAACTGGTCGATCGACAGCGTGCACGTAGGTGGCTTGGTTCTCATTATGAGGTTTGGGTGAATCGGCTGCGTTATAGTGGTTCGCCTGCCGCAACGCTCTTAGCGACCGATGGTCGAATCTTTGCATTTTGAGAAGAAGGACAGACCCATGTTGGATTGGAAGAACCGCTTCGGCCGTCTCGGCTCGTCGGGAAGCACAGCCAGGACGGACGGGACGACTCGCAATCCGTTGGTGCTGGCGCTCGTCGCAGTGATTGCAGTCTATTTGCTGGTTGCGTTGCTGGTGGGCTGGTACTGGAGTTCCGAGCCTGATCGCTTCTCGGTGCAACAGCACGTTCAGCAGGCAGCCAATGCTTCGCAGCAGCAGATCGTCAATGGCTACACCACAGTCGAGACCCTCAAGCGGGTTGCCAGCACCCTGCTGGACAAGCCAGGCGGCTACCTGACCAATGACGTCGCGCCACCCGGCCTGTGGCTGGACAACATGCCCAGCTGGGAATACGGGGTCCTGGTTCAGGTGCGTGATCTTAGCCGAGCGTTGCGCAAGGACTTTGCACGATCACAATCCCAATCGACCGAGGATACCGACCTGTCCAAGGCCGAGCCGTTGTTCAATTTCGACAATCGCAGCTGGGCTCTGCCTGCCAGCGAATCGGAATACCGCAACGGCATCCGCTATCTGGACCGTTACCTGGCGCGCTTGAGCGACCCAGCGCCCAAGGCGCAGTTCTATTCGCGTGCCGATAATCTGAATAACTGGCTGGGGGATGTCGGTACTCGGCTGGGCTCGCTGTCCCAGCGACTGTCGGCCAGCGTTGGCCGGGTACGCCTGGATGCCCAGGTGGCGCCGGAGCTGGAGCGCGAAGGCGTGCAGCAAGTGCTTGAGGAAGAGCGCGTCGAAACCGCCTGGCTGCAGATCGATAACGTGTTCTACGAGGCGCGTGGGCAGGCTTGGGCGTTGTCGCATCTACTGCGCGCCATTGAAGTGGACTTCGCTGATGTGCTGGCGAAGAAGAACGCGACGATCAGCGTCAGGCAGATCATCCGTGAGCTCGAAGCTGCACAGGAGCCGCTCTGGAGCCCGATGGTGCTCAACGGCAGTGGCTATGGCGTGCTGGCGAATCATTCGCTGGTGATGGCGAACTACATCTCGCGTGCCAACGCGGCGATCATCGATCTGCGCATGCTGCTGTCGCAGGGGTGAAGGCGAGAGGGGGGCTGGAGGCTGGAAAGCTGAGCGAATAAGGATGTGAGCGTTGCAGGGGCGGCGTTTCGTTTCAGCCTTGCTGTTTTCGGTGCCTGGTTTGGTGGGCTGAAGCCCACCCTACCTACTTGCAGCTTGCAGCTTGCAGCTTGCAGCTTGCAGCTTGCAGCTTGCAGCTTGCAGCTTGCAGCTTGCAGCTTGCAGCTTGCAGCTTGCAGCTCAGCTTCTCAATCCAACCCGAGTTTCTTCAGCCGATAACGCATCGAGCGGAACGACAGCCCCAGCCGTTGGGCGGCCGCGGTGCGGTTCCAGCGGGTTTCTTCCAGCGCCTGCATGATCAGCTTGCGTTCGACATCCTCGAGGTGGTCTTCGAGGTTGTCGATTTGCGCGAGGTTCGCTTCGCCGTTTTCCGACGTGCCGGGTGCGTCTGCCAGGCGCAGATCGCTGAGCTTGATCTCATCGCCTTCGCAAAGCGTGTAGGCCCGTTCCAGCATATTTTCCAGCTCGCGAACGTTACCGGGAAACCGATAGCTCTGCAGTTTGGCCACTGCGTCGGGATGTAGTCGCGCCGGCGTGTCGTTGCATTCCCGGGCTAGGCGGCGGAGCATGGCTTCGGCCAATTGAGCGATATCTTCGCGGCGCTCCCGCAGCGGGGGTACGCGCAGCTCGATGACGTTGAGCCGATAGTAAAGGTCCTGACGGAAACGGCCGGCCGCCACTTCGCTGGCGAGATCCTTATGGGTGGCGCAGAGAATCCGTACGTCCACCACCACCTCTTTCGCGCCGCCGACCGAGCGGACGGCTTTTTCCTGAATCGCGCGCAGCAGTTTCACTTGCATCGGAAGGGGCAGGTCCGCCACTTCGTCAAGAAACAAGGTCCCGCCATCGGCTGCCTGGAACAGGCCCGGTTTGTCTTCCACCGCGCCCGTGAAACTGCCCTTCTTATGGCCGAAAAATTCGCTCTCCATCAGCTCCGATGGAATCGCGCCACAGTTGACCGGAACGAACGGGCGCTCGTGACGTGGACCTTGCTCATGGATCAGCCGCGCCACCAACTCCTTGCCACTGCCGGACTCACCGCTGATGTAGACCGGCGCCTGACTGCGTGCCAGTTTGCCGATCTGTTTGCGTAACACGTTCATCGGTGGCGAGGCGCCGAGCAGACGGCTATCGACGCTCAGATCATTGGGGTTCGGCGCACGCAGCCGCAGCGCCGTGTTGACCAGTTCCCGTAGCCGGCCAAGATCGACCGGTTTGGTGAGAAAGTCGAAAGCACCGGCTTTGAGCGCTCCGATGGCCGTATCGAGGCTGCCGTAGGCGGTAATCATCGCCACAGGAAGTTGTGGATACTGTTGCTGGATGAACTGCACCATCTCCAGTCCGCAGCCATCGGGCAGGCGCATGTCGGTCAGGCACAGGTCGTAATGCTCGCGCGCCAGGCACTCGCGGGCTTCCTTGAGATTGCGGGCGCTGCGGGTGTCCAGCTTCATGCGCCCGAGGGTGATCTCCAGGAGTTCCCGGATATCGGGTTCGTCATCGATGATCAGCGCTTTCTGGCGGGCGGTCATGGTCTCGATCTTTCGGTTGTGGCGCGGAGTCGGCAATGTTAACGCTACAGCGCGTGCTTTGTACCGCGACCTGGCTGATGTGTGACCCGTGCCGCCTCGTCAGGTCAGCTTGCGCGGATGCGCGAAGACGATACGGAAGCAACTGCCGCCCTCGGCTCGTTCTCGGTAGTCCAGACGAGCCTGGTTGCTTTCGCATAGCTCTCGAGAGATATAGAGGCCCAGCCCCGTGCCCTTGTTCTCTGTCGTAAAAAAAGGCTCGAAAATATTCTGCAGTTTGTCGGTTGGCACGCCTGGGCCGTCGTCGAGCACTTCGAGCACCGGCAGATCGCTGGACTCGTCGCGGAACAGCTGTAGCCACACCTGTGCTTGATCGTTCAGCTGGCCGCTGTAGCGAAGGCCGTTCTGCACGAGGTTGGTCAGCACCTGGATCAGCTGGTTCGGGTCCATGCGGGTCTGCAGGGAGCTGCCGCGGGTTTCCACGTGCACGCGCTGATGTGGCGGCAAGTTCTCACGGAACTCGCTGGCGAATCGATGCGCCCAGTATTTCAGGTCCAGTAATTGCGGCTCGGCCTGGCGTCGGCGTGACAGCTGCAGCACGTTTTCGATGACCAGATTCATGCGCCGCGAATGGTCCTGAATGATCTGCGTTAGCCGCAGATCCGCCGCGTCCAGGACTTCCGACTCCTGCAGCAACTGAGCGGCGTGGCTGATTGCGCCGAGCGGGTTGCGGATCTCGTGGGCGATGCTTGCCGTCAAGCGGCCAAGGGATGCCAGCTTGAGCTGCTGGGCTTTCTGCGCGATCTGAGAAATGTCCTCGAGAAACACCAGGGTGTCCTGTTTCACGCCGTGCTGCAGGATGGCGAAGCTCGGTTGTAACGTGGCGCCGTTGGGCGTTGCTTTGAAATTGCGCGGGCGCAGGGTCGGGTTGTCGCGCCATTGTTGCAGGCCTTTGATTAGGTCGGGGCAGCGTGGCGCCAGCCGCTCTCCAGCCAGTGATTGTTGGCCAAGCAGGTCGAGCGCGCCTTGATTGGCGAGCAGCACGCGTTCCGCTTGGTCGAGCACGAGTATCCCGGTGCGCATACGCTGCAGGATTTGCGCATTCAGCGCTTCGAGGTTGGCGACTTCCTCTGCGCGTTGGCGTGCCAGGGTTTCGCTGACCTGCAGCCGCCGCGTCAGACCTTGCACCAATAGCGCGGCGGCGAAGCAGAGCGTGCCCAGCGCTGCGGCCTGGACGTACTGGCTGCCCGTGGAGGGATCGCTGAGGCTGAGGTAGAAAGTCAGGTAGATGAGCCCGGTCGCGGCAACCGCGGCGATGAAAAAACCGATGCGCCCATGCAGCAGTATGTTGGAGATGGCGACCGCGACGATCAGCAGGTTGCCGATCCCGCTGGGCGTGCCGCCGGCAAAATAGAACAGCGCCGTGAGGAGTACGACGTCCAGCAGGGCGAGGCCCAGCACCGGCAGCTCTCGCTTCGGGTTCTGCAGCAGTACGGTGATGAGAATATTAAGAATCAGGTAGACCCAGGCGCCATAGTGAAAGGCCGCCGGGTTGACCATGCGCATCAGGTCGCTATGCAGATCGCTGCTGATGAGCAGCACCAGCACGAGGCCGATCGCAACGCGATAGAGATGGTAGAGGCGAAGGATTCGCTGGCCTTGGTGGCCCAAAAACGTCAGGCGCTCAATTCCCACCTGACTGATTGTCCTGTTCCAGGTGTCCCTGGCTGCAGTACCAGCGATCATGATTCGGCAGCGCTTGCTCGCGTGGCAGATGCACGCCACAGTGAGCGCAGCGAACCATCATTACGGTGGTCTGTTGCGGTTTGCCGGTTGCCTTCGGCTTGCTTATCAGGCGGCGCCAGAGCCAGAACGCCGCAGCAATCAGAATGATCCAGAACAACAGACGAAACAGGCCCATATTGCTACTTCCTGGCTAAGGCGTGCGGATCTGCCGTCTGGCAGGTTCTGTGGTATTGCACGTTGGTCGTCCTGGCGTCGGGCTGCCTTAGTCGAACAGGCCGAAGGTCAGGTAACTCCACCAGGAGCGGCCTTCACCTTCTTGCTCGTTTTCCGCTTCGGCTTCTGCCTCCCGCAGGACGGGGCGCAGTTCGTCAGGCAGATCCTGTGCGGCGTTTTCGTACTGGCGCACGACGTCGCGGTTGGATTGCGAGGTGTCCGGAACCTCGTTTTCCGTTTCGATCAGGCCAAGCGTGGCGCGAGACAGCCAGCCGCGGTTGTCGGCTTCTTCTTCGCGCGGCACGAACTCGCCGTCTTCCAGGCTAGGATGCTGTGGGTAGTTGA
Source organism: Pseudomonas sp. MTM4 (assembly GCF_019355055.1). Lineage (NCBI taxonomy): Bacteria > Pseudomonadati > Pseudomonadota > Gammaproteobacteria > Pseudomonadales > Pseudomonadaceae > Pseudomonas > Pseudomonas sp. MTM4. Next base: position 3,783,251 of record NZ_CP048411.1, read on the forward strand.
GCTTCAGTGTTTCCAGACTGGTGCCGGCTAGGTCGTCGAGTCCCAGGCGCTGGTAGGCTTCCGTCATGACGGCCAGACCATCGCCTACAGCGGGTGTGCCCTGGAAGTTTTCCACCACGTAGCGGCCGCGGTTGGCCGCAGCGACATAGGCCTGGCGACGCAGGTAGTAATCGGCGACATGGATTTCGTTTGCCGCCAGCAGATTACGCAAATAGATCATGCGTGCCTTTGCGTCCGGGGCGTAGCGGCTATTCGGGAAGCGGGTGGTCAGTTGGGCGAATTCGTTGAAGGAATCGCGCGCGGCACCCGGATCACGCTTGGTCATGTCCAGTGGCAGAAAGCGCGCGAGCAGCCCGCGATCTTGGTCAAAGGAGGCTAGGCCCTTCAGGTAGTAGGCGTAATCGACGCTCGGATGCTGTGGGTGCAGACGAATGAATCGTTCGGCCGAGGAGCGCGCGGCTTCGGGCTCGGTATTGCGATAGTAGGCGTAGATCAGTTCCAGCTGCGCCTGCTCGGCGAAGCGGCCGAAAGGATAGCGAGACTCAAGGGTCTTCAGTTTGTTGATGGCGCTGGTATAGCTCTTGTTGTCCAGGTCGGCCTGTGCCTGCCGGTACAGTTCCGCTTCGCCGAGGTTTTCGCTGATGGTTTCGTTCGATGAGCAGGCAGCGGTTAGGGCGAAAATGGCGATCAGCAGCAGGTGTTTCACTTGCATGGCGGCTTGCGTCCCTGTGACGGCTGGCTGTCTCGCGCTGAGCCGTCCTGTTATGATGAGCGCCCCGGTTGGCCGGGACAAAGACGCCGTATTTAAACACAAGCGTGTTGCCGAAACCAAAGGCTCCGCCTGCGTCGCTATCCACAGGTCGGTTCTTCTTGTACGTCAGCCAGTTTGTCATTGGCCTTTGGCGGCACTCGGTCGAAATCGCTCGTCACCCTGGCCTAACTGCCGCACCCTTTGCCTTTCCCCTCATTTATGAAGCGCCCTTAATTATGTCCACGATCTCGACTCAGGCCATCCATCTTCGCGCCGAGGTGCCGTTCGACCTCGGCGGGCAGCGCCTCGATCAGGTCGCGGCTCAGCTTTTTTCGGAACATTCCCGTTCGCGCCTCGCTGCTTGGATTAAGGACGGGCGGCTGACGGTAGACGGCGCCGCGTTGCGTCCCCGCGATACTGTGCATGCGGGCGCGGTTCTGGAGCTTTCCGCCGAGCAACAGGCGCAGGGCGAGTGGGTGGCGCAGGATATTCCGCTGGATATCGTCTTCGAGGATGAGCACATCCTGGTGCTGAACAAGCCGTCTGGTCTGGTGGTGCATCCCGCGGCAGGGCATGCCGATGGCACGCTACTCAACGCACTGCTGCACCATGTGCCGGATCTGATCAATGTGCCGCGCGCCGGCATCGTGCATCGTCTGGATAAGGACACGACGGGGCTGATGGTCGTGGCCAAGACGCTGCAAGCGCAGACGCGTCTGGTCGAGCAGCTGCAGGCGCGCAGCGTCAGCCGCATCTACGAAGCCATCGTCATTGGTGTGATCATCACCGGCGGTACTGTCGACGCGCCCATCGGCCGGCACGGCCAGCAGCGCCAACGCATGGCGGTGGTTGAAGGCGGCAAGCCCGCCGTCAGTCACTATCGAGTGCTGGAGCGCTTCCGTTCGCACACCCATGTCCGGGTCAAGCTGGAAACCGGGCGCACCCACCAGATTCGCGTGCATATGACCCATATTGGCTATCCGCTGGTGGGTGACCCACTGTATAGCGGGCGCTTCCGTATTCCGCCGGCAGCGAACCCGACCATGGTGCAGACGCTGCGCGACTTCCCACGACAGGCGCTGCATGCGCGGTTTCTCGAGCTTGACCATCCGGTCAGTGGTGAGCGGCTGAAATGGGAATCGCCGTTGCCGGATGATTTCGTCTGGTTGCTGGCGCTGCTGCAGCAGGATCGCGAGGCGTTCGTCGGGTGAGCGCCTGGCCTGGCGACTGGATCGTCCCCGACTGGCCGGCCCCGCAGCACGTGCGGGCCTGTGTCACCACCCGCAACGGCGGGACGAGTCAGGCGCCTTTCGACAGCTTCAACCTGGGTGATCACGTCGACGATGATCCGGTCGCTGTGGCTGCAAATCGGCAGCGCTTGCAGCAGCTGCTCGGTTGCCAGCCGGCCTGGATGAGTCAGGTGCATTCGAGCTCTATCGTCGAAGCTGATCCGAATGCATGTCCCGCCGCCGATGCCAGCTGGACGGGCGCGCAGGGTATCGCCAGCGCCGTACTGACCGCCGACTGCCTTCCGGTGTTGTTCTGCAACCTCGGCGGGACCCGGGTAGCGGCCGCGCATGCCGGCTGGCGCGGGTTGGCCGGCGGCGTGCTGGAGGCGACGGTGGCAGCGATGGGCGGGTCAGATGCGCAGTTGATAGCCTGGCTCGGTCCGGCGATCGGACCCGCTGCATTCGAGGTCGGCTCCGAGGTGCGTGAGGCGTTCGTGTCACAGCATGCAATAGCAGCCGAAGCGTTCGTACCCAGCCGCAACGCAGGTCGCTACATGGCTGATATCTATCAGCTCGCCCGCATCCGGCTTGCTGCCTGCGGTGTCACCAGGGTCTTCGGCGGGGGCTTGTGTACCGTGACTGACCCTCGCTTCTATTCCTATCGTCGGGCCGCTCGTACCGGACGCTTCGCCAGCTTGGTCTGGATAGACGGATAAAGAGCGGCAAGCTGGAGCTGCAAGGGCGCGTCTGGCAACCCCAAACCGGCAAGTTGCAGCCCCACCCATGACATGCATCAGCCCCATCCGGCTTGAATCTCTCACAATCAGCCTCATCTAAGTTTCCATCTCGCAGGCTTTCGTTCGAGGTGCGATTGAGTGCGCCGGCCTGCCTTACTGAAAGGTGACTACATGCGTATCGATCGTTTGACCAGCAAGCTGCAGCTTGCCCTCTCCGATGCCCAGTCCATCGCCGTCGGTCTTGATCATCCCTCCATCGAGCCGCTGCATTTGATGCAGGCGCTGCTCGATCAGCAGGGCGGTTCGATCAGGTCGCTGCTGATGCAGGTGGGTTTTGACATCAACGGCTTGCGCCAGGCTTTGACCAAGGAGCTGGATCAGCTGCCCAAGCTGCAGAACCCCACGGGTGACATGAACATGTCGCAGGATCTGGCACGTCTGCTCAACCAGGCCGACCGCTTGGCGCAGCAGAAGGGTGATCAGTACATTTCCAGTGAATTGGTGCTGCTCGCAGCGCTCGATAGTAATACCCGGCTGGGCAAGTTGCTGCTGGCCCAAGGTGTAAGCAAGAAGGCGCTGGAAAACGCTATCGCCAACCTGCGCGGTGGCGATGCGGTCAACGATCCCAATGTGGAGGAATCGCGTCAGGCGCTGGATAAGTACACCGTCGACATGACCAAGCGGGCCGAAGACGGCAAGCTCGACCCGGTGATCGGCCGCGACGACGAGATTCGCCGAACCATCCAGGTGCTGCAGCGGCGGACCAAGAACAACCCGGTGCTCATCGGCGAGCCTGGTGTCGGCAAGACTGCCATCGTCGAGGGGCTGGCCCAGCGCATCGTCAACGGCGAGGTGCCCGACGGCCTCAAGGATAAGCGCTTGCTGGCGTTGGATATGGGCGCATTGATCGCCGGCGCTAAGTTTCGCGGGGAGTTTGAGGAGCGCCTCAAGGCCGTGCTCAATGAGTTGTCCAGGCAGGAAGGCCGGGTCATCCTGTTCATCGACGAGCTGCACACCATGGTCGGCGCCGGCAAAGCCGAGGGCGCCATGGATGCCGGCAACATGCTCAAACCGGCACTGGCGCGTGGCGAGCTGCACTGCGTCGGCGCCACCACGCTGGATGAGTATCGCCAGTACATCGAGAAGGATGCGGCACTGGAGCGGCGCTTCCAGCGCGTTCAGGTCGATGAGCCGAGCGAAGAAGACACCATCGCCATCTTGCGCGGCCTGAAGGAGCGCTACGAGGTGCATCACGGCGTATCCATCACCGACGGCGCGATCATCGCCGCCGCGAAGCTGTCGCACCGCTACATCACTGATCGGCAACTGCCGGACAAGGCCATCGACCTGATCGATGAGGCGGGTAGTCGCATTCGCATGGAGATCGACTCCAAGCCTGAGGAATTGGATCGCCTCGATCGACGCTTGATCCAGTTGAAGATCGAGCGCGAGGCGCTGAAGAACGAAGACGACGAGGCGACCCGCAAGCGCCTGGCCAAGCTCGACGAGGAAATCGTCAAGCTGGAGCGCGAATACGCCGATCTGGAAGAGATCTGGAAATCGGAAAAAGCCGAGGTGCAGGGCTCCGCCCAGATGCATCAGAGGATCGAGCAGGCCAAGGCCGAACTCGAAGCCGCGCGACGCAAGGGCGACCTGGCGCGTATGGCCGAGCTGCAGTACGGCATCATTCCGGATCTGGAGCGCAGCCTGCAGATGGTCGACCAGCACGGCAAGGCGGAGAACCAGTTGCTGCGCAACAAGGTGACCGATGAAGAGATCGCCGAGGTCGTCTCAAAATGGACCGGTATCCCGGTCTCGAAAATGCTTGAAGGCGAGCGCGAGAAGCTGTTGAAGATGGAGGATCTACTGCATCAGCGAGTGATCGGGCAGCACGAGGCGGTGGTTTCGGTGGCCAACGCGGTGCGCCGCTCGCGTGCCGGTCTAGCCGATCCGAATCGTCCCAGCGGTTCCTTTTTGTTCCTTGGGCCAACCGGCGTGGGCAAGACTGAATTGTGCAAGGCGCTGGCCGAATTCCTTTTCGATACCGAGGAGGCGATGATCCGCATCGATATGTCCGAGTTCATGGAGAAGCATTCGGTGGCGCGGCTGATCGGTGCGCCTCCGGGTTATGTCGGGTACGAAGAGGGCGGTTACCTGACCGAAGCGGTACGCCGCAAGCCGTACTCGGTGGTGCTGCTGGATGAGGTCGAGAAGGCTCACCCGGACGTCTTCAATATTCTCCTGCAAGTGCTCGAGGACGGCCGCCTGACTGATAGCCACGGACGTACGGTGGATTTCCGCAATACGGTGATTGTGATGACCTCGAACCTGGGATCAAGCCAGATCCAGGATCTGGTGGGCGATCCCGATGCGCAGCGGGCGGCGGTCATGGACGCGGTAAGCAGCCACTTCCGGCCGGAATTCATCAACCGTATCGATGAGGTGGTGGTGTTCGATCCTCTGGCGCGCGAACAGATCGCGGGTATCGCTCAGATCCAGTTGGGCCGCTTGCGGCAGCGTCTGGCCGAGCGTGAGTTGAGCCTTGAGCTCAGCGAAGAGGCGATGAGCAAGCTGGTCGCGGTTGGCTACGACCCGGTCTATGGCGCGCGGCCACTGAAGCGTGCCATTCAGCGCTGGATTGAAAACCCGCTCGCTCAAGACATCCTGTCTGGCGCGTTCGAACCGGGGGCCAGCATAGCCGGCACAGTTGAGGGTGATGAGATCCGCTTCGCCAAGGCTTGAGGTCGGCGGCAGGGCCACCCAGCCAAGGTGGCTCTGTCGAGGTTGTGGCAAGGCTCCCGTGTCGTTCGTCGCGAGTCGGCTGAGCTCGCAACGCGTTGTAGTAAATCGCATTTTTTCTGTTGACAGGCGCGTCGAGAACCGTAAAATGGCGCGCCTCTGAAGGGGGTTTGCAAAGCATCACAGCGAACCATCCGAAGAGCTGGAAGTGATAGTTCCGCGATAGCTCAGTCGGTAGAGCAAATGACTGTTAATCATTGGGTCCCTGGTTCGAGTCCAGGTCGCGGAGCCAATTTCCAATCGGGGTATAGCGCAGTCCGGTAGCGCGCCTGCTTTGGGAGCAGGATGTCGGGAGTTCGAATCCCCCTACCCCGACCATTTTTGGGTCGTTAGCTCAGTTGGTAGAGCAGTTGGCTTTTAACCAATTGGTCGTAGGTTCGAATCCTACACGACCCACCAAAAAGCGCTAAAGGCGCACGAGAGCCGGAAGATCCGAGAGGGTCTTCCGGCTTTTTCTTGTGTGCGTTTTTCGAAGGTCGTTTGTAGGAGCGAGCTCGCTCACGAACGGGGACTCAAATCGCAGCCGTAAATTGTGGCCTTGCGCATATATTGGCGAAGCACTGCGGGCAATCGCTAACCCGCGCACGCTTGTCTTCTTTTGGGCGAGGCCTGCTGCATCGGCATTCGCGAAGTGACGCCATGAGCCATGCTCGCGCGGAGCGGGAATAGACCCATGGGCATAAAGCTCAGTGCAGTTTCAGGCGCGGCACGGTACTGGTGCTGAGTTTGTCGCCAATCATCATCAGCGTGGTACGAGCTACTCCATACAGCGCGATCTGATGCATTCGGTATAGCGAGACATAGAACATCCGCGCCAACCAGCCCTCAAGCATGACGTTGCCTGTGAGATTGCCCATCAGATTGCCGACCGCAGAGAAGCTCGAGAGCGAAATCAGAGAGCCGTAATCACGGTAGCGATAGCTAGGCAGGTTTTGGCCTTCGAGGCGTCGAGCGATCGATTTAGCCAACAGTGAAGCCTGCTGATGCGCGGCCTGTGCGCGCGGCGGTACGTTGCGGTCGCTGTCCGGTTGAGGGCAGGCGGCGCAGTCGCCAAAGGCGAATATGTTCTCGTCCCGCGTGGTTTGCAGAGTTGGCAGAACTTGCAGCTGATTGATCCGGTTGGTTTCCAGGCCGTCGATTTCGTGCAGGAAGCTCGGCGCCCGGATACCGGCTGCCCAGACTTTCAGGGTCGCCGCTACGAAGCCGCCATTGCTGGTATGCAGACCTTCCTCGGTTACCTCGCTCACGGCGGCGTTGGTCAGCACGGTCACGCCCAGGTTCTGTAGTGTCTGGTGCACAGGTTGGCTGATGCGCTCTGGCAAAGCCGGCAGAACCCTCGGACCAGCCTCTATAAGCGTGATATGGACGTTTTCCGGTTTGATGCCGTCCAGGCCGTAAGCAGCGAGCTCGCGTGCGGCATGGTGGAGCTCGGCGGCAAGCTCGACGCCCGTCGCGCCGGCGCCGACGATCGCCATGTTGATGGTGCCGTGGCGGCCTTCGCTGGCGTGAGCGTGCATGTAGTGGCTGAGCAAGCGGCGGTGAAAGCGCTCAGCCTGCTCACGGGTGTCGAGGAAGATGCAGTGTTCGGCTGCGCCTTTGGTGCCGAAGTCATTGGTGGTGCTGCCGACCGCGACCACCAGGGTGTCGTAGCTGAGCGTGCGAGCCGGTACCAGCACGGCGCCGTGTTCGTCGAGCGAGGCGGCAAGGTGTACGCATTTGCGCTCCCGCTCAAGTCCGCTCATACGGCCGAGCTGGAACTCAAAATGGTTCCATTTGGCCTGTGCGACGTAATTGAGCTCATCGGCGGACGAGTTCAGCGAGCCGGCAGCGACCTCATGCAGCAGTGGCTTCCAGATATGCGTCAGATTGGCGTCGATCAGGGTGATGCGCGCCTTGCGGCGCTTGCCCAGCGTTCTACCCAGGCGGGTGGCAAGCTCCAGGCCGCCGGCGCCGCCGCCGACGATTACGATACGGTGTGTCATGGGATGGACTCATAAGGCTTTGCGGAATTCGGTTGCTCATCTGGGCGATACTCATAACACCAGGCGGCTGAGGAGGCGGCTCAATAAGCCCAGGCCGATGATCGTCACGAGTATCAGCGCAAGGAGCAGCCAGGGCCGAAAGGGGCGGCGCTCGACTTGGTGCTGTGGCGCGCTGAGGTATTGGTCAACGCGTTTTTGGTCGTCGGGGTTCAGGCGGCTGGGCATACGCACCTCGAAGGATATGCGGGCATTCTAGCGGCGCGACGGCAAATGCCAAGCGCGGCGGCAAATGAGGGCGGGTATCGAAGCAGGGCGGAGGCTGTGTGATGCGGCAGCGGACAACGAAAGGAGGGCATGCAGGCATCAGCCGGCACGCCGGTTGCACTTAGCGTCCGCTGCTCTTCAGGCTGCGAAGGTTTCCAATCACCGATTCCAGCGCGCGATCAAAAAGCAGGGCATCGTTGAGTAGGCGGATTGCGCCGCGACGGAACTCTGTGGCGAGCCCCATGCGAGTCTTTTCCAGAACCTTCATGCCGGTGCGGTTGACGAAGATGTATTTGCCGGTGGGCTTGATCACAGCGGCCAGCTTGCAACGTAGCTTGTGGTCCTCGTCTTCCTGGAATTCGACCCAGCTACCGACCCTTAGATTATCGACCTGTATCAGCGCTTCATCATTGTCCGCCAGGTTGATCTCGGGTTCCTTCTCCCGGCTTTCACCAGGCGCCAATAGCACTATTTCCTCGCTGACTTCGACCATCGCTGGCGTGGGGGCTTCGGCGGGGTGTTCGTCGCGCGGCGGCAGTTCCAGCTTCGGTTCGGTGATGATTTCACCGTGCGCGAGCGGGGCGTTATTCGAAGTAGGTTGGTTGAGCTGCTGCAGGGTCTGGACATGCAGCGCTTCGAGCTGGGTGAAGAAGTCGCTGGTAGAGAAGGGGTCGAATGCTGCGCTGACCAGGCCTTCACGAAGATTCTTAAGAAGGCTGGGAACCAGCTCGAGCAGCCTTTCCCGGGACGCTGGATCCTCGTGAGGCGTAACGCTCCAGATCAGGTCGTCCATCGTCGCCAAGGCGTCCCGCCATTGCTCGGATTGAGTGCCGTTTTTTAGGCAGGTCAACAATAGAACCTTGCTCCATGCTTCCTGCAGCAGCCGGACGACTACCTCGGGGAGAGTTCTGCCGAGCAGGCGTTCATTGAGAGCGTGCTCTACTTCCTGGCGGGCCATTTCGGCCTTGGCGCGTCCTTCTTCGGCGTCTCGCGTGCGCTGTTCAAGCAGCTCGCTGCGACGGCGCTCGTCTCCTGTGAAAGCGAGGAAGTCGGCAAGTAATTCGGAGAAGATGGCAGGATCGTCGACGAAGTCATTCAGCAGGCGAGCCACGATCTGCTCGATCTTCTGATACAGGCTGTCGCGCTGCGCTTCGTCCTGATCGACCCAGCCCATGGCAGCCGAGGCGATCTCGTTGAGCAGGCGGCGGGCGGGGTGACTGCCGCGACTGAAGAAGGTCTTGTCCAGAACGGCAACTTTCAGAACCGGGATCTGCAATCGACCGATCAGCGCTTTGAGCGAGTCGGGCAGGGTGCGGTCGTCGAGGATGAACTCGAACAGCATCGACACCAGATTGATGACGTCTTCGTCGACCTCTCCAACCACACGAGATTTACCGCTCTTGGCGCTGACGCGGTGCAGGAGCTGCTCGAGCTGGCCCTGCAGATCGTATTCATCGATCTGCTGTGGGGCGCGAGACTGGAGATGCGAAAGCAGCCGCATCAAGTCATTGCTGGAAATCGGAATGGCATCGCTAGGCAGGTTGCGGGCGGGTAGCGCGCTTCCGCGTAGTTCCGAAAGCAGTGTCTGGAGCGCGCCAAACGCTTCGTGAGCACTGTCATCTGAATATGCGGGCGACTGAATGAAGCCTGAGCCCGGTGTTCGTTGTGTACTGCCTTCCTGTGCGTTCGGGCGGCTAGGCGAGCGGCGCGGCGGGCTGGACTGCAGTTCCGGCAGAACGCCTGCTGCGACCAGGGTCTGGTTCGATTCGGCGTAAAGCTGTTCGAGGTCCGTCAGCACGTAACGCTCGAACAGTTTGAGAATGATCAGCTTGACCTTGATCTCGACGCCCAGGTTGCGGCAGGCCTCAAGAAAGTATTCGCATAGCTGCTGTGGGCCAAGCGGGTTGCTCTTGTCGTCCAGCTTCCTGCTGACCAGAACATTCATGCGTGTGGTGAGGTGACTGAGCGGCTGGGTGGTGCGGCTCATTACCTTGGCGACCATGGTGTCGATCGCAACCGACTCTTCCAGTTCGTCGTTCTGCACCAGCGCCAGGCTCTCGAATGATGCTTCCTGCGGCGCGGGTTTTCCGATTTCGTACTGGTTGAGCTTGGAAAAGGATTCGAAAACCTGCTGCAGAAAGCTGCGCTCGATGCCGCGGCGCTTCATCCGCAGATCGCGCATGGCTTCGAAGAATGCGTTCTGTTCAGCGTTGCTGGTAGCGCGGTCTGCGATTTCGAAGAGCGAGTCGTCAGCGTTGTCGAACAGCGTTTGCAATGCCGAACGCAGCTGCTGAGCTGCTTTATCGCGGACGCTGATGAGCGCGACGGGCAACCTGCCTGTCGGTGAGGTCTGCTTTTGCTCAGGGGCGGCCTTCAGGTGCACCACTTTCGCATCGGTTCGCATCGAGACTCTCCGGTCGCCTGCTGATGCAAGCGCTCAACAACCCGTAGCATGCCGCTGTTAATGGGCAGGGGCAACGATTTGTCAGTCATGGCCAATGGCCGCCATTTTGGTGGCGCCAATTAACGGAGACATTACATGCATCTTATTTATTAGCCTAGCGCGGTTTTGCCTTGGACATGATGCGGCTCACAGATACTTCCCGAAATTCCTACAAGCGGTTGGCAAGGCATTAGCTCAGGCATGGCTGCCCAGCGGGCATTTTTGCCCGCAAACGGCTCTATGCTGCGTCGTGGCGGGGCGACGCCGTATACTCTCGTCGAATTCAATGGGAGCCCGTCGTGACCAATATCACTCTTGCGGACCTTTCCGCCGAAATCGAAACCAATGTGCGTAAAGCGCTGACAGAGGACGTCGGCACCGGTGACATCACGGCTCAATTGATCCCTGCTGAACGGCTCGCGTATGCCTCGGTCATCACGCGTGAGGCAGCGGTAATCAGTGGCACGGCCTGGGTCGATGCCGTGTTTCGGCAGCTGGATCCGCGGGTGGCGGTTCATTGGCATGCGGCCGATGGCGAGCAGGTCGCGGCCGATCAGGTCCTTTTTCATCTTGAGGGGCCTGCGCGCGCCTTGCTCAGTGGCGAGCGTGCGGCGCTGAATTTTCTTCAGACGCTGTCCGGCGTCGCGACGCGCTGTCGGCATTACGCGGATCTGGTCGAGGGTACCGGGGTCCGTCTGCTCGATACGCGTAAAACGCTTCCGGGCCTGCGCCTGGCCCAGAAATATGCGGTGACGTGCGGCGGCTGCCATAACCATCGAATCGGCCTGTACGACGCGTTCCTGATCAAGGAAAACCATATTGCCGCCTGTGGTGGAATCGTCGAAGCCGTTGCCGCGGCTCATCGCATCGCGCCGGGCAAACCGGTAGAGGTGGAGGTGGAGAATCTTGACGAGCTGGAGCAGGCGCTGCGCGCAGGCGCCGATATCGTGATGCTCGACGAGTTGAGCCTGGCTGACATGAGAACTGCGGTAGGCATCGCGGCGGGGCGGGCAAAGCTGGAGGCCTCGGGTGGCATCGATGACGAGACGCTACGTGCGATTGCTGAAACCGGTGTGGACTATATTTCGATCGGTGCACTGACCAAGCACGTGCGGGCGATCGATCTGTCTATGCGTTTGAAGCAGTAGTGCGTGAGGGAGCGGCACGCGAGACGTGCCGCCCTAGAGTCAATGCCGGCTTTTCAGGCCGAAGTTTTCGTTCAGTGTGCCGGGCGTGTCGCCGTCTTTGGGCGCGTAGTCCTTCGGCGGCTCGGTAAATGCCGGTGAGCTCAAGCGTTCCCGGTGGCTGTGGCTTTCCTCGCTATGCAACGCGGCTAGCAGACGCTGACGGGTTTGTTCGTCGAGGGCGAGTTTGTCGGCGCCTTCGGATAGATGATTCTGCATGTCCTGGTAGCTGTTAGTCAGCTTGCGCAGCAGGCTGGCAGTCGTATTGAAATGCGTGACCACTTCGCTCTGATAGGTATCGAGGCGCTCCTGCAATTCATCCACCTGACGCTGCGTGCTGTTCGGTGCGCTGTTGCGCGCGATCAGATATCCAATGACGATGCCGGCAATCACGCCAACGATCGGGAGCAACCAGGTCGCGAGGGTCTGTTCCACGAGTACTTCCTCTATATAAACGGCTGTGCTGTTCGGCAGCGAAGCTGTGTGATGGTGAGATGCCGGACGCAGCTGACATCCGGTGCTCTGCACCGTCCTATCGGCTGCTGTGCGGTGGTTTTCCCACGGCCTGATACGTTAACGTCTCGTACCTGCCCTGTATACCGCGACGCGATGCGGCGATCGCGACGCAGGTGCAAGCAAGACGAGTCGACTCGCCCTAACGTCACGGAGTTACTTTGTTGAAACGTGAAACCCCCATTTCCATCGAGGGTCCGGCCGGTGTGCTGGAAGGCCTGTATTTCGATCAACCCGATGCTCGCGGGCTGGCGCTGATCTGTCATCCCAACCCGGTAAAGGGCGGGACCATGCTCAACAAGGTGGTCTCGACGCTGCAGCGCAGCGCGCGCGATGCCGGCTATGCCACGCTGCGCTTCAACTTTCGTGGCGTTGGCGGCAGCGCCGGCAGCCATGACATGAATACCGGTGAAGTGGATGACGCCGAAGCTGCCCTGCGCTGGCTTCGTGATCAGCATCCCGGGCTGCCATTGACCCTGATGGGTTTCTCTTTTGGTGGTTTCGTAGCGGCCACGCTGGCTGGTCGGCTCGAGGCCCGTGGCGAGTCGCTGGAACGGTTGTTCATGGTCGCGCCGGCGGTTTCGCGACTGGCGGATCAGCCGCTGGCCGAGCATTGCGAGTTGGTGGTTATCCAGCCAGACGATGACGAAGTCGTCGATCCGGCTTCGGTGCACGCGTTCTCGGCTGAGCTCCAGCGCCCCCACGAGCTGCTGAAAGTGGCAGAATGCGGCCACTTTTTCCACGGCAAGCTGGTCGAGCTGAAAGAGCTGGTAGCGCCGCGGCTGGCCTAGTGCTCCGCTGCGTGACCGCCTTCAAATGGCCTTCTAACCGCCTGCCGTTTGCGCTGACTGAATCGAGATGATTGTATGAAAACCCGAATCCTTACCGGCATCACCACCACCGGCACGCCCCATCTGGGCAATTATGCCGGCGCTATCCGGCCGGCTATCGTTGCCAGTCGCGAAGCCGATGCCGATTCCTTCTACTTCCTCGCCGACTATCACGCACTGATCAAGTGTGACGATCCGCTGCGCATCCAGCAGTCGCGCCTGGAGATCGCCGCCACCTGGCTGGCCTTTGGTCTGGATGCGGATCGGGTGACCTTCTATCGGCAGTCCGACATCCCGGAAATCCCTGAGTTGACCTGGCTGTTGACCTGCGTTGCTGGCAAGGGGCTGCTCAACCGCGCGCATGCGTACAAGGCATCAGTGGACAAGAATGTCGAACTGGGTGAGGACCCGGATGCTGGCGTCACCATGGGGCTATTCAGCTACCCGGTGCTGATGGCGGCGGACATTCTTATGTTCAACGCACATAAGGTGCCAGTCGGTCGAGACCAGATTCAGCATGTCGAAATGGCGCGTGATATCGCCCAACGCTTCAATCATCTGTTTGGCAATGGCAGGGAGTTTTTTACCCTGCCTGCCGCCGTGATCGAGGAGGGCGTGGCGACCTTGCCGGGGCTCGATGGGCGCAAGATGTCCAAAAGCTATGACAACACCATTCCGCTGTTCGCCAGTGCCAAGGAGCTGAAAAGCACCATCGCGCGCATCATCACCGACTCGAAACTGCCGGGCGAGCCGAAAGACCCGGACGACTCCCATCTGTTCACTATTTACCAAGCCTTCGCCGCGCCGGCGCAACTGGCCGAGTTCCGCGCCGAGCTAGTCGGCGGGCTGGCTTGGGGTGAGGCCAAGCAGCGTCTGTTCCAACTGCTGGACAACGAGCTGGGCGAGGCGCGCGAGCGTTATCACGCACTGATGCAGCGCCCCGGCGATCTCGAGGACATCCTGCAGGCCGGTGCCGCCAAGGCGCGCAAGCTCGCTACACCGTTCCTCGGCGAGCTGCGTGAAGCGGTGGGGCTGCGTAATTTCCGTAGTGAAGTAGCAAGCGCCGCGCCAGCCAAGAAAAAAGGCGGAAAGGCCGCGCGCTTCGCCAGTTTCCGCGAAAGCGATGGTAGCTTCCGCTTCCGATTTTTTGCAGCCGATGGCGAAGAGTTGCTGTTATCGCGGCCGTTCAACGATCCCAAGGCGATCGGTGTGACCAGCCAACATTTGATCGCGCAGGGTGTGGATGCCCTGGAACTCCGTGCCGATGAGAGCAATCAATTCACGCTGTGGCTGGATGGCGAATGCATCGCCGACAGCCCCGGCTACGCAGATGAGCAGGCGCTGGAAGCCGCCATGCTGCGCCTGCGCCAGGCATTGGCGACACTTGCCGTGTAGTTCTTAGGGCTGTCTGCCGTTCATTACTTGAACGGCATCGCTGCCGATCCCTGTTTTCCTCGAGGCCCAAGCGCTTGAACGATCTGCGTAAATTGCCAACCACCGAGGGCACGGCTAAAGTGTCGGCCCCGTTTCACTACCCAGACCCCGCCATGACACCTCTTGAGCGCTATCAGGCAGACCTGAAACGTCCCGACTTCTTCCACGATGCCGCCCAGGAAACTGCGGTGCGCCATCTGCAGCGTCTGTATGACGATCTGCTCGCCGACGACCGCAACAAATCCGGGCTGCTGGGCAAGCTATTCGGCAAGAAGCAGCAGGAACCGGTAAAGGGCCTGTACTTCTGGGGCGGTGTCGGTCGCGGCAAGACCTATCTGGTCGACACCTTCTTCGACGCGCTGCCCTTCGAGCAGAAGACTCGCACCCATTTCCACCGCTTCATGAAGCGCGTGCACGAAGAAATGCGCACCCTCAAGGGCGAGAAGAATCCGCTGACCATCATCGGCAAGCGCTTCGCCGATGAGTCACGCGTGATCTGCTTCGACGAATTTTTCGTGTCGGATATCACCGACGCGATGATCCTCGCGACCCTGCTCGAAGAATTGTTCAAGAACGGTGTGAGTCTAGTAGCCACGTCCAACATCGTTCCGGACGGCCTGTACAAGGACGGCCTGCAGCGGGCCCGTTTCCTGCCGGCGATCGAGCTTTTGAAGAAGCACACCGAAATCGTCAACGTCGACAGCGGCATCGACTATCGCCTGCGCGCGCTCGAACAGGCCGAGCTCTACCACTTCCCGCTCGATGCCGAGGCGGAGCTGAGCTTGGAGAAGAGCTTTCGCAGCCTGTTGCCGGAGCAGTGTCGGGTGCAGGAAAACGAAGCGCTGATGATCGAAAACCGCGAGATCATCGCGCGCAAGACGGCCGGCGGCGTCGCCTGGTTCGAGTTTCGCGAGCTTTGTGATGGACCGCGTAGCCAGAACGACTATATCGAGCTGGGCAAGATATTCGACGCGGTGCTGGTCTCCAATATCGAGCGAATGGACGTTTCCAAGGACGACATGGCGCGGCGATTCATCAACATGGTCGACGAGTTCTACGACCGCAACGTCAAGCTGATCCTCTCGGCCGAGGTCGAGCTCAAGGACCTGTATGCCGGCGGCCGTCTGGAATTCGAATTCCAGCGCACCCTCAGCCGTCTGCTGGAAATGCAGTCGCATGAGTATCTGGCTCGACCGCATAAACCGTAGAGAGGAAGCTTGAAGCCAGTAGCTTGAGGCTCAAAAAAAGCAAAGCTTGGCCGGATTCTGTCCGGCCCGCTGACAGCTTCTAGCCGCTCTTATCTTCTAGCCGCTCTTATGCCGATACTGCTGCCGATACCGATTCGGCGATAGCTCGGTGTGCTGGCGGAACAGCCGAGCGAAGAAGCTGGCGTCGTCGTAACCCACTTCGTAGCTGATGGTCTTGATGCTCTTGCGGGTGGTGGAGAGCAGGTTTTTAGCTGTCTCGATGCGCAACCGCTGCAGGTAATGCAACGGTTTGTCGCCGGTCGCCGCTTGAAACCGGCGCATGAAGTTACGAATGCTCATGCCGTGGTCGCGCGCCACGTCCTCGAAGCGGAATTTCTCCGCGAAATGCTCCTCGAGCCATTCCTGAATCTGCAGCACGCGGGTGTCCAGATGGAGCTTCTGGCCGCCAAAGCCGATGCGCCCTGGGCTGTAGTTGCGTTGCACCTCGAACAGCACGTCGCGGGCCATGCCCTGCGCGATATGCGAGCCGCAGAAGCGTTCGACCAGATGCATGTAGAGATCGCATGCCGAAGTGGTGCCGCCTGCGCAGTACAGATTGTCGCTGTCGGTCAGATGCTTCTCCTGAGTAAAGAGCACTCGTGGGAATCGCTCGACGAACTCACGCGCGAAGCGCCAATGAGTCGTGGCTTCGCGCTCGTCGAGCAATCCCGCGGCAGCCATCCAGAATGCGCCGGTGGCTTCGCCGCAGATGGTGCTGCCGGCCTCGTGTCGTTCCTTCAGCCAGGGCGTCACCTGCGGGTACTGCTGGCCAAGCGCATCGAAATCGCCCCAGAACGCCGGCAATATCACCGCATCGGCGCCATCCAGCGCGCCATCTACCGCAACGCTGGCACCGCTGAACGTGGTGACCGGCCGGCCATCCGGGCTGACCAGCACCGTCTCGAAGGCCGGCGTCAAATCCATCCCCAGCTGTTTGCCATAGCGCAGGCTGGCCATGTGGAAAAAATCCTTGGCATGCATCAGGGTGGATGCAAACACCCCATCGGTGGCCAGAATGCTGATACGTTTCAACGGTTGGGCGGTGAGCATGGGTGTGATTTCTACGTGTTTCGGTTGTTTTTATAGGAACTTTTATAGCGACAATGCAGGGTAAAACTGCCGTAGTCCGGCGGGAGCGTCCTTGTTTTTCGACTGACTGTCTAGTCGCAATCCGTCTCAGTCGGCGGAACCGCTCACGGCTCTGCCGATCTGATCAGCAAAGAGGGCTTCCATGACAATCAATACAACACGCTCGAGCGCCGGTGCATTCAGCGGCTGGGATGGCAGTCCCGGTGCTGCCCGGGAAATGCAGAAAGAGCTGGCCAGCAAGGTCGTGCTGGAGGATGACTTCGGGCCGCTGCGGCTGATCGCAGGCGTCGATGTCGGTTTCGAAGAGGGTGGCCAGATCACCCGCGCCGCAGTGGTGCTGCTCGACGCCGAAACCCTCGAACCGCTGGCCCAGACCTTGGCGCGGATTCCCACCTGCATGCCGTATATTCCGGGGCTGCTGTCTTTTCGCGAGCTACCCGCCGTGTTGCAGGCGCTCGATTCACTCGGCCAGACGCCGGACCTGATCTTCTCCGACGGGCACGGCATTGCGCATCCGCGCGGCCTCGGCATCGCTGCGCATCTGGGCGTCATTACCGGGCTGCCAACGATCGGAGTGGCGAAGAAAATTCTCACCGGCCAGCATGAGCCGCTCGGCGAGCGGCGCGGCGATCAGGTCGATCTGCTGGACAAGCACGGCAAGGTGATCGGCAGCGTGCTGCGCAGCAAGGACAAGGTTCGGCCACTGATCATTTCGCCCGGCAACCGGGTTAGCCTGGCGACCGCCCCGCAACTGGTGATGCGCTATGTCACCCGCTATCGGCTACCGGAGCCGACGCGGTTGGCCGACCGTCTGGCCTCGCGCAGGGATGAAAAGCGTGCGGGCGGGCAGCAGACCATCGACCTCGGGTAGCGCAGCCGGGTTGCGGTCGGCAGCGTGCAGGCGCTAGCCTGCAGACCCTACAGCCAACCCAGGTTCCGCTTCGATGCAGCTGGATCATGCGACAGGCTGGTGCCGAGGCATTCGCCATTGCCCCTCGCCCAATTTCAACAAGCGCCCGGATGACGAGATTTCATTACTGGTCATCCACAACATCAGCCTGCCGCCGGGTTGCTTCGGGACCGGCAAGGTCCAGCAGTTCTTTCAGAATTGCCTGCCCACCGACGAACATCCCTTCTTCGAAGAAATCGCCACCTTGCAGGTCTCTGCGCATTTCCTCATCGAGCGTGATGGTGCGATCACCCAGTTCGTCTCCTGCCTGGATCGCGCCTGGCACGCCGGAATTTCCTGCTTCGATGGACGAGAAAGCTGCAACGACTTCTCCCTTGGTATCGAGCTGGAAGGCACCGATGACGTGCCCTTCAGTGAGGCCCAGTACGACAGCCTGATCCGCCTTTGCCTCCTGCTGCAGCAGGCATATCCGGCGATCACGCCGGAGCGGGTTCGCGGTCACAGCGACATCGCACCGGGCCGCAAGACCGACCCCGGCCCGGCATTCGACTGGCTGCGCCTGCGCGCGGCCTCGATCGTGGCCTGAGAGCCTCGCATAGGATTCGATAATGATTTTTCTCGTGGTGCTGCTGGTTCTGCTCATCGACAAACTCACCGATTGGCGACGTGATGTGCAGCACGACGGCCCGTGGCTGCAGCTGCTGCGGCGAGTCGAAGGGCGCGCGGACATGGCGTCCAGACCATGGCTGAGTCTTTCGCTGTTGGTACTGCTGCCGGTGCTGGTGCTCGGCTTGTTACTGATGGCACTCAAGCCGCTGGCCTACGGCTGGCTCAGTTTGCCGCTGCATCTGCTGGTGCTGCTCTACAGCCTGGGACGAGGGCAGGGCAAGCGTGAATTCGGAGCATTCCGCGACGCCTGGCGCCGGGGAGATGTCAACGCCGCCGCGCTGGTGGCCGAGCGTGATCTGGGCCTCAGCGCGCCGGATGCGCCGAGCCTGTTGCGCGCCGTGGAGGCGCAGCTGCTCTGGCGCAGTCATCAGGGCTTCTTTGCGGTGATCTTCTGGTATGTGCTGCTTGGTCCCATGGCCGCGCTGGCCTACCGGCTGCTTGCGCTGACGATCGAGCACACCGGGAGCGAAGCCATGCGCGAGCGGGCGGGGCAGCTGCGACACGCCTTCGACTGGCTGCCGGTGCGGCTTCTGCTGGTCAGCTTCGGACTGGTCGGTAACTTCGTCGCAATGAATCGCGCCCTGCTGCAGGATCTGCTGCGTTGGGAAACGCCCGCCCCGCAGCTGCTGACCGACATCGGTCCGGCTGCGGCGGATCTGCGCGAGCCGTATGAAGGCGAGGCGGGTATCTCACGGCTGGACGGCCTTGCCGCGCTGTTGGTGAGAACCCGCATGCTCTGGTATGCGGCCATCGCGCTCTGGACGCTCTTTCTCTAGCCGCCCAGCACAATCGTATCGGGCGCCGCGCCGCCTCAGCCCGTCGTCCGGCGCTCTGCATAAGCGCCGTGGATAGGCCGGAATTGGCGGGCCTTCTGCCGCTTGTCGCGCCATCACTCTGCCATTACCTTAAGTTACATAACCTGTGACCGATATCCCGTATAAGTTCCTCACACTCTGACGAGCCCTGCTGCAGCCTCGATGCTGTTGGCAACAATAAAAATTGGGAGACGTCTTTTGAAAGGTCTTTTGTATCCCGCCATCGCGTTGATGAATCGCCTGAGCTTCGGCATGAAGTTCAGCCTGATCAGCGTGCTTTTCTTCGTCCCCATGCTGCTCACCAATTTTTACCTGGTGCGCGACTCCTATCGGGAATTCGAGGGCACCCGCACCGAACTGCAGAGCCTTGAGTTGCTGGGTACGGCATTGCAGCTGCGCCGCGAGATGGAAGACTGGAAAGACTTGGTGGAAATCGAGGGCATCATTGGCCAGACCGGCGAGGTGCAGGCGCTGGTGACCCGATTGGCGGATGCCGAACGAGGATTGTCCGCGCGGATGCAAAGCCTGACGCCGGTCAGCGATAATCCTGAACAGGTGGCCGAATTCAATACCCGCCGGGACGACCTCGATGCCGCCCTGCGCGAGGCGCAGGCGCAGCAATCCCTGCAAACCAAGGTCGCCATGGCGCGTGCGCTGTTGGGCAAGGCTCAGGTGATGATCAAGCTGATCGCCAGCCAGTCGGGTCTGAGCCAGGACAGCCAGCGCGATGTTCGGATGCTGGCGGAGCTACTGACCTCGGTCACGCCCTCGATCACCGCCATTCTCGGCGAGGGGCGAGCGGTCGGCTCCTACACCTTTGGCCAGGGCTATCTGAACTCCGACGCCAGCAACAAGTTGGACGAACTTCTCCTGGAGCTGGAGAAGCAACAGGCTCAATACGGCGCTCAGCTACAGGACGTATTGGCCAGTAGCGGCTCTGCGCAGCGCCAGCTCGACAGCCACACCGCCGCCAGTCGCGACTCTCTGAAGATCAGCAGCGATATATTCCAGGACCAGGTGATCATGGCTGAAGCGCTGGATCAGCCATGGGACGCGTTCTATGACCTGATCAGCGCCGAGATGGCCAAGACCTACGCGCTCAACGACGCGATTCTGGGCTTCCTCGACGAACAACTCGAACAGCGTCTGGAGCAGAAGCGCCTGCTCATGACCCTGTTGCTGGCCGCGCTGGTGCTGGTGTTCGTGCTTGTGGTGTATCTCTACAGCGCGTTCTACATGTCCACTCGCGCGACGTTGAAGAGCCTCGGTGCAACCATGGACCGCGTCGCCGCCGGTGACATGACCGCGCGTTTCAATGTGCAAAGCCGCGATGAGCTGGGCGAGCTGGGCCAGGTATTCAACGAGACCGTGGCCAAGATCCGTGAGTTGATCGAACGGGTCGGTCAGACGGTCGGCGAGGTGGAGCGTCAGGCTTCGCGCGTCGAAACCGTCTCTGGCGAAAGCAATCAGACGGTGTCCGAACAGCGCGGGCAGATCGAGCAGGTCGCCACCGCGATGAATCAGATGTCAGCGACCGCGCAGGGCGTTGCGTCCAGTGCCGAGGCCGCTGTTGGTAGCGCGCAGAGCGTCAATGAAGAAACGGTGAGCGGGCGCAGCCTGGTCGAAGCGCAGGTCGGCGGCATCGAGCGACTGGCCGCGGAGATCGAGCAGTCGGTCAACGTAATCAATCAGCTGGCCAGCGACAGCAAGGCCATTAGCCAGGTGCTGGACGTCATCAAAGGTGTCGCCGAGCAGACCAATCTTCTGGCGCTCAACGCCGCGATCGAAGCGGCGCGCGCCGGCGAGCAGGGACGTGGTTTCGCGGTGGTCGCCGACGAAGTGCGCAACCTGGCCAGACGCACCCAGCAGTCCACCGAAGAAATCGAGCAGATGATTGCGCGACTTCAGGGCGGTGTCGGCGCTGCGGTGAAGACCATGCATGCCAGCCATTCGATGGCCGATGCGACAGTCAATCAGTCGGCCCAGGTTCGTCAGGCGCTGGAAAACATTCTCGGTGCGGTCGGCGTCATCGTCGATCAGAACCAGCAGATCGCCGCGGCTGCGGAGGAGCAAACCGCCGTCGCGCACGATATCGATCGCAACATCGTCGCGATCAACGAAGCCGGGCAGCGTACCGCCGAAGGCGCTGGGCATACCGAGCAAGCCAGCCGCGAGCTCAGCGCACTGGTTGGTCGGTTGCAGCAACTCATTGGCGCGTTCCGCGTATAGGCTCAGCGCCAGCCGAACAGCTCGCAGCTGTTGCGATAGCTGGCCTCGGCCAACTCTTCGGGGGTGATGCCGCGAAGTTCCGCCAGCTCGCGGCAGATGTCCGGGAGGAATTCCGGGCTGTTGCGCTGCCCGGCATGGCTGTGGGGTGTGATGTCGGGCGCATCGGTTTCCAGCACGATGCTGTCCAGCGGTAGCTGCTGCAGCACGCGATGCATGCGGTGTGCTTGCGGCCAGGTGCCGGCGCCGCCCAGGCCGAGCTTGTAGCCGAGCTTGATGTACTCGCGGGCTTCTTCCCAGCTGCCACTGAAAGCATGGGCGATACCGGCGCGCTTCAGCTTGCGCTGCTTCAGCGTCGCGATCATCGCTGCATGCGCGCGGCGTACGTGCAGCAGTACCGGCAGCTCGAACTCGCCCGCCAGGTCCAGCTGGGCTTCGAGAATGTGCTGCTGCCTCTCCTTGTCCGGATCCTCGATGTAATAGTCCAGGCCGATCTCACCGATGGCGCAGAGCTTTTCTTCCCCTTGCAGACGTTGCAGCCAATCGCGCAACTCGTCCATGTGCTCCGGTCGATGATCCTGAAGAAAGACCGGATGCAGGCCCAGCGCGGCGTACACGGCGGGCTCGTCCAGCGCCATTTGCCAGACCCTCTTCCAGTTGGCCTGATGCACGCCGAGCACCAGCACGCGCTCGACGCCCACACGGGCGCAGCGGGCCAGCACCTCGCTGCGGTCGGTGTCGAAGGGGTCGAAGTCAAGGTGCGTGTGGGTGTCGATCAGGCGCACGGCGGGCGTCTCCTTTCGTGGCATCGGGTCATAGGCGCTCAGCGCTTTTCCTCTTCGATCTGAATGTCGCTGACGCCCAGCTCGGCCATGCGGCTGTGCTCGCTGGCGCGCTCCGGAATCTCCCAAGGGGCGTCGGTGGCTGCGCGCGGTTCCCTGACGTGGTGCAGAAGAATCTCCAGCTCGGCCTGCCCGATGGCGGGCTCCTCGAAGGCGTCCAGCGTCAGCGACGCCGGGTTGCCATTGATCAGGTAATGGATACGGTAGCGTTTCAGTTCGGTCATGGCGGCGGCTCTTTTCCGGTGGCGTGGAATATCCGACCGCCAGATCGCCGTCAGGCTCCCGATTCTCCTCGCTCCGATTCGAGCAGAGCGGTCTTGCGCTCGATGCCCCAGCGGTAACCGGTCAGCGCCTGGTTGGCCCCGACGACGCGGTGGCACGGAACCAGCAGCCCGATCGAATTACTGGCGCAGGCTCGGGCGACGGCGCGCGCATGGGTGCCCAGGCTCGCGGCGAGTTCGCCGTAACGGCGAGTCTCGCCGGCCGGAATGTCCTGCAAGGCCTGCCAGACGCGTTGCTGAAATGCCGTGCCGCGTAAGTCCAGCGGCAACAGCGCGGCGCGGGTTGGCTCTTGCAACTGCTCCAGGATCGAGCGCAGCCACTCGCCGAGCCCGGCCTGGTCGCATATCAATTCCGCCGCGGCGAAGCGGGATTGAAGCTCGTCGAGCAGAGCCTGCTCCTCATCGCCGAACAACAGGGCACAGATGCCCTTGTCGCTGGCAGCGACCAGCAACAATCCCAGGGGGCACGGACTGATTGCATAACGCAGAGCTTCGCCGGCGCCCTTGCGCCGGCGCTGTGCCGGGCTGAGCGCGGCAATGTTCTGATAGGCGCCGCGTGTGCTGCCATAGCCTGACTCCAGCGCCGCGCCGAGTACCGATTCGGCGCCCGGAAGCTGCGCCTCCAACCGCTCGCGTCGGCGTGCCGCCGCCCATGCGTGGGGCGTAAGGCCGGTTCGGGCCTTGAATGCGCGGGCCAGGTGCGAGGTGGACAGGCCGATGCGGGCGGCCAGCCGGTCCAGCGTCATCGGCTCGGGATTTTCATCGAGCAGACGGCAGGCGGCGATTACCAGTGCATCCAGCTGCTCGGTCGGGCTCTGGCCATGCGGCGCGCAGCGCTTGCATGCGCGATAGCCGGCGGCTTCAGCGTTGGCTGAATTGCTGAAGAAACTGACGCCGTCTCGCCGGGGGCGACGCGCCGGGCAGCTTGGGCGGCAGAAGATGCCAGTCGAGCGTACGGCGAACACGAAGCGGCCATCGAAGTCTGCGTCGCGTTCGCAGAGGGCTTGCCAGCAGCGGTCGAAATCGATCATTGCGCGGCTCCTTGGGTAGTCGTGTTCGATTGTCCGTCCTGCTCGCCTGCGATGCCAATCCGCAATGCGCTTTCAAACTTGCTAGCGAGCATGGAAGCGTGCTGACGATTACCGTAACCTGCAGGCCTGCATAGTCGAATAGGGTCTGTAAGCCACTGATGAAAACGCCAAAACGACTCGAGCCGCTGGTCGAGGATGGGCTGATCGACGAAGTGCTGCGGCCGCTGATGAGCGGCAAGGAAGCAGCTGTATATGTGGTGCGCTGCGGTGAAGAGCTGCGTTGCGCGAAGGTGTACAAAGAAGCCAACAACCGCAGTTTTCGTCAGGCGGTGAAGTACCAGGAAGGTCGCAAGGTACGCAGCAGCCGCGACGCCCGAGCCATGGCCAAGGGCTCCAAGCACGGGCGCAAGGAAAAGGAAGAGAACTGGCAGAACGCCGAAGTGGCGGCATTGTTCCGTCTGGCCGATGCTGGCGTACGCGTACCCAAGCCGTATGACTTTCTCGACGGCGTCCTGTTGATGGAAATGATCTCTGGCGAGGATGGCGATGCCGCACCACGGCTCAACGACGTTGATCTACACCCCGACGATGCCCGCGAATTTCATGCCTTCATGATCGGCGAGGTGGTGAAGATGCTCTGCGCCGGTCTGGTGCATGGCGACCTGTCCGAGTTCAACGTGCTACTCGACGAGTACGGCCCGGTCATCATTGACCTGCCGCAGGCGGTCGACGCGGCAGGGAATAACCATGCGTTCGAGATGCTCGAGCGCGACGTCGGCAACATGTCGGCGTACTTCGGGCAGTTCGCGCCGGAGCTCAAGTTCACCCGTTATGCCAAGGAAATGTGGGCGCTGTATGAGGACGGCAAGCTGACGCCGGATACCGAGCTGACCGGTGAATTTGCTGAGCCGGAGGATGCTGCTGACTTGGATGCGGTGATGCGTGAGATTAAAGCTACTTTGGCCGAACAGGCGCGTAAGGAAGCGTTGCGCAATGCGACGGATGAACCCGGCGACGAGCCGCCGACGCCGCCGTGGATGCGGGGGTGATGGCTTGTTGAGTCGCGACTTGTTTGTCGAGTCGCTTGATGGTCGGGTTTCGCCCTGCTGGGCGAGTGAGAGATCATAAAATCCTTGCTTTGGCTTTTTGGCCCGATGCACGAACCATCAGGCAACACCAACCGCCCCTTTCAGAAGGGTGAGCGGCGATGGAGCGAACGAACCCCGGCGCAGCCGGGGCCGTATGCAGGGGCAAGCGTTTTTGGTTACTTTTTTCGGGGCCGACCATCCGGCGTTTGGAAAAAGTGACTCGCCCAGCAGGGCGAAACCCGCGCATCAAACCGCTCGATAATCGATTTGAAATAAAAGTTGGATCGTACCCACGCTCCCGCGCGGGCACGGCGCTTCGGGACGCTTTGCGTCCAAGACGCCGGAGCGCCTGGCGCCACCAGACCCACTCGCGTTCGGCGGGCTAACTCTACTGGCCTGACGTCTCGGCGTCCGTCCCAGCTCCGAGCGCATTCGGATCCATCTCCCAGCCGCCACCCAGCGCCACGAACAGCGCGACCTGCGCTGTCGCCAGAGCAGTACGGCCTTGCAGGGCTTGCTGCCTCGCCTGCAGCGAGCCGCGTTGGGCATCGAGTACTTCGTTGAGATTCGCCTCGCCCAATCGATAGCTCTTCTGCGCGAGCTCGTAGGCGTACTGGCGATGGCGCAGGGTGTTACGCAGCGAATTCAGGCGGCGTTGCTGCCCGTCGATGCGTACCAATGATCGTTCTACCTCTTCCAACGCCTCGGCCAGGGCCTGTTGAAAACCAAGATACGTGCTTTCACCCTCGACATCGGCCAGTTCGATGGCTGCGCCGCGTCGCCGGTAATCGAGGAAGGGCAGGCCAAAGGTTGCGCCTAGGCGGGCAAAGTTGGAAGCGCTGGAAATGGCATCCCCCAGCGCGAGCCCTGAACGGCCTACGGCAGCCTGCAGGGCCAGCGTCGGAAACAGGTCGCGGCGAGCGGCTAGCGACTGCAGTTGTGCGGCCTCCAATTGCGCGGCTTCGGCGATCAGATCCGGGCGTCTGCGCAGCAGGTCCAGCGGTTGCCCCGGCGGAATGGGCTGGCCTGCCAGCGGCACTTCGGTCGACGTCGTGAGCTGTCGCGCGATGCTGCCTGGTGGTTCGGCGAGTAGCGTATCCAATGCCAGTCGCGCTTCGGCCAGGTTGATGTCCAGTTCATCGAGATCGGCCTCCAGCGAAGCCCGTTCGGCAGCGCTGGCTTCGACATCCAGACGGGTGACCTCGCCGGCCTCGAACAGCGTGCGGGCGATACGCTCAAGTTCCGCAGCCAATTCGATGCCTTCGACCAGCAACGCCCGCTGGCCTTCCAGCGCGCGCAGTTGCATATAGCCTTGCGCCGTATTCGAGGCAACCGCCAGCCGAGCGGCGATGGCCTGGGCCTGGGCCGAGCGAATCTGCTGCCGTGCACTGTCGGTCCGCGCGCGCGTGGCGCCGAAGATATCCAGCTCCCAGGTGGCCTGTAGCGCCAGTTCCCAGCTGTCGAAGGTGATCACGTCGTCATCCGGGACGAACTCGCCGATGGGGCTGTCGGGGTCTTGCTCGTTGTTGTTTTCGATCCATTGACGGCTAACCGAACCTGGCAGATCGAAGGATGGGAACAGCCCTGCGCGGGCCTGACGCAACTGCGCCCGCGCGGTGTCGACGCGCAGCATCGCCAGACGGATGTCGCGGTTGTTTTCCAATGCCCGGTGCACCAGCTGGGTCAACGCCGGATCCTCGAATTGCCGCCACCAGTCGGCGAGCGCCTCAGCGTCTGCCGGTTGCTCGCGCACCGCATGAAACCAGGATTCCGGCACATCGGGCTCGGGCCGCTCCGGCACGCTGGAGCAGGCGCCGAGCGCCAATGCCAATGCGCAGATCAGGGGCGTGCGAGGCAATCGGCGCGGCATCAGGTTTCCTCCGGTTTGACGCGCATGAACAGCAGGTACAGGCACGGCACCGCCAACAGTGTGAGCAACGTGGCGAAACCCAGCCCGCCCATGATGGTCACTGCCATGTTGGCGAAAAATGGATCGAACAGCAGTGGCACCATGCCCAACACCGTAGTGCCCGCAGCCATGACCACGGGCCGTAAGCGCGAGGCGGATGCCTCGATGATGGCGGTCAGGCGCGGCACATCGTCGGCGATTTGCCGGTCGATCTCATCCACCAGCACCACGGCGTTTTTGATCAGCATGCCGGTCAGGCTGAGCAGGCCGAGCAATGCCATGAAGCCGAATGCCTGGCCGGTCAGCAGCAGGCCGAGGGTGACGCCACACAGCGCCATCGGCACTACCAGCCAGATCATCAGCGGTTGGCGGACCTTGGCGAACAACAGCACCGTGACCAGCACCATCGCCAAGTACGGCAGCGCCAACGTGCTGGCCAGAGCCTGCTGCGCGTCGGAAGACTGCTCATGGTCGCCGCCCCATTCCAGCGAGTAACCGACCGGCAATTCGATGCCCTCGATCAGCGGACGAATCCGCTGGAAGGCTACGTTGGTGTTTTCTCCGTCGCGCGGTTCGGCGCGCACGGCGATGGTGCGCTCGCGACCGTAGCGGCGAATCATCGATTCTTCAGTGGTGGCCTCGATGCCATCGGCCACCTGTGCCAGCGGCACGTAGCTGCCGGTTGTGGGGCTCCAGATCAGCCGTTGCAGCAGGTCGCCTGGTGCCATGCGATCCTCGGGCGTTGCGCGTAGCAATATCGGGATCAGCTCGTCACCATCACGGAAAACGCTTACCTGCTGTCCTTCGCTGGCCACGGCCAATGCTTGCGCCACCTGCTGACGGGTCAGCCCCGCATCGGCCAGGCGGTCCAGATCCAGTTGCGGGCGTAGCACCGGCACCGGGGCGCGCCAGTCGTCGCGAATGTTGAAGACCTGTCCCTGTTCCTGAAGGATGCGCTGACCTTCGGCGGACAATTGGCGCAACTCATCCAGTTCGGGGCCACTGATGCGTGCTTCGAGCTTGGCTTCGGCGTTGGGTCCGAACAGGAATTGCGCGGCGGCGACATCGGCAGAAGGGTAGCGGCCCGGCAATGTCTGATTCACTTCGCCAACCAGCTCGGCAATCACCTCGGCGTCTTCGGTGCGCACCAGAAAGTGCATCAGCGAGGAGTTGGGCTGCTCCGGCGCGTAAGTCAGCATGAAGCGCGACGCGCCCGCCCCGACGAAAGTGGACACATCGGTGACGCCGTCGAGCCCCTCCAGGTAACCCTCGACGTCTTCGGCGGTGCGGCTGGTTTCGCGGATGTGCGTGCCCTGCGGCAGGAACAGATTGACGTAGAAAAGCGGTGTGCTCGACGGCGGGAAGAAGCTCTGCGGCACACGGCTGAAACCCAGCACGCTGAGCACGGTAAGCACCACCAATACCCCCAGCGTCAGCCAGGGGCGCGCCAGCACAGCGCCGGCCATGCGACGGTAACGGTTGTAGATCGGTCCGCTGTAGGCCTCGTCGGCACCGTTCGCGTCGTCCGCTTGCCGGTCATCTTTGCGCTCCAACAGGTAATGGCCGAACAGCGGCACCACCAGCAGCGCCAGCAGCCAGCTCAGCAGCAGTGAGACGGCGATGACGAAGAACAGCGAGAACAGGAATTCCCCCGTGGTGTCTTGCGACAGACCGATCCCGGCGAACGCCAGAATGCCGATGATGGTCGCGCCCAGCAGCGGCCATTGCGTCTGTTGCAGGGTCTTGCGTGACGCGTCGAGGATGCTCATGCCGCGCTGCTTCTGGATCAACATGCCATCGCAGATCACCACGGCGTTGTCCACCAGCATGCCCATGGCGATGATCAGCGCGCCGAGTGAAATGCGCTCCAGCTCGATTCCGGCCAGCCACATCAACAGCAACGTGCCGAGCACCGTCAGGAACAGCACCGCGCCGATGATCATGCCGGCGCGCAGGCCCATGGCCAGACACAGCACGCCGACGACGATCGCCACCGACAGGAACACGTTCAGCGCGAAGCTGTTGACCGACTCGTTGACGATGCTGTGCTGCTGGTAGAGCGGATGCAGCTCGGCTCCCAGCGGCACCAGGTGCTGCATGGCCTGCAGCGCTGCTTCGACGCTATCGCCTACCTCGACAATGTTGCTGCCTGAAATGCCGCTGATTCCTAGCGTCAGCGCCGGCTCACCGTTATGGCGGATGATCTGGCGAGGCCGCTCCGCGTACTCGCGTTTCAAAGTGGCGATGGAGCCCAGATCGACGCTCTGCTGGCCCTGGCCGACCGGCAACGCGCGCAGGGCATCCAGCGAATCGAAGGCGCCGCTCGGGCGGATGTGCACGAAGAACTCACCGGCGCGGACACCGCCGGCCTCCACCGCAGCATCGGCGTCGCTGAGCGCGGCGACCAGTTCCTGCGGAGACAGACGCAACGCGGCCAGGCGCGCCTGATCGACCTCGACCAGAATCCGTTCCTCGCGCACGCCGGCGATTTCAACCTGGCCAACGCCATCGGCCGTGATCAGGCCGCGGCGCAGATCCTTGGCTACTTCGTGCAGTTCTTCCAGGGTCAGGCCGTCGCCGGTGAGGGCGAAGAAAATGCCGTAGACGTCACCGAAATCATCATTGACCAGCGGCGGATCGATGCCCGGTGGCAACTCCTGCCGGGCATCGTCGATCTTGTTGCGCAGCTTGTCCCAGATCTGATCGAGCTGCTCGCCGGTGTAGCGGTCCTGGATTTCCACGCGGATTTCGGCCTGGCCGATCATCGAGCGCGAGCGGATTTCCTTGATCTCCGCAAGTTCCTGGATGGCGCTTTCCAACGGCTCGGTGACTTCCTGCTCGACCTCGATGGCGGTCGCGCCGGGATATTGCACCGTGACGATGGCTTCCTTGATGGTGAATTCGGGATCTTCCAGGCGACCCATCTCGAAGAACGCGATGGTCCCACCAATCAGGCAGATCAGCAGCAACACCCAGATGTTGACCGGCTTGCAGATGGCGTAACGGGCTAAGTCCATCCGCTCACTTCCGCCGTTCGGCTTTGATCGGTTGGTCTTCGGACAGCTTGCTACCACCGGCCACCACCACCAGCATCTGATCGTTCAGCTCGCCGCTGACCACCGCATGATCCGCTTCGATGCGTTCGAGTTGCAGGTCGCGGCGCTGGACGTGGCCGTCCACCGCTAGCCACAGATAGTGGCTGCCGTTCGGTGCCGCTTGTACAGCCGTCAGCGGCAGGCGAAAACGTGGCGGCGCATCGTCCTGCGCGGCGGGCGGGCGCTGCAGGCGAACCCGCATGGCCATCCCCGGCAGCAGGTTGTAGTCTGCCGGCGGGTCGCCTCGCAGCGTCAGACGATAGGTGCGCGAGCCTTCGCGTGGCTGGGTGCTGTGCTCTTTGTAGGTCAACGGCAGCGTCAGGTCGGCAATGACCAGCTCGCCTTCGGCCTGCAAGGTGGCGTTCAGCGGGACGTTCAAGGCGGCGGTCTCGGGCAGGTCGACCGTGACCTCGATGTGCTGGTTATTCTGCAGTTCGAGTACGGGCGAACCGGTGGCGACCACCATGTCCGGCTCGACCAGGCGTCGCGCGACGACGCCGTCGAAAGGGGCATTCAGCGTGCTGTGGTCGATGTCACGCAGCGCGCTATCACGGGCGACGCGCGCCGCCACGACATTGGCCTGCAAAGGCTCGACCGCCGCCGGCGCGAGAATGCCTTCGGCGAGCAACGTGCGCTTGCGTGTCAGGTCCGCTTCCAGCTGGCGCAGCCGAGCCTCGGCCTCGCGCAGTTGCAGCTCATAATCCGTGCGGTCGAGTTTGGCCAGTGGCTGGCTCTTTTCCACGCGCTCGCCTTCATCGACGAGCATGCGTTCGACACGCCCCGGTACCTGGAAAGCCAGTTGTGTGGTGGTCACGCTCTCGACCACGCCAGGAAAGCGCAGGGTCTGCGGGCCGTGCTCGATGCGTTGCAGCGGCTCGACGAAGGCCACGCGCGGCGGCACTTGAGCGGGCGTCTCGTCGTCGGCGCAGCCGGACAAGAACAGCAATGCGCACAAGGCGGCGGTGATGCGGGAATGTGATAGCGGGCCTCGGGGTGTTCGCATTGGCTGCGGCATCCGTACTCCTGATAGGGCGGGCAAAGGCGTCGCGGCGACGATGCGAAACGCTGCGACAGATTCAGTAGAGCCCCGCTGCGGCTCGGGAGTTCGACCTATGCTGTAGTGACCGGCCGGTCAGGCGGTTTTGCCCGCGACAATGGGGGCAGCGGTTCGTCCGATGCCGATTGGGCGTATCATTGCCCGGGTTTTCAGATCAGCGCAGGAGAGAGTCGCAATGCAAGGTCAGCCACAGATCATCGAATATCTGAAAGAACTGCTGCGTGGAGAGCTGGCCGCGCGCGATCAGTATTTCCTGCACTCGCGAATGTATGCCGACTGGGGATTCTCCAAGCTCTACGAGCGCATCAACCACGAGATGGAAGAGGAAACCCAGCACGCCGATGCGCTGTTGCAACGCATCCTGTTCCTCGAAGGCACGCCTGACATGACGCCCCATGCGATAAACGCCGGGCATACCGTGCCCGAGATGCTGCGCAGCGATCTGGATCTGGAGTACAAAGTGCGCGAAGCCCTGGCCAAGGGCATCACGCTGGCCGAGCAGCACGGCGACTACCAGACGCGTGACATTCTTGCGCTGCAGTTGATGGACACCGAAGAAGATCATGCGTATTGGCTCGAGCAGCAACTGGGACTGATCGACCGCATCGGCCTGCAGAACTATCTGCAGTCGCAGGGGAGTTGATGCAAGCGAGGCCAGGCGCAATGCCTGGCCTCGGGCAACGACCGGTCAGATACGGAAGCGACTGACCATCGTCTGCAACTGACTGCCCAGACGGGCCAGTTCGACGCTCGATGCAGCCGTCTGCTCGCTGGCTGCGGCGGTCTGCTCGGAGACGTCGCGTACGTTCACCACGCTCCGGCTGATTTCCTCGGCTACGGCGCTCTGCTCTTCCGCCGCCGTGGCGATCTGCTGGTTCATCGCCTGGATGTTGGACACGGTGCGGGTGATGCTGGCAAGCGAGCTACCCGCGCGACGCGCCAGTTCGACGCTGCTATCGGTGAGATTGCGGCTGCTTTGCATGATGGCCGCGACCTGCTGGGTGCCGTTGTGCAGGGCGGTGACCAGTTGTTCGATTTCCTCGGTGGATTTCTGCGTACGCTGCGCCAGGCCGCGCACTTCATCGGCTACAACGGCGAAACCGCGACCGGCTTCGCCCGCGCGCGCCGCCTCGATGGCAGCGTTGAGCGCCAGCAGATTGGTCTGCTCGGCCACGGCGCGAATCACGCCCATCACGCTGCCGATCTTGTCGCTGTCGCGCTGCAGCGCCGCCATCGCTTCCGAGGAACGGATGACTTCGCTGGCCATGCGTTCGATCTGCGTGACCACCTCGGCAACCACGCGGTCGCCGTCGCTCGCTTCGATATCCGCCTCGGTGGCAGCCCGCGCCGCCTGTTCGGCGTTCTGCGCGACTTCATGGACAGTGGCCGACATCTCATGCATGGCGGTGGCGACCTGATCGGTTTCCTCTTTCTGACTAATGACCCCGGCGCTGGTCTGGGTAGTCACCGCCGACAGCTCCTCGGCGGCGCTGCTGATCTGGCTCACGCCGTCGCGAATGCCGCCGATCAACGCTCGCAGGGTGCTGCCCATCTGCTGGATGCCCTGCTGCAGAACGCCCAGTTCGTCGCGGCGGGTGATCTGCGCGGTGGCGGTCAGGTCGCCCGCGGCGATGCGTTCGACGTCCGCGAGGGTGGTGCGCAGCGGCAGAACGATCTGCCGGGTGATCAGCCACGCCGCCAGAATGCCGAGCAGTACAGCCAATGTTGCGCTGAGAATCAGGCGATTGCCCGCTTCGCTGCCCTCGATATCCAGCCGTTCCAGCTGATAGGCATACAGTGCCTTGCTCAGTCGCAGGATTTCCGTCTGATGGTCGATCATGCCCTGGCGTGCCTTGGCGATTGCCTGGGTCGCGGCTTCGAGCGATTCGATTGCCGTGCGGTACTGGCCAAGAACCGTGCGAATTTGCGGCGCCGCATCCCGGCTGGTCAGCTGGAGGGCGCCGTGGTGCCGGTCCAGGGTGGCCACGGCTGCATCGAGCTGCGCATAGACGGCCTGGGCGTTCTGTGAGGTCGAAGAGGCCATGTAGATTCGCAGCAGATACTGAGCCTGCTTGATCGCTTCCTTGACCTCAGTGATGGCGCGGTACTGCCCGAGGTGCTGGACGTTGTCTTCGGCCAGCTGCATGACCCGTGCGCTGACTTGCGTGGTGAGTTCGCCGAGCCGTGAGGCATTGTCATCGATCGTCTGGCGGGCGTCGTTGGCCAGCGCATAACCCTGGCGCATGTCGTCCAGCGAGCGGCGGAACAGCTCGTTGTAGCCGGCCTGCTCCTTGAGCATCGCCACGTTTACCGGGTTTTTGAAGGAGTTGAGCAGCTTGGTCTGATGGGTCAGGTAGACGTCCAGCGTCTGGTCCACGCGTGCGCTGGTGGTTGCGTCGCCGTTGGCCAACATGAGTTGCAGGCGCGCGATGCGCAGATCCGTCAGGTCGTTGTTGAGCTGGGCGATTTGCGTCATCCAGCCGCTGCGCTGGATGACGCTGCTTAAGCTGCCCCAGCCGATCCAGGCCAGGACAAGCGTAAGGATCAGAACGGCACCGAAGCCGATGGTGAGCTTGCGGCTGACGCCAATGTTTCCAAACCATCTGTTCATGCAGATACCAATAAATGAGGATCAAAGAAGCTGTCGGTCATCGTCGCACTGAGCCGCTGCGCTATCGGAAGAGCTGGCGTATCCCTGCGACGTGAATATGACGCCAATTAAATGGGCGGGACGAGCTGTTTGCGACGCCTAAGCGCTGGCATCGGGTCACAAAAAAGAAACCCGCCGAAGCGGGTTTCTCGGTTCGAGCGAGTGCCTCAGTTCACCGGAGTTGCGCTCGGCTTCACCGTGGCCTGGGCGGCCGGCACGTCGAGCTGCAGTTGCTGACTGGTGAAGGCGCGCACGCGCGCGGTGAGGTCCGCGTCGTCGTTCAGCGCCAGGCCGTACGACGGGAAGATGGTTTTCAGCTTCGCTTGCCATTCCGGCGATTCGACCTGCTCAGCGAAGGTCTTCTTCAGCAGGTTGAGCATGATCGGCGCGGCCGTGGAGGCGCCCGGCGAGGCACCCAGCAGGGCGGCGATGGAGCCGTCTGCGGAACTGACGACTTCGGTGCCGAACTGCAGCACGCCGCCTTTCTCGGCATCGTCCTTGATGATCTGCACGCGTTGTCCTGCGGTGATCAGTTCCCAGTCACTGGCATCCGCTTCGGGGAAGTAATTCTTCAGCTCCTCGATGCGGTCTTCCTGGCTGAGCATCAGCTGCCCGACCAGATATTGGCTCAGGTCGAGGTTATCCAGGCCGGCCTGGATCATCGGCAGTGCGTTGTCGGTGCTGACCGAGCTAGGCAGATCCATCAGCGAGCCATTCTTCAGGAACTTGCTGGAGAAGGTCGCGAAGGGTCCGAACAGCAGCACTTTCTCGCCGTCGATCACGCGGGTATCCAGATGCGGAACGGACATCGGTGGGGAGCCGACCGATGCCAGGCCGTAGACCTTGGCCTGGTGCTGGGCAACGACTTCGGGGTTGCGCGTCATCAGGAACTGGCCGCCCACCGGGAAGCCGGCATAGCCTTTGGCTTCGGGAATGTCAGCCATCTGCAGCAGCTTCAGCGCGCCGCCGCCGGCACCGATGAAGACGAAGCGGGCCTTGACGCTGGTCTGAGCTTCGCCATCGGCGAGGTTGGCCGAGACTACGGTCCAGGTGCCGTCGTCGTTGCGCACGATGTCGCGCACTTCATGCTGCAGATGCAGCTTGACCTGCTCATTCTTGCCCAGGGCATCGAACAGCTGACGGGTGATTTCGCCGAAGTTCACATCGGTGCCGAGCGACATGCGCGTGGCGGCGATCGGCTGGGTTTCGTCGCGGCCGTTCATCAGCAGCGGAACCCATTCGCCAATCTGCTCGGGCTGCTCGGAGTATTCCATGTCGCTGAACAGCGGGCTTTGTTGCAGCGCCGCATGACGCTTGCGCAGGAATTCCATGTTGTCCTCGCCCCAGACGAAGCTCATGTGCGGGACGGAATTGATGAACCGGCGCGGCTCCTGAAGCACGCCGCGCTCGACCTGATGCGCCCAGAACTGCTTGGAGATCTCGAACGACTCGGCAATGGTCACGGCCTTGCTGATGTCGATGCTGCCATCGGCTTTCTGCGGGGTGTAGTTCAGCTCGCAGAATGCGGAATGGCCGGTACCGGCATTGTTCCAGGCATTGGAGCTTTCATCGGCGACGCTGGGCAGGCGCTCGTAGACGTCGATGGTCCATTCGGGCTCGAGCTCGTGCAGGTAGGTGCCTAGGGTCGCGCTCATGATGCCGCCGCCAATTAGCAGTACATCAACGGTTTTCTCGGGCTCGTTGGGCTTGGAGCAGGCGGCCAGGCCCAAGCACAAGAGCGCCACTGTAAGTTTTTTCATCGGTGGTTTCGTTGCCCTAGTCAATTATCGAATGCGCACCTGTTGACCAATGGCATGGCCGCATGGGTCTGCTCGGATAATTGGTATGACCATACCGAGCGCCGTGACACTGAAGCTGACCGCCACACGTGATGTGGCGAGGCAGGGCGCGCAGTGCGACGCCGAATCAGGTCAGGGACGCCGGGAAGTGGCGAACGAATCTACCGAACAGGCTGCAGGCAAGGCAGCCTATTCTTCTTTTTATTGGTTCAGGTGACGCGGGGAAGGCCAGAGGCCTCTGGAGACAAGGCGGCGTGATCAGGGCTGGAATTAAGCCCGGTGAAACGCCAGTGGCAATAAAGCCGCTGACCGCCTTGCATGGGCGGAAGTTTATTCATCGGGTTTACATATTGCAATGATTCAGACAAGTGGACTTACCAGTGACGTGGCGACGCACCTCGCGGCTGTATCACCGTTGCGGGTTCGAACCGCACCCGGACGCCAGGTCCTGAAGGATGGGGCAGTCGGGGCGGTGATCACCATGGCAATGGTCGATCAGCTGTTGCAACGTATCGCGCAGGCTCACCAGTTCGGCGATCTTCTGGTTCAGCTCGTCGATGTGCGCGCCGGCCAGCGCCTTCACGTCTGCACTGGCTCGCTGGCGGTCCTGCCATAGGGTCAGCAACCGACCCACTTCTTCCAGCGAGAAGCCCAGATCCCGCGAGCGCTTGATGAAGGCGAGGCGGTGCAGGTCTTCCTCGCCGAAATGACGATAGCCATTGGCGCTGCGCCCGCTCGGCGAGATCAGCTCAATGGATTCGTAATAGCGGATCATCTTCGCCGACAGACCGGTTTTCTTCGCGGCTTGGCCGATGTTCATGTGGCTTCCCTCGTTTGAAGGTCTATTCGATTCCCGAGTCGCAGCCCCAGGGCATACGTGCTCATTCCTCAGGCTTCCAGCGTTTGAGCAGCAGAGCATTGCTGACCACGCTGACGCTCGACAACGCCATCGCCGCACCCGCGACCACCGGGCTGAGAAAGCCCAGCGCGGCCAGCGGGATGCCCACCAGGTTGTAGATGAAGGCCCAGAACAGGTTTTGCTGGATTTTGCGGTAGGTGCGCCGGCTGATTTCCAGCGCCGCCGGCACCAGTCGTGGATCGCCGCGCATCAGGGTGATGCCGGCCGCGTGCATCGCCACGTCGGTGCCGCCGCCCATGGCGATGCCGACATCGGCCGCGGCCAATGCCGGCGCGTCGTTGATGCCGTCACCCACCATCGCGACCACTGCGCCGTTCTTCTTCAAGTCGGCCACCGTGGCGGCCTTGTCCGCCGGCAGCACCTCGGCATGGACGCTATCGATCTGCAATGCCTCGGCCACCACCCGAGCGCTGCCCCGGTTATCGCCAGTGATCAGGTGGCTGCGAATATGTCGCGCATTGAGATGGGCGATGGCATCGGCGGCGCCTTCCTTGAGGCTGTCACCAAAGGCGAACAGGCCGAGCACGCGCGGTTGCGGTGCTGTTTCGATCAGCCACGACAGGGTGCGTCCTTCGGCTTCCCAGGCCTCGGCCTTGGCGCCCAGATCGCCCGGCTGCAGGCCGCTGTCATCGAGCATGCGGCGGTTGCCCAGCGCCAGCGAACGGCCGTCAAGCTCGCCGGCGATGCCGCGACCGGTCAGCGACTGGCTGCGGCTCACGTCCGCGACCGTCAGCGCTTGCTCCGCGAAACGATCCAGTACCGCGCGCGCCAGCGGGTGCTCGCTGCCGCGTTGCAGTGCACCTGCCTGTCGCAGCAGCTCGGATTCATCGCCGTCGATGGCGTGCAGATGGACAATCCGCGGCTCGCCCGACGTCAGGGTGCCGGTCTTGTCGAAGGCCACCGCCGTAACGGCGTGGGCGACTTCCAGCGCCTCGGCGTCCTTGATCAGAATACCGTGGCGCGCCGCCACGCCCGTGCCGGCCATGATCGCCGCCGGCGTTGCCAATCCGAGGGCGCAAGGGCAGGCGATCACCAGCACGGCGACGGCATTGATCAGCGCAACCTCTGCCGAAGCACCAGCCAACAGCCAGCCGGCGAGGGTGCCCAGCGCAATGATCAGCACGGCCGGCACGAACACCTGGCTGACTTTGTCCACCAGCTTCTGGATCGGTGCCTTGGCGGCCTGGGCATCTTCGACCAGGCGGATGATGCGTGCCAGGACAGTCTCGCCGCCGAGCGCCGTGGTGCGTACCAGCAACCGGCCTTCGCCATTGATCGCACCGCCGGTGATGCGAGCGCCGGGGGCTTTGCCGACGGGCAGACTCTCACCGCTGATCAAGGCTTCGTCGGCCTGACTTTCGCCTTCCACCACCTCGCCATCGACCGGGAAGCGCTCACCGGGCTTGACCAGCACCAGGTCATCCAGCCGCAGCGCGGTGATGGCGACGTCTTCTTCGCGGCCATCGATGACCCGTACCGCACGATCCGGCCGAAGCGCCTCCAATGCCCGGATGGCCGCGCTGGTCTGGCGCTTGGCGCGGCTTTCCAGGTATTTGCCCAGCAGCACCAGGGCGATGACCACAGCCGAGGCTTCGAAGTAGAGATGCGGCATCTGCCCCGCCGGCGCTGCCCACCATTGATAGAGGCTCAGGCCATAACCGGCGCTGGTGCCGATCGCCACGAGCAGGTCCATGTTGCCCGAGCCGGCGCGCACGGCCTTCCAGCCGGCGACATAGAAACGAGCGCCGAGAATGAATTGCACGGGCGTGGCGAGCAGGAACTGCATCCACGGCGGCAGCATCCAGTGCAGGCCGAACGGCTCGCCCAGCATCGGGACTACTAAGGGCGCGGCCAGCAGCAGCGCGGCGATCACGGCGAGGCGTTCACGCAACAGGCGACTCTTGCCATCTTCGGTGTTCGCCTGTGCGGTATTGGCGGCCCGAGCCTGGTACCCCGCGGCCTCGACGGCCTGTATCAGTACCGCTGGATCGGCCGTGCCAAGCACCTCGACGCGGGCACGCTCGCTGGCCAGGTTTACCGAGGCGCTGCTTACGCCGGGTAGTTTGAGCAGGGCGCGTTCGACGCGACCGACGCAACTGGCGCAAGTCATGCCCTCCACGGCGAGTTCCAGCGTGCTCACCGGCACGCCATAGCCGGCTTTTTCCACGGCCCGGATCAGCTCGGCGGCGTTGCCTTCGGTGGCGTCGACACGGACCTGTTCGGCGGCCAGGTTCACGGCTGCGCTTTGCACACCGGGTACTTTCAGCAATGCGCGTTCGACTCGCCCGGCACAGCTGGCGCATGTCATGCCGCTGATGGGCAGGGTGAAGATTGAGCTGGTCATGGTTCGCTCCCCGAGTGGTCTGTCGCCAGCATCTTCAACCTTTACCTTATGGAAAGGTCAAGACCAGTGACGTCGCAGCGAAGGTTTGACCTTCCCTATATGGCAAGGTTGATCATGCTCACCGAACAGCATGCCCACGAACAGAGGAGACTTATCTATGCAGACGTTCAACGTACAGGGTATGACCTGCGCCCATTGCGAGCGCGCCGTGACCAACGCGATTCAGGCGCTCGACGCACAGGCCCGGGTCCGGATCGATCGCCAGAGCGGGGTGGTGGAGGTCGAAGGTGACCTGAGCGAATCGGCGATCCGCGAGGCCGTCGAGCAGGAGGGTTATCAGGTCGGGTAACCGTCACGGCAGCGGGCGCGCCATTCCAGGACGGCGCGCCTCAGTTTTTTGTCTGGGCACGGTCCCAATCGCGCACCAGTCCTCGGAATATCGGATCGATCAGCGCCGGGCCGTCGGACTCGGGGTCGAACAAATCAGGATCGCGCGTCCAGTCGCTGAACAGGCCGACGATCAATGCATGGAGCGTGCGTGCGGCAAGCCGCGGCGTGATGCCCGGATACAGTGCGTCGGCGGCGTGCTCGAACAGCTTTTCGCAAAGATCGATGAACATATTGATGAACGCCTGATGGCGCTCTTCGGCTTCGCGCAGCTCCTCGGTGAACTCGCAGCGATGCAACAGGATGGTCATCACGCGGCGTTTCTGCTCGTCACGACCCAGCGCACCGAGACCCTCGATGCAGAGTTCGCGTAGTACCTGCAAAGGCTGCTGTTGCGTGCAGCTGCAGAGCCGTTCGGTCATTTGTTCCGGCGGCAGCCGCACCTGATTCAGCATTTCGTGAAACAGATGAGCCTTGTTCTGGAAATGCCAGTACACCGCGCCGCGAGTAACGCCAGCGTCGCGAGCGATCTGATCGAGGCTGGTGTGCGCCACACCCTTGTCCAGAAACAACCGCTCGGCCGAGGCGAGCAGGGCGATACGGGTTTTTTCGGCGTCTTCTTTGGTTCTTCGCATGTCTGCACTACGGCAGCGTTGAGGCTGCGTTAGGGTCCTGAAGGCGGATGGTGCTGAGTTGATTGCTCAATTCTCTGCAACGTTGGCTGTTTACAAACGTCCCTGTATGTAACAGCATCTTACCGTTCCTGTAAACGTTCGAAATCAGCCACGACCCGTTCTGCGCTGGCGAACCGGCATTCCCATTCTGCGAGTTTCCTTGATGCCCCTCCCGCTTCTCCTGATTCTGGGTGCCCTCAGCGCCTTTGGCCCGCTGGCCATCGACTTCTACCTGCCCGCGTTTCCGGCCATAGCGCGAGCATTCTCTACCGATGTCGAACATGTGCAATTGTCCCTGGCGGCTTATTTCATCGGCCTCGCGGTCGGCCAGTTGATCTACGGGCCGCTGGCTGATCGTTACGGGCGACGCTGGCCGCTGCTGATCGGCGTGACGCTGTTTACCCTGGCCTCGTTGGCGTGCTCGTTCGCACCGACGCTGGACTGGCTGATCGCCGCACGCGTGGTCCAGGCGCTCGGCGGTTGTGCCGGAATCGTGGTGACACGCGCGGTGGTGCGCGACAGCTGCGATCCTGTTCAGGGCGCCAAGGTGTTCTCCCAGCTGATGCTGGTGATGGGCGTGGCGCCGATCCTTGCGCCGCTGGCCGGCGGGCTGCTGATGAATGTGTTTGGCTGGCAATCGATCTTCGTCGCGCTGACGATTTTCAGCGCACTGTGCGGTCTCGCAGTTGCCCTGCGGTTGCCTGAAACGCTCCCGGCCGATGCACCGAAACACCCGCTCGGCGGCACGCTGGGGCGTTATCTCGGGCTCTTCCGTGATCGCGAGTTCATCGCCTTCGCGCTCTGTGGCGGCGTGTCGATGGCAGGCATGTTTGCCTACATCGCCGGTTCCCCGTTCATATTCATCGAGCTATACGGCATCCCCGCCGAGCACTACGGTTGGCTGTTCGGCTGTAACGCAGCAGGGTTCATTGTGATATCGCAGGTCAATGCGCGATTGTTGCGGCTTCGCGGTCCGGGGTTCTGGTTGCGGCGTTTCGTCTGGTTCTATTTCGCATGCGGCGCCACGCTGCTGGTGATTGCCTGGAGCCAGCCGGCGTCGCTCTGGCCGTTGCTGATCCCACTGTTCATCGGATTGGGAAGCCTTGGCAGCATCCTGCCGAATGCGACCGCATGCGCGATGGCGGGCCAGGGCCAGCAGGCGGGGCTGGCCTCCGCACTGATGGGGAGCCTGCAATTCGGGGTCGCGGCTGGCGCATCGGCGGCGGTCGGCGCGCTGCACAACGGCACGGCGGTGCCCATGGCGTTGGTGATTACGGTCTGCGCGCTGATGGCTGCGTGTCTGGCCTGGTACACCGGTCAGCAAACGAATGCGTCGCGGGCGCCATCCTCCTGAGGACGCCGCCCGGGTTGCGGCGTGATTGGCTCAAAACCCTTCGAGCACGATCTTGCCCTTGGCCTTGCCGCTTTCGATGAAAGCATGAGCGCGGCGCAGGTTTTCGGCGTTTATCGCGCCGTAGTGCTCACCCAGGGTGGTCTTAAGCACACCGCTGTCGATCAGCTCAGCGACGCGGTTGAGCAAATGGTGCTGCGCAATCATGTCGGGCGTCTGGTAGAGCGAACGGGTGTACATGAACTCCCAATGCAGCGAAAGGCTCTTGCGCTTGAGCAGGCTGATGTCGAGGCTCGCCGGGTCATCGATCAGGGCCAGACGACCTTGTGGCTGCAACGCCTCGACGATCTGCGGCAAGTGCAGGTCGGTGTGGGTCAGGCTGGCGACGTGTGTGACGTTGCTGATGCCCTGACGCAGGAGTTCTGCGGCCAGCGGCTGGCTGTGATCGATCACTTCATGGGCGCCGAGCTCGCGAGCCCAGGCCTGAGTATCGCTGCGCGAGGCGCTGCCGATCACCTGCAGTCCGGTCAGCTGTCGCGCCAGCTGCGTGAGGATGGAACCGACACCGCCTGCGGCGCCGACGATGAGCAGACGCTGGCCCCGGTCCTCCTTGCCTTCGCTGACCTGCAAGCGTTCGAACAGCAGCTCCCATGCGGTTATCGAGGTCAGCGGTAGCGCCGCAGCTGCAGCGAAATCGAGGCTGGCCGGTTTGCGGCCAACGATGCGTTCATCAACCAGATGCAGCTCGCTATTGGCCCCTGGCCGATCCAGCGCCCCGGCGTAGAAGACCTCATCGCCGGGCTTGAACAGGCTGACCTCGCTACCTACCGCACGCACCACGCCAGCCGCGTCCCAGCCGAGCACTTGCTGCTGGCCGTCTGCCGGCTGGACGCGCATGCGAATCTTGGTATCCACGGGGTTTACCGAGATGGCGCGCACTTCCACCAGCAGATCGCGCGGGCCTGGCGTTGGATCATGCTGTTCTATATCGAGCAATGAGCGCGGATCGCCGATGGGTAGCGACTGTTGGTAGCCGATGGCTTTCATGGTGGTCTCCTCGGGGATAGAAAGCGGAATGCCGTCATGTTCGGCTTTCGCGCCACGAAGAAAAACAGCATATTCCGCAGAGGCTCTTTCAACGGATTATTGAAAATGCTGCGTGCCGATGACCTCCACGTGTTTGTTCTGACCGCCCAACTGGGAAGCCTGTCTGCCGCAGCTCGGCGGCTGGAGCTGTCGCCTGCCGTGGCAAGCATGGCCCTCAAGCGGCTTGAAGCGGAGCTGGGCTGTCGGTTGCTGGCGCGTTCGACCCGTAGCCTGAGGCTGACAGGTGAAGGCGAGCTGTATCTGCCTCATGCGCGCTCGGCCTTGCAGAGCCTTGTCGACGGGCAGCAACTGCTGGCGGGAGGGAAGGCGACCATCAGTGGGACGCTGCAGCTATCGGCTCCGTCGGACTTCGGCCGCAATGTGCTCTTGCCTTGGTTGGATGAATTTCAGGTGGTGCATCCGCGCTTGGGCCTTCGATTATTACTGGCTGATCGCAATGCCGATCTGTTTCGACAGCCGGTCGATATCGCGTTGCGCTACGGCCAGCCGGAGGACTCCAGTCTGGTAGCGCTGCCCGTGGCGACCGCTAATCGCCGCGTGCTCTGCGCCGCGCCTGACTACCTTGCCACACGTGGGGCGCCGCGCTCGCTGGCCGAGCTCACTGACCACAACTGCCTGCGCTTCATGCTGGCGGGGCGGGTTCACGAGCGCTGGTGCTTTTACGACGGTCGACGTGAACTGGAGCAGATCGTGAGTGGTGATCGCATCAGTGACGATGCCGATGTGGTGCGGCGCTGGGCGTTGGCAGGACGGGGATTGGTATATAAATCGTGGCTGGACGTTGCCCAGGATGTGCAGGCGGGACGTCTATTGGTGCTGTTGCCGGAGCTGCTGGGCGAGCCGGCGCCGCTGAACCTGATCTGTGCTCATCGCGCTCATCTGGGCGAAGTGGTACGGCTGTTGCGCGAACATCTCGTCGACCGATGCCGGCTACTGCTCCAGCAGGCACCGTTCGCGCATTGATGCGGGTTGCGCTTGGCGACCCGCTGGTTATCACTTGGCCAGCCGTGCGTCGAGGCTGTTTTGCGCCAGCCGGCGCGCCTGTTCTTCCGTCATGCCCAGGCTTTCATGCAGCGCCATGAAATTCTCCGTCACGTAACCGCCGAAATAGGCCGGGTCGTCGGAATTCACCGTGACCTTCACGCCCTGTTCCAGTAATTGCAGGATGTTGTGTTGGCTCATGTCGTCGAACACACAGAGTTTGGTATTCGACAGCGGGCAGACCGTGAGCGGAATCTGCTGCTCGATCAGGCGTTCGATCAGCTTTGGGTCTTCGGCGGCGCGAACGCCGTGGTCGATGCGGCTGACTTTCAGCAGATCCAGCGCTTCCCAGATGTATTGCGGCGGGCCTTCCTCACCGGCATGGGCGACGGCGAGAAAGCCTTCAGCGCGCGCCTTGGCGAACACGCGCTCGAACTTGCTCGGCGGATGACCCATTTCGGAACTGTCCAGGCCGACTGCGAAGAAAGCGTCGCGGAAGGGCATCGCCTCCTCTAGCGTCTTGAAAGCCGCTTCCTCAGGCAGATGACGTAAGAAACTGAGGATCAGACCGCTGCTGATGCCCAGCAATTCACGGCCATCGGCCAGCGCCTCGCTGATGCCGCGCATGGCCACCTCGAATGGAATGCCACGATCGGTATGTGTCTGCGGATCGAAGAAGGGCTCGGTGTGAACCACGTTCTGCTCTTCGCATTTCTGCAGATAGGCCCAGGTCAGATCATAGAAGTCCTGCTCGGTACGCAGCACGTCCGCGCCGGCATAGTAGAGGTCGAGGAATTCCTGAAGGTTGCCGAATGCGTAAGCGCTGCGCAGCGCATCGACGTCGTTCCAAGGCAGGGCGATCTTGTTGCGTTCGGCCAGACGAAACAGCAGTTCGGGTTCCAGAGAACCTTCGAGGTGCAGGTGCAGCTCGGCTTTAGGCAAGGCGTTGAGCCAGTCGTACATAAGGAAACCCCGTCCGGTAGGAAAGCGCCATTCTAACCACAACGCGCGAAGAGCTGACCCCAAGGTCAGGGCGCACGGGACGAAAACTAAGCGGATCGCCTGTCCTGCGCAAGAATTGACCAATACGCTGCAAACGAGCGCAGCCGTGCCCGGCGATAGACGATCCAAAGATTATCCACAGAGTTTTCCACGTAAATTGCGTATAAAAATCGCCTAGGAGATAGCATTTTGATGCTATAGCTTGTCGGGCCGCTTGGAACGCTAAAAA
Source organism: Pseudomonas sp. MTM4 (assembly GCF_019355055.1). Taxonomy (NCBI): domain Bacteria; kingdom Pseudomonadati; phylum Pseudomonadota; class Gammaproteobacteria; order Pseudomonadales; family Pseudomonadaceae; genus Pseudomonas; species Pseudomonas sp. MTM4. Next base: position 3,827,119 of record NZ_CP048411.1, read on the forward strand.
TGCTTTTAAATCAAGGTCTTTCAGAGCCCTGAATTGAAGTGGGCGCAGTTTGGCTAAAAAATGAACGACCGTCTCGAGCGCCCATTGCCACTGGCCTTGCGCGCTTCTTCCCAATGTTATCCACAAAGCCATGCACAGCAGCAGTGGAAAACTTATCAATAAAAAACGCCACGCCCTGACAGAAGGGCATGGCTCAAACGACAACGGGTTCGTTAGAACATCCGCCACACAGCCGTTTAGTTTTGTGGAGTCGGCTCGGTTGTTGGAGCCGGTACGCTGGGCTCGACGGGCTCACCCATATCCGGCTCGTCGTCTGCGGGCATGTTGACGTCGACGTCAGGCACCGTGATGGTCTTTTCCTTGGTACCAACATCTACATCCGGCGCATCCACATCGTATTCGGGCATGTTGCCGCCTTCGACCTCTACGTCCGGCAGCGACCCTTCTTCGGTTTTTTCTACATCGCAACCGGCGAGGCCTAAGGAGGCGAGCAGCACGGCGCCTGGGATGACCCACTTGTAATTGCTTTTCATTGGTTGACTCCTCTATCGCAACGGGAATGCGTGCTTCGGCACTTCCACGACCACGACATTGGTGGGACAAAGCGCGCAGCTGAACGGTTGACCCAACACAGTGCCGTTGTAATAGCGACTTCCCGTGTTGCTTGCAGTTCCCACGGGGACGGACAGTCAGGCGTCCAGCAGGCGCAGTTCGCTGCGACCACGGCTGATGTCCGCGAGCGTTTGCTGCAGCCTTGACCACTGCTCGGGCGGTAACGCCAGCACCAGTTCGGCACCCTCTGCGTCGAACGTTTCGCTTTCGATCAAAGTGTCGTATTCGCCCAGGCGCGCCTTGAACAAGGCCAGCTCGGCAAAGCGGCAATGACAGCCGTAGCGCTCGCGTCTGACCAACTCGACAAGCACGCCCGCCTGCAGACACTTCGCGGCAGAGCCGCCATAGGCGCGGGCCAGGCCGCCGGTGCCGAGCTGAATGCCACCGAACCAGCGGATCACGACCACCACGACCCGATCGCAGTCCTGACCTTCGATCGCAGTCAGCATGGGCCGGCCTGCCGTTCCGCCGGGCTCGCCGTCATCGCTGAACCGATACTGACTGCCGATCTTCCACGCCCAGCAATTGTGTGTCGCGGTGGCATCGCTGACCGCCTGAATGAACGCCTGGGCTTCTTCCGGGCTGGATACCGGAGCGGCCATGGCGAGAAAGCGGCTCTTGCGAATGGTTTCCTGAAACTCACAAGGCGCTGCGAGGGTGAACGTCATCGGCGTGTTTGCGTAGTGGAGTAGGCGGGCATTGTACCGGCGCCCGAGGCCGTGCTGCGCTGAACACACAGATACCGCTCAGTGGATCAGGCTGAACTTAAGACGCCCGCGTTCCCCAAACGAAATACAGGTGTCGTCGGGATGGCGACCTACCCAGCAGCGACTTACCGAGGAGAACAGCGATGCTCAATTCCAAGTATCAGGCATGTATCCAGGCATGCTCCAACTGCGCACTTGTCTGCGAAAACTGCGCGGCGTCCTGCCTGCGCGAGGAAGACGTAAAGATGATGGCCGGCTGCATCACGCTGGACCGCGACTGCGCCGATCTCTGCGCGCTTGCCGCCGTCCTGATGACTCGTGATAGCGCCTTGGCCAAGGAAATGTGCCGGATCTGCGCACAAGCCTGCCGCGCCTGTGCCGAAGAATGCGCCAAGCACCAGGCGGACCACTGCCGGGCATGCGCCGATGCTTGCCGCAAGTGCGCCGAGGAGTGCGAGAAGATGACGGCCTGACGGTGGTCGAGCTGGCCGCCGCGGCGCAGGCCAATGCCACGTAGCGATGAAGCCGCCGAACCAATACCGCTACGTGCGCCGCTGAGTCGGCGGTCCGGCTGGTCCTATCGCTTGATCGTGCCAAGACGCATGAAGCGCGTTTCGCCGCTGGCGTCTTCCACGCCATCGTTGTCGGTCACCACGAACAGGCGGCCCTGCCTGTCGACGGCGGCGCCTTCGACCTTGTCCAGCACCCAGCCGCCGGTGCGCTTCAGGTCAGGCAGCAGGTCACGCGCCAGTTGCTTGTTGACCAGTGGGAAACGCTGGCCTTCGGCGGCTGGCTGCATACCGGCCAGATCAATGCGGTACAGGCGTTTGACCTCGGCCGCAGGTCCCTGCTGGTTGTCGCGTTCGATGACCAGGAACTGGCCGTTGCCGATTGAGGTGAGTTCGGACAACCCGACCCAGCCGCCCTCGACAGCTGGGTCGAGCGGGTAGTGATAGAAGCCCCACTCGCCAGTGTTCGGATTGAACACGCCTATGCGCACCTTTCCGGCCGGGTCGTTCTTCCACTCGCGCTGGAAGGCCACATACACGCGGGTGCCAGCGCCTTCGCCGACCACCGCAACGCCCTCGAAACCGTTGCTGGTCTGCTGCGCCGCCACATCCGTGGGCAGAGCATGTTCTTCGAGCACATCGCCTTGTGCGTTGGCGCGAATCAGCAGGTTCGGCGTGGCCTTGCCGTTGCCTTCCGACGCCAGCCAGAAATCGCCATTACCGGCCTGGGCGATCCCCTCCAGGTCATAGTCGACCGTCTCACCTGCCTTGTGCAGTTCGATCTGCCCATCGATAACCGCCGGCGCCTTGCTGGTATCGATGCTGAAGATGCGTGAGGCCTTGTAGTAGCTGTCCGGCACGGCGTAGAGGCGGTTGTCTTGCGTACGGTCCGCGACCAGGCCGCTAAGCGCGCTCCATGGGATGAGCGCACTATCGGTCGAGCGAATCTCAGGATACGACGCCGTCTTGGTGCCGAATTGATAGATTGAAAGGGTGGAGCGATAGCCGTCTTCAGCGGAGTCCTCCTCGCTACTGACCACCAACAGGTTGCGCGACGGGATCGGCAGCAACCCTTCCGGACCCATGCCTGTCGGCAGAAGCTGATGCAACACCGGCGCCCACGGGCGCGCCACGTCATAAACGGCCACCGCATTGCCGCGCTCGCTGCCGACGAAGAGGAAGTCCTGCTTGCGGAAACTGGCCGAGGCGATGCCTTCGGGCTCGATGCCCTTGTTCTCCGAGCGGCTTTCCGGGTAATGGCCCGCGCGGATAAAGGCGTGCTCCATCGAAGCGCCGGCTTCATGCCAGACACTGCCGCTGTAGTCGAATAAGGTGAAGCTGCGGCTGCCACCTTCCTCGCCGTTCGCGTCCGTGTAATCGCCCTCGTTGGCGGTCGCCAGCAACGGCCCGACCCAGGCGATGGCGTCCGGCTCGCGGCGTTTGCCAGCGAGCACGCCGACCGGTTCGATGCGATCGTTCTCTTCCACGTCCACACCTTGGAGATCGACCTGGCCGGCGCTGAAGTGGCGCAACACGCGGCCACGACGCAGGTCGACGAGCACAATGTGGTTGTTCTCCTGCAGCGTGACGGCAGCGACATCCTGGTCGTTGATCGTGACGTACTCCGGCTCCGGATCACTTGGGGCCACATCGGCAAGCTCGGTCAGGTCAACATCCCGAGTGCTCCAGCGCGATGGCTGGCCCTTGAGGTCGACGATCCGTAGAAAGCCGGCCGGCAATTGCGGAATCAGCCCATCGTTCAGGTCCTCGTCACGCTCGTTCTCGATTGCCACCGCGGCATAACGGCCCCTTGGGCTGACGGCGATCGAGTCCGGCTGTCCACCCATCGGCAGCGTTGCGACACGCTTGGGCTGCGCTGGATTGCGAATGTCGAACACAGCCAGCACGCCGTCGGGCTGGGTGAAGCTGAGCGAGGTATTCACCGCGACGAGCACGTAGTGCTGGTGCACCGCTACCGAGGTCGGCTCGCCTTCGAGCTGCACGAAGCCCGCCGGCTTCGGTGATTTCGGATCACGAATGTCCACCAGACCAATCCGCTTGCCAGGGCTGTCGGTGTAGATCAACGTCCGGCCATCACGGCTCACGGCGGTGATTTCGGCAACGGTCTGGTTCGACGTGTTTTCATCGGCGCCAAGGTTGCGGTACACCGGAAAGGTCGCAACCCGCTCGAAATACTCCGCAGCCCGCGAAGGCCCGGCCTGAGCGGCCAACGGCAGCAGAGCCAGTGTCAGCGCGGTCGACAGCGCAGTGCGGGTCAGGCGGTTCGGTGTTCTCATGCGGGCCTCGGCATTCCGTGATTGGGGTTAGCCAACGCACGCTATGCCGGGTTTCTTACGGGACGATGACCGATGCTCGTTGCGCCCGTCGCGCTCGGATGAGTGGTTATGTTTTGGACATTCCAGGCAGTCCAGAGATCGTGGTTCTGGCAAAGCGCATGAAAACCAGTAGATCAATGTCGCTGTACGGCTTCAGGCCGCCGTCCAGCGCGGAGCCGAACAGGTGTACCGCCAGTAGCCTTGGAGCTAGGTGGCGTTCTATGACAGCGCGAGCTTGAGATAGCTGCGTATCAATCGAGGCGGTGGGTCTGAGGTCGGTCATGGTACTCAACGGCCAGTCGACGGCACGAAATGCTCAACGAGTGTCTGCAACAGTGATGCACTGCTGCTCGGGCGTGCCAGAGCGCCCTTATATAACAGGCCTAAAATGCGGCGGACCCACTGCGAAATGCGGTTGTGACGCGAATGTTGGTCATGCCAAAAAACTAGTCTCGGCTTAAGCGCCGAGCTTAGCTTGACGCCAAGCGGGATGTCAGTGAGGCGATTGCCCAAGCCATCACCCAGGCGCCAATGATCAGAACGGCAGCGCCAATGGCCCAGCCCAATATTGTCGGGGTACACCAGCCCCCGCCGCACATACCGTTGTGCTCCAAGAGCCCCGGAAAGCCAAGTTGATGAAATGCGTAAACCGAAAAAAGCGGAACGGCCAACAGCAGGCCTAGCGGGGAGCTGAGGTATGAGGAGCTCCATGCTGCAGGCAGCCAAAGCAAGCCATACGCTAGAAGAAGCGCAGCCAGAAACTTCAGCGTGGATGGCTTGAGCATTTCGGGAGAGTCCTAAGGATGGTCTGAAGTAGTCAGGTATTTCTGGCTGACTCCAGCCCTTGCCGATTTCAAAACGGTGATTCGGCTAAAAAACGATCAAATCATCCCCTCTTTCCGGATTTATAGCCGGCGCGAGCACCTCGCGCCGGCCATTTCCCGCATTACAAACGCACCTCTCCTGCATTCGTCAGCAAATGTCGGCGCGCCATCCACAGGTTCGACAGCGCGAACAGTGTCACCAACTGCGCGGTGTTCTTCGCCAGGCCACGGAAGCGTGTCTTCACGTAGCCGAATTGGCGCTTGATCACCCGGAACGGGTGCTCGACTTTGGCGCGCACCTGGGCCTTGGATTTCTCGATCTTGCGCTTGGCTTTGTACAGCGCACTGCGCTTACTCAGCTTCTTGTACGTACTGCGGCGGGCCGCAATCTGCCAGATCACCTCCCGGCCTTCATGTTCCGGGCGTTTCTCTACGCCGGTGTAACCCGCGTCGGCGCCGACCATGTTTTCCTTTCCATGCAGCAGTTTGTCGACCTGGGTAACGTCAGCAACGTTGGCTGCCGTCCCCACCACGCTGTGCACCAGGCCAGACTCGGTATCCGCGCCGATGTGGGCCTTCATGCCGAAGTAATACTGATTGCCCTTCTTGGTCTGGGTGCATTTCCGGGTCACGCTTACCGTCCTTGTTCTTGGTCGAACTCGGCGCATGGATCAGCGTGGCATCGACGATGGTGCCCTGGCGCAGCGACAGGCCCCGATCGCCCAGGTAACCATTGATCACCGCCAGAATCCCGGCCGCCAACTCGTGCTTCTCCAGCAGGCGACGGAAATTGAGGATGGTGGTTTCGTCGGGAATACGCTCTAGGTTCAGCCCGGCAAACTGGCGCAAGATTGTGGTCTCGTACAGCGCCTCCTCCATCGCTGGATCGCTGTAGCCGAACCAGTTCTGCATCAAATGTACGCGCAGCATCGCCATCAGCTGATACGCCGGACGACCACCTTCACCCTTGGGGTAGTGCGGCTCGATCAGGGCAATCAAACCCTTCCACGGCACCACCTGATCCATCTCGATCAGGAACAACTCTTTGCGGGTCTGCTTGCGCTTGCCGGCGTACTCGGCGTCGGCGAAGGTCATTTGCTTCATCGGGAAACTCGGGCAACGGGATCGGCGTATTTCACCAGATTCGGGAAGTCTTTTTCAGACCATCCCTAAGGTTTGGTCAACGGGTAGTTTTTGCCCGCCTCGGTGAGCGAAGTGAGCGATTTGAACCAGCTGTTAGAAGTATTTAACATGGCGCTAATGTTCAGGACGCGATTATCTAGCAGTATTGCCCCGCGCATGTGTAAGACATGACCGTTGACATGGGCTCTGTACGACCGTACTCAGAGATTACCGCGTGCGGTATTAAGTATGCCTCGATGGGGTCATATGCTTCATTGAAAATTACAGCTATGAATTCGTCAAAGTCATTTTTATTTAGGTTGCGTATGACGCTTAACTGCCTTGAGCGATTGCTTGCAGTTATACAACGATCTTTTATTTGAATTTTCTTGCCGTCGCTTGATTTTGCGTCGTGACCTGCTGCTGAATTTTTTGCGAGGGTTAAATTCAAAGCAGACGAAACCAACCATTCGGCGTAATCCCCGACTGGATTATTTTTTGTTCTGAGTACGCCGCGATTTTTAAGCTCATCAATGGCTGCCGCGTGAAGCTTTAGCAACTCAGGTATTGATAGGTTGGCTAGATCCATGTTGTTAAATACTTCTAACGTTCGGTTTAGTGGCGCTGCGTCAGCAGCGTCCCAACGAGCAGAGCGAGTGACTTGAACCGCTTGTTAGGTTTCATTACAAGCCACCGAACGTTGCTAACCAAGATAGCTTTCGCTCGAACTTCCCGAATGCTGAATAACTGAATGTATGCTCGGAACGGCTATAACGCTGAAAATAGTAAACCCAATGGTCGCCCCAATGACCGAGTCAAACAGGAGCATAATTGCGCCAAAACAGAGAAAGCGGCGCCAACTAATGCGAAGCCTTTCCGAGTACGAACTTGATCTGGATAGCGATTCAGCATCGGATAACCTAATGCTGCCGCTCACCCGCGGTGAACCGCGCAGCGGTTTACCGTCGGATGCAGCGGCTTGTTAGTCCACGCCGCGTGGCCGCGGCGTTTCCAAGGATCAAGCACTGTGCGCACTCACGGACGCGACCGTCAGTAATACGATCCCACCAGCCGGATGGCGAGCTCCACGTTGTAGGGCATCGAGGCATCGTAGCCTTACATCTTGCCGTACTTCGGCCGCAGCTCCTCGGTCACGCGCATGATGATCGCGTCGCGCTGCGACCGCGCGAAGGCAGCATGGTTGTTCTCGGTCGGCTTCATGTGTTTGGTGAAAGCTTCTTCCTGCCGAGCTTTCAGCGTGGCTTGGCGCAGATCCTCCAGGAAGGCGAGCTGAAACTCGAAGTCCTCCTTGTATCCGACGTTGCCGTGCCCGCCGACGAAATGCGTCCAGCCGAGCGCCATGACTTCTTTGAGGTTAGCGCCGTGATACACCACCGTGTCAGACACCGCGAAGCCCAGCATGGGGAGCTGGTCGGGATTGAGCAAGTCGGGGCTGTGCGCGACCTTCTGTTCCTTCAGTAGCCAGACCGAGTGGTCGTCGGTGTGGGCGGGCTTCGAGAAACGATGCATCTCCACCGTCAGGTCCTCGAACTTGAACGCGTCCGTTAGGCCTGAAAGCACCTGCGTTGGCTTCGGCAGCCGGCTGTTCATGAACCCCATCTTGTTGGCCGTTTCCTTGCTGGCAACGATCCTGAGACTCCTTCCCGATTTCTGTGCCTCGTCGACCCAAAACTTGGCGTCGCCGATGTGGTCGACGTGAAAGTGCGAGTACACGATTGTCGTCACAGGAAGCGGTGTCACTTCGCGGATCGCCTGCAGGATCTGCGCACCGCGCCCTTCGGGGGCGTCGAACAGTAGCACGCCCTCGTTGCCGACATAGAACGTGGTTGAGTAGAAAAAGCGCTGGACGTAATAGCTGCGGTCAGTCAGCCGCTGCAGGACGTACGGCTGTTCCATATTCCGTGTGAACAGATTGCCGATCTTTTCCTCCTGCTTGATCGGCTTTGTCGCCGAAGGCTCGACGTACGGGGCGCCGACCGTCGAAGCCGCTTCAGGCGGCGATTGAGCAAAAGCTGGGCCGATGGCCGCAACGATCATGATTGACAAGTTGCTTCATTGTCGTCTCCGTTGTTGGATCGCTTCACCTTATACACCGCGACGCTCTTGGCCGGATTGCTGGCTAACGCCTGCATTAAGCCGTGCCGCGAAGCGGCATCGGCTTGAATTAATTGTTAGGCGCTACCGCTCGTAACGCCAAGCGCCCGGTGCATTTGTCTTTAGACTTCCACGCTGCATTTGGCCAATCAAGTTGTCTTTGCTAATGCGCGACATTGCATCAGAGAACATGGGATTGACCAGCTTTCCGTACGTGTCGAGAAGCTTCTCTAGCCGTCTGGCCCGCTCGTTTGCCGTTTGTATGGACGAGCTGAACAATATGATGAGAATCTCATCTAGATGCTCAACGTTGTCGAACGATCGAAGCTTATCGGCGATACGCCATGAAGTCTCCCTGCACATTTTCAGGATCTCCTCTGGAGGATCCTTATGATTGATCTCAGATGAGGCGACCCAAAAGTAGAGCTGATTCAGCTCAAGAAGCATGAGGTACGTTGCGAGCATTGCAGCCGATCTTTCTTTGCGATGCTCGTGAGCACGCTGCAAAAGGCTGGCTATCAGTCCGCCAACTAGTGCTGCCAGAAGACCACCAAAGAATCCGAGCCAACCATCAGTCATGTCTAGTAGCACCTAACGTTTGGTTAAGGGGCGGCTTTAGCCCGTCCCAGTGAGCAAAGCGAACGGTTTGAACCACTTGTCAGACGCACTACTGCTGGCCTATCCAGACCAAGAATGCTCCTAGAGCAACACCAAGCAGACTGAATAGAGGAGATGAGAGCCAACGATTTTCTTTGTTCTGATCGATAGCTCGTGTGTGCAGGTTAATAGCAGTATTGATTAAAATTGATATTTCTCCCCCAGTTAACGGGACTCTGGATATGCGATCTAGCTCTACCTGCGGTAGCTTTTTGTATTCGTTAAATGATAGTTCCCGTTGATGGTCTACAGAATAGCGTCTGCGGCAGTTCCTGCGCCAAGCTAAAGATACTTTTTCTCCGTTGGAATCAAATCTAAAAAATTCTGGGTGCTCTAAGAACACATTTTTCCAGTGTAATGCCCTAATATTGTTGCCGCTTATTCTTATAGACCAACCGCCAAAATCTAGTTTGTAGTATCCATACTTCTCCATGACCTGAATGGCTGCAATTACATCTTCAAGTCGGTTGTCAGAATTTAAATATGGTGATTTTGATTTTTCGGTCACTGTGAGTCTTCTTCTTGTAGTGCATCTAACGTTTGACTTAAGCTGCGCCGTCAGGCGTCCGCTTGAAGGAGGGGTTAGAGCTCATTCTCGCCTCCACCGTTTGAGCTTGGAAGCAACTTGGCCATTCGTTCGAGATCAGTTGCGACGTCATTGAAGCCGAAGTAGTTCGTGGGGTGCTCGTACATGTGGTCCGCATGTTGGTCAGGCTCGTAGTTCGTGAGGCGGCTTCGTAGTTCGTCTCTTAGCATGAGTGCGTCGACTTTGAAGCGGCGCTCCCACTCCGCGTTCCGTTCGGTTGAGAGACGAGAGGATGCACTTGTGAACTTGTGCCATAGGCGCTGCTTGTCCGCTTCATCGACGGTGCGAGTCATCTCGACCCACTCGTTCTCTCGAATCGACTCGTCGTGTCGTTGATGCCGCTCGATGAACTCGCGAATGCTAGCAACAAGGGTTAGCGCCTTTTGAGCCAGAGATGCCGTGTCCGACTCCACTACCGACCAGACCTTCTTGTCGTACTTAAGCGCACGTTCCTTGTATTGCTCTGCTTGGTCGGTCTTGAGGTGCAAGCGCTCCAAGAGCGTTTCATTTGTGGCACGCACCTGTTCGCAGACAGCGGTGTACTTCCATCGCGCCGCAAAGTATGCGAGTCCAAACATCGAGACCGCGAGAAGCGCAAACGCGAGAGGTGCTTGAGAGATCACTGACCACTCACGCGCTAAAAGTTCTAGGAACTTGTCCATCGGGATCCTTGTTGAGCGCTAACGTAGAGCTAACCGGCGAGCCAAAGCGCAGCTTTGGCGAGTCCAGCGACCGAAGGGAGCGAGGTTGAGCGCCATGTTAGAGATTATTATCGACATACGTGTCAGTGGCTCGTACAAGGTCTTTGATGAAGCGAATCACTTTTTCCAATTCGTCGCGCTTGATTAGATGCGCTACTGGAGCACCGTTATTTATGGGCTTTGATCGATGCACGGCATCTCCGCGCTTACCTATCCAACTATTTAAGGTGCTTCTTGCCTTCTCAGGCTCATAGTTTGCCCAAGACCATCCTTCGGTTACATCAAGGCCAAGGTATTCTTGAAATATGCGTTTCGTTTTGTCCGAACTTGGGTTGTGGAATTGCTTTAGGTCGGTGTGCAATTTCTTTAAGACAAAATTACCAACATAGCTTCCGGCGACCACGCCAAGCTTTTTATTCATTTCCTCTAGAAGCCTATCTTCGACGTAGGTTTCCCATGCGGTTAAGGCATGACCAGACCGGCTCGCTTCAGAACCTCAGCGTTCGGCGGCGGAGGGTTGGCGTTGATGGCGTCAAAATGCGCGAGCAATTCTTCGGCGTCTTTGATGCCATATTCAAAACTTTGGTATGCACGAGACATGAAAGATCTCTAACGTTTGGTTAAGGGGCCGGCTTTAGCCGGTCCCAGCGAACAAAGTGAGCGAGTTGAACCAGCTGTTAGGCCTTGCACGCAAATTAATATTGAGAGCGCAAAACTTGACCGATATGTTCCATTGCATTTGTTACTTTACTTGTGGCAATTTGTAGATGCCTATCAGCTTCCATCCGGCTGGTGGCAAATAGTGAGTTGCATAGTTCGCTATTGACTGACTTCAAATTATCTCGGAGCTCATCGTTGGCGATGCGCTCAATTAGTATAACGAGCCTTCGCCGCGCTAAGCGCTGGCCGTTATTAACATCTTCGCTAAGCAGAATTTCTTTCCATGCTTTGTCTGCTTGATGTGCTCTTGCCTCTTCTAGATGGCCTTGAGTGATTAGGCGCATTAGATCATGAAGGACATCTTGCAGTTCGATAAGTGTTTCCCTTTGAAATGCGCGCTTTATCTCATCTCTCTCCTGTTCTACTGCTTGCTTGTGCAACCATGACGAATTTCGAGTTGAAAGTATCGTGGTTATCATGCTGGCCAGAGCGCCAACAATGGTGCCAACAAACCCCCAAAATGCAGCCTCCACGCGAGCCTCCTCGTGGCCTAACGCTTGCGTAACCGGTTACTTTTGTAGCGCCAGCGGAGAAAGCAATCCGCGTTGACGCACTTGTTAGCGTTTCACCACGCGAACATCAGTTCGTATGCGCCACGCTTATCTCTCATCTCAAAAGATCTTTCGCTCAGTTCCTGGACATCTTGATACTTTGAGTTCGCCTTTCCATATAAGCCCATCTCCCTGTATCCCTTGTATCCGAAATCCTCCCAGAAGATATTCACATCCACCGAGTCGTGCTGAATCACGAGTTGGCACCCGATCACTTCACTATCGATCTTTGTTCGTCCGCGCACGGTTGCGGTGACTGTAAATTCATCCTGAAAACTTCCAGCATTTCGGTCATCGCTAAGGCGCTTGATTAACTCGCACAGATAATGCGTTCCGTCTACATAGTCCACTAATCCAGTCTCCTTGGTTTACTTTGCGCTAACGATTAAGCTAAGGGGCCGGCTCTAGCCGGTCCCAGTGAGCGAAGCGAACGGTTTGAACCATTTGTTAGATGTCAACAAGTGTAGGCTGTATGCCAAGTATTTCTGAAACCTCGGATAGCCGTTTTTTTGAGAACATCCAGCCATGTCCACCTGTTTTAATTTTTATCCATTTGCCGTTAATAGCCGAAAAACGTTCTTTAAATTCCGTTGTGTTCCCGATGACAACGAATGCCTTTTCGGTGTAGTCAATAAGTGTAATTGCTTGAGATTTCTGGGCTGCTTGTTGTGGTTGGGTTTGAGGTTTTTTCTGGTGCGAAATATTATCTTCTTTGGCTTCCTTGACGACTTTTGGATTGACGTGAGTACCAACAGATATTCCACGCATCACAATTGTCAATTGGCGCATTAATTTCTGTTTTAGTTCGTCAGTGCTGCAGTATTGCTCCTGAATTCCTTTGTCCCTTATGGATTTTTTAAATTCCTTAAGTTTTTGAACCTGATCTAGGTCTGCCTCATCCATGTCGATGGGTTTTTTTGAGTAATAAAGCATTACTGGCTTTTGCAGCTTAAGAAATAATTTAATTTCTTCAACTGTTCCGCTATCTTCAATCCCGGTGGGTGAGCCAAGTCGCGTCCAGAACGCTCCAATTAACATGTCGCAATCGCGAACTACTTGGTTGTTTATGATTCCTTGTGGCCGTTCCCCCATAGCAGGCGCACTATGTGACTCCCACCTTACAGGCAGTAAAACTTTCCCTGTTTCTAGCGAGTTTAATGAGTTCCAGTCATGCAGAGTTTGCGCAATGGCTTCCCTCTCCTCATTTACGTCAGAGGGAGATGCAATTAGTACATTGAAGACTGTTGCTGAATAGGCCAATTTTTTATTCCTTTGCATACTGGCTGAGTTTCTGGGGGATCTAACGTTTGGTTAAGTGGCCGGCTTTAGCCGGTCCCAGTGAGCGAAGCGAACAGTTTGAACCAGTTGTTAGGCGATTTCAAAGCTGTCTGCGTGATAAGCGCCAAACAAGACATCTTCTGCCGTCTCTTCTTCATGGTTATCAAAAAAGGCGTAGTGCGTAGCGCCAGATTCTTTGGCGATTTCTATTATGTAATTGCTAACTTGCTTTGGTAAGTGCTCGGAAATAGCAGCCGCGAATTTTGGTGGTGGAAGATCAGGATTGCCAAATGACGATACTCCTAGAATGCCTTTACTTCTTAAAACGGACTTGACGTCGTCACGGCTGGGTAAGAATTCGTTGACACCGAAGAGTACTCCCTTCAAAAGTTCACCACTAGATCCCGGCGCTTGTCTTTCAGTGACTGCTAATTCTAGGCTGGCAATTTTCTGGGAAAGCTCAGTAAGTCGGCCGTCTTCTTTTCTGACGGAAATCGGCTCGTTTGTTTTCTGGGATAGATAAGTTGAATAATACGAGTCTTCCTGTAGCTCTGGGCGAAACCTGGTTTGCAAGAGGAACACCGCTATAAGAAATACAGGGACATTTACAATTGCAGCGCCAACTAGTGCCAAGGACTCAAACGATCCTGTGGGCATCTGTGATGCGGCGAAGAGAAAACAAGAGTCGACTGAAAAAAGGCCTGCAAGCCAAGCGCCAAGTAGCTGTATTGGTTTGTTTATTTTTTCTGGAATTATAGTTTGCTTGCTCAATACTTCAATCTCATGATTTCGCCTAACTATAATTAGACACCGAGTGGTGTATAAGACGCCGAATGGATTTGGTGTACAACGTTCCTTGTCATTAGACTGTCCTTGTCTAGGCTGGGCGTTTCCGAAGGATGATTGATGTATAAAGGAGTTATACACCATGGAAGGGAAACCGCGTTTACTGGATCAGGTGCGTGAGCAGATCAGGCTCAAACACTACTCGATCAGAACTGAGCGTGTCTATTGCGAGTGGGTTAAGCGTTACATTCGCTTTCACGGATACCGGCACCCGGTTGATATGGGTGCGCCAGAGGTAGAAGCCTTTCTTTCCGACCTTGCCGTTCGCCGTGACGTCTCGGCTTCGACGCAGAACCAGGCGCTCGCTGCATTGCTGTTTCTTTACAAACAAGTCCTCAAACAAGACTTGCCGTGGTTGGGCGAAATCGTTCGCGCCAAAAAGCCGACCCGCTTACCTGTGGTGCTTTCGATGGAGGAGGTTCAGATACTCGGATTGCTGGATGGGTCGGTTGGGCTCGTTGCGCGGCTCCTGTACGGTGGCGGCATGCGTCTGATGGAAGGCATTCGGCTCCGCGTGAAGGATGTCGATTTTTCTCGTAGCGAGATCATCATCCGTGACGGCAAAGGCCAGAAGGACCGCGTCACTGTGCTGCCTGCAAGCCTGGTCGGGCCGCTCAAACAGCACATCGCCCGCACTCTGGCTATTCATGATCAGGAACTGTCCGAGGGTAGGGGAGACGTCTACCTGCCCGATGCCTTGGCGTGTATATACCCCAAGGCGCCTTGGGATTGGGCTTGGCAGTATGTATTTCCGGCATCCAGCCCTTCGGTAGATCCTCGCAGTGGCGCGGTGCGCCGGCACCATCTTGACGAGAAGCGAGTCCAGCGCGCATTCAAGCGTGCTGTTAAAGCTTCCGGTATCCCCAAACCGGCAACCCCTCACACCTTAAGGCATAGCTTTGCCACTCATTTGTTAAAAAGCGGGCAGGACATTCGCACCGTGCAGGAGCTGCTGGGTCATGCTGATGTAAAGACAACGATGATTTACACCCATGTGCTCAATCGTGGTGGCCTGGCGGTGTTGAGCCCTTTGGATCGGTTGTGAAAACTGCAAGCGAAGGGCTATGAAGGCGAGCCGTTTCATAGCAGGCGTATTGGCCCGATTCGCAACTTCTCGGATCGTCTAACCAGTTTCAGTATGGTCGTGACGGAAGCGCTCTTTCGACTGGAATAAAGAGCCTGAAGAATAGTCGTATGGCCGAATCTATTCGGCCATACGAAGTTGAATATTCAACCAAAGCGCCAGCAAGGGCCTTCAGCGAGTGGATCAGCACGGCTCACTGACTGCGGGTAACCCGCCACACTATGTTGGCCAAGTCGTCAGCAACGATTAGCGCGCCGCTTGGGTCGACGGTCACACCGACGGGTCTGCCACGCGTCTTTCCATCTTCCGTGCGGAAGCCTGTCACGAAGTCGACTGGCGGTCCCGAGGGGCGGCCGTTGCTGAATGGCACAAAGATGACTTTGTAGCCGACCGGATTCTTGCGGTTCCAGCTGCCGTGCTCACCAACGAATACGCCATCGGCGAACTGCTCGCCCATCGACGCTTCGGAGAAGTCCAGGCCGAGCGCCGCGACGTGGGAGCCCAAGGCGTAGTCCGGCACGATGGTGGAGGCGACCTTGTCCGGGTTTTGGGGGCGTACGCGATGATCGACGTTCTGGCCCCAGTAGCTGTAGGGCCAGCCGTAGAAGCCGCCTTCTTGCACGGATGTGAGGTAATCCGGTACCAGGTCCTCGCCCAGTTCGTCGCGCTCGTTCACCACCGCCCAGAGTTGCCCGGAGCCCGGCTGGATCGCCAGCGCCGTCGGGTTGCGCAGGCCGGTCGCGTAGGGTTTGTAGGCGCCGGTCTCGGCGTTGATCTGCCAGACCAGGGCGCGGTCGACTTCGGCTTCCATCCCGCGCTCGGTGATATTGCTGTTGGAGCCGATGCCTACATATAGGAAACGACCGTCGGGGCTGATGGTCAGCGCCTTCGTCCAGTGGTGGTTGATCTCGGAGGGGAGGTCCACGACCTTGGTTGGCGGACCACTGGCTTCGGTCTGGCCTTCCTGATAATCGAAGCGTACTAGCGCGTCCTGGTTGGCCACGTACAGCGTACCGTCGTGGAACGCCAGCCCGTACGGCGCGTTGAGATCTTCGGCGAACACGGTCTGGAGCTCATAGGTGCCGTCGCCATCAGCATCGCGTAGCAAGGTCAGACGATTACCGCTTTCGACCGAGGTATTGCCCTGCGCCTTGATGTAGCCGGCGATCACATCCTTGGGCTTAAGCTTCGGCGCGTTGCCGCCCCGGCCTTCGGCCACGAGTATGTCGCCGTTGGGTAGCACAAGAGTCTGGCGCGGGATCTTCAGATCGGTAGCGATGGCCGTGACGGTGAAGTTCTGCGGCACCGTCGGCACCTGATCGCCCCACGGCGTGGGCTCGGCGATCTTCATGCTGGGCAAGATTCCCCGCTCGGGTTCGGGCAGATTCGGGGTGGCGCCGTACTCTTGGGCTGTATCCTCGCCGCCAATGCCACAACCGGCGAGCAGTACGGCCAGCGACAACGCGGTCAGTGCGTTCGGATGTTTCATCGTGCACCTCCGGCGCGCAGGTTGGTTAGGCCGATCCAGGTCGCAATGCAGGCCAGCACGGTGACGATCACAGAGAGAACCAGGCCGATGGGCATGGCGGCCCAGGCGTCCTTGGCGTGCTCCAAGGCATTGATGAAGCCCAGCACCCAGGTCGCCAGCAGTAACAGGAAGTAAACCAGTGGCCGACCCTTCTTGTGATGGGCTCGTATCAGATTGACCAGTGCGAACAGAAGCGCCAGGCCGCAGAAAACCAGGCCCCCGGCAATCAGCCAAGAGGCGAAGTTGCTCCACTGGATCTGATAGCTGCGAAAGTAGGCGATGTCACTCAGCAGGGCGCCGAGAAAGAGGGGGACGGTTCCGGCAAGCAAGGTCGCGTGTAACGGGTTTGGCCTGCTTCGGTAGGTGCGCTGGGTGGTAGCGGTCACGGCGGACTCCTCTTCGCTGGGCGACCCTGGCCTGACTCGGTGCGGATGCGTTGGCCCGCCGGGCTCGCTCTGACTGTGTATAAAAGGGGAACGTACCGCCAGCGTATAGTTCACTCCGACCCGCTGGGCCGAAGGCCAACTCGTCCCCGATCTCGCGCACGGTCGAAGCCAGCAGACAACACCGGTTCGCACCGCCAATGGCTTCCGTTTTGTCGTCGGGTGCCACGGCGGTTGCTTCTTGGAGCCTGCTTGCGCGAGGTTATTGGGCGGAACTGCGCACTGCGGAGCGACAGGTGATCTCGGCGTACGGTTCGCCCAATGAATATTCGCCCGGAACGCGCTCCACGGCCTGGCTGTTGGGCGAAACGGTGAAAACCGGTGGCGCCGAGGTGTCCGAGCGCGCGTCGTCCGGTACGTGGAACTCGCAGGTCACTTGCTCGCCGGTATGGTTGAACACTTTTACGGCGCGTACACCCAGCAGTTCGCCTTCGACGCCCTCCGCTTGCGTGGGCACGCCCATGGGGCTGACGTCGATCTTCAGGCCGTTCAGGTTAGCGATGATCTCCGGCTCCGGCGTCTGGGCGAATGCGATGGGTGCACAAAGTGCGAGGCCGCAGGCGGCGAGCAGTAGCTTGGTCATGAGAACCTCCTTGAGTCGATGCCTGCTTAGAAGGGCTCGAACGCCGAGGGTTCGGTTCTGATTCAGTGACTTTTGCTGGGCCAAGGTGCGTATAACGCCTGCCGGCGTTAGGGGCGAGCCGAACCAGAGCCTTGATCGACAGAGCTGGCGGTTTCGATTGAACCCTTTTGACCGAGCCGGTTCCGACCTTGCGTCTTTGCCGCGCGCTGTATGGCTGCCGGGGTATCGTCATCGGGTTATCGATCGCGGGCCCGCTCTAGCTGGTGCGCTCCGGCTCAGCGGCTAAAGTTAACCGTATCCGTCTCCTTACGATAAGGCGCCTACATGACCGCGATCATCGACTTTCTCAACTCAATCTTTTGGGGTTACATCCTTATTTACGGTCTGCTCGCGGTCGGGGTGTTCTTCACCATCCGCCTGGGATTCCTGCAGTTCGTGCATTTCGGTGAGATGGTGCGCGCCATCAGAGGGGCGCGGCAAAGCGACTCTTCAGGCATATCGCCGTTTCAGGCGCTGTGTACCAGCCTCGCTTCGCGGGTCGGCACCGGGAACCTGGCGGGGGTGGCGGTGGCGCTCTATCTCGGTGGTGCCGGGGCGATCTTCTGGATGTGGATGGTGGCGCTGGTCGGCATGGCGACTGGCTATGCCGAGAGTTCGCTCGCCCAGCTTTACAAAGTACGCGATGGCCACGGCCAATATCGAGGCGGGCCGGCGTTTTACATCGCCAAGGGTTTAAACGCGCCCTGGGCCGGCGGTGTGTTCTCCGTTGCGCTGATCATCTCGTTCGGGCTGGTGTTCAATGCCGTCCAGGCCAACTCGATTGCCGATGCGATGGAGGGGGCGTTCGGCTTTCCGAAGCTGGCTGTAGGGGTCGCCATCGCCATCCTCGCCGGGTTGGTGATCTTCGGCGGGCTACGTTCCATTGCGCGCTTCGCCGAGCTTGTGGTGCCGTTAATGGCGGGGCTTTATGTACTCATGGCGCTGATCGTGGTGGTGATCAATATCAGCGAGGTACCCGGGGTGCTGATGACTATCGTCCGTAGCGCCTTTGGCCTGGAGGAGGCAGCGGGCGGCGCTGCCGGTTCGGTCACCGCCGCAATGCTCAACGGTATCAAGCGCGGGTTGTTTTCCAACGAGGCGGGTATGGGCTCGGCACCCAACGTGGCGGCGACTGCGACGCCAGCTCCGCATCATCCGTCGTCGCAGGGGCTGGTTCAAGCTATGGGTGTGTTCATCGACACCATTGTTATCTGCACTGCGACAGCCGTGATGATTCTGCTGTCGGGTGTGATGGAGCCGGGTTCGGGCGTGACCGGGACGCAGCTGACGCAGCAGGCGATGGAAAGCCATATTGGGGTGGCGGGGAGCTATTTCGTTGCCATCGCCATTCTGTTTTTCGCGTTTACCTCGATCGTCGCCAACTATTCCTACGCGGAGAATGCGCTGATCTTCCTCGGCGCAGGCAACAAGCTCGGCCTGACGCTGCTACGCCTGGCGGCGTTGGCGATGGTGGTCTGGGGCGCCTATGAGGCCGTGGCCACGGTGTTCAACGCCGCGGACGCATCCATGGGGCTGATGGCGACGATCAACCTGATCGCGATCATGCTGCTCTCCGGCACGGTGGTGAAACTGACCAAGGACTACATGGCGCAGATCAAGGAAGGTGTGGTGCCGACGTTCAGGGTCAAGGATTACCCTGAGCTGAAAGCGAAAATCCACAACGACATCTGGCGATAGCGGGGCGCCCCGGTATTGGTGCCGGGGTATCGCCATTCAGTTTTGATAACTACTCCTTCCGCCTCTTCGGCTGGGCAGCGCCCCGGTGAGAACGGGGCGGAATCCTGCCCATGATCTCTTCTGCCCAGCTGATGACCGCGCTGCGTCCTCTATGTGGGTGTCTCGATATGCACTGTGATCGACCGTTTGTACGATGAGATGGTCGTCGTAGTTGTCTGACTAACGGTCGAGACGCATCTGCTCCTTCTACTATCCGCTATATTTGTATTAAAAAACAAGCATTTACACGCTGATGCTCTGTCGTGTTGGTTGCGTCGGGCTAAGGAGGTCATCATACCTCTGTGTTGACAGACCATTTTTAGCGGAAAATACTCTCCATTAGTACGACGACATACAGAGCGTGCAACCAGAAGAACAATGCCCAGGACAGTCTCGCTGCTATGAAAATCACCCGTGTCAGTGTCGAAGTGTTTTCCCATCCCACACGCCGAGCCGTCGACAGCGCCGGTCACTCCCACCCAGGTGAAGAAGTCCAGGCGCGCATGGCGTTGCTGCGGATCGCTACCGAAGATGGCTGTGAAGGCTACGCCTTCGGTGCGCCGGAATTGCTTCGTGCACATATCATCGAAAGCTACGTGCGCAAGGTACTTGTCGGACAGAACGTCCTAGACCGCGAGCGTATCTGGCAGGATCTCGCGCATTGGCAGCGCGGAAGCGGCGGACAACTGACCGATCGCAGTCTGGCGCTGGTCGAGCAGGCACTCTGGGATTGGGCTGGGCGCAGATTCGAGGTGCCGGTCTACAAACTGTTGGGTGGCTATCGCGACAACGTGAGGGCGTACGGTTCGACCATGTGTGGGGACGACACGCCGGGTGGTTTGTCCACTCCGGACGAATACGGTCAGTTCGCCGAAAAGCTGGTCAGTCGTGGATACAAGGGCATCAAATTGCACACTTGGATGCCGCCTATTTCCTTTGCGCCCGACCCCAAAATGGACGTCAGGGCTTGCGCTGCGGTGCGTGAAGCCGTTGGGCCGGATATTGCGCTGATGCTCGATGGCTACCACTGGTACAGCCGGACCGATGCGCTCTATATCGGCCAGGAAATCCAGAAGCTCGGCTTTGCGTGGTTCGAGGAGCCGATGATGGAGGAGTCGGCCGAGTCTTACGCCTGGCTCGCGGCGAACCTCAGTATTCCGGTGCTTGGTCCTGAAAGTCTGGGCGGCAAATACCACAGCCGTGCCGGTTGGGTCAGTGGAAAGTCTTGCGACATCCTGCGAGCGGGTGTGGCGGGGGTTGGCGGTATCGGGCCGGTCATGAAGGTGGCGCACTTGGCGGAATCCTTCGGTCTCGATTGCGAAATCCACGGAAACGGCGCGCCCAATCTTGCCGTCGTGGGTGCAATCAAGAACTGCGGGTGGTACGAACGCGGTTTGCTGCATCCGTTCTTGGAGTACGACGACGTACCAGCCTATCTCAACAGCATCGTCGATCCGATGGACGATGAAGGGTTCGTGCATTTGCCCCAAAGGCCTGGATTGGGTGAAGACATCAACTTCGCTTACATCGAGACCAATACGCTGAGTCGCCACTGAAATCCCGAGAGACCCAGCTTCAAGTCTGAATAAATACAAAAAGGCTGACCCATGAAGCGTTCCAGTAATCCCCCGCTGTTGCCGGGCCTGACGGCCTGGCCAGCACTACCAAGCTGCACGCCCGTTACCACGGGATGCATATGGCGCTCCAATGATTATTGCGGGCGATCCCCGCCTGGATCGTCAGGCTGAACGGCTTGATTCCGTTGTAACGCCCTCAATAAACCTTTGCTGTATTTGAAATTCGCTCTGCGCGGTGATGGTTTTCTTTCGCCTGAAAAAAGCGTAACTGCAAAAATAAGGTGAGTTGGTTAAGGGCGCCGAGATTGGAACATCCATTCTCGCGAACTTTTAATCTCAACTAATAAGAATAAAATCATGAAAAATAAAATCTGTGTCATGACCATGGCGGCGACTGCCGTGCTTTCATCGTTTGGCAGTGTCGCATTCGCCGACGGTTATATTAATTACCGGCATCAGTATCTGGACGATAGTCGTCTGCATTCAGATCGCCTGCTGATCGGCAAGCGCCTTGAAAACGGCCTCGGTTTTCATGGCGAACTCAAATACAAAACTGCGGGTTCGCGTCAGGATGTGGCGTTCGACAACACGGTCGGTAGTGGCCATGAACTGGTCATCGACTACCGCCACGCACTCTCGCCGAAATGGACGCTGACGCCTTTCTTACGGCTGGACAGTGTCGAAGAATCCATGACATATAGCGGCGGCCTGCGTGTCGATCACCGTCTGAACGAGCAGTTCAATCTCGCCGGTCGCTATCGCTACGAGGCGCGCAAGCTGGACCGCGACAAAGTCGACGAAACGATACCGGACAGGGCGCGACAGAATCAGCACATCAATCGGTTCGATGGCTGGCTCACCTACATGCCGGGCGGCAACTGGACGTACGAATACAACTTCGTCTACATGAAAACCGACTATATCCGCTTCGATAACGAGAAATACGATTACGAAAATAATTTCGCCTTCAAATACCGTTGGGACAAGAACTGGCAACCGTTCTTTGAAATCGGTGACGTCAAGGTCAATTCGACTGACGATGAAAGGCAACTGCGCTTGCGCGTGGGTGTGCATTACAAGTTCGACTAGCCATCAACAGACATGCGCAGCGCCGAGTTGCCGAGCCGGTCGTCCTGTTGATATGGCCCGGTACAACGTCGATGCCTCCCAATACGAGAGAGCGTAATGAACATAGATATTCTGGTAGTGGCCGGCTATTTCATACTGATGATCTTGATCAGTATTGCCTTCCGCAAAATGGCGAATCAGTCGACCAGTGATTACTTTCGCGGCGGTGGCCGTATGTTGTGGTGGATGGTCGGTGCCACGGCGTTTATGACGCAGTTTTCCGCCTGGACTTTCACCGGCGCTGCCGGTAAGGCGTTCAACGATGGATTTGCCGTTACCTTTGTATTTCTCGGCAATATCTTCGCTTACATTTTTTCCTACTGGTGGTTCAGCCATCGCTTCCGGCAAATGCGTGTCGACACGCCCACCGAAGGCATTCGACGCCGTTTTGGCAGCGGCAACGAGCAATTCTTCACTTGGGCGATCATTCCGCTGAGCGTGCTCAACGGCGGTGTCTGGCTCAATGGTTTAGCAATTTTCGTCGGCGCCGTGTTCGGCTACGACATGACCACTACCATTTGGATTACCGGCATCTCGGTATTACTGGTCTCGCTGCTCAGCGGAGCTTGGGGCGTGGTTGCCAGTGACTTCGTCCAGACGCTGGTGGTGGCGGTGATCTCGGTGGCTTGCGCCATCGTGGCGCTGGTTGCCGTTGGCGGGCCGGGTGAAATCGTCAGCAAGTTCCCGTCCGACTTCTTCATGGGGCCGGACATGAACTACGGACTGCTACTGGTTGGCTCGTTCATCTTCTTTTTGGTCAAGCAGCTGCAAAGTATCAACAACATGCAGGACTCCTATCGTTTCCTGAACGCGAAGGACTCGGCCAATGCGCGCAAAGCCGCATTGTTCGCCCTGGTGTTGATGGTGTGCGGCACGCTGATCTGGTTCATTCCGCCCTGGGCCACCGCCGTGCTTTATCCGGATGCCCTCAGTGCGCACGCCGAACTCGGCAACAAGGCCAGTGACGCGGTGTATCTGGTCTTTGCCGAACGCCTGATGCCGATCGGCACCATCGGTTTGCTGGTGGCAGGTTTGTTCGCGGCGACGATGTCGTCGATGGATTCGGCGCTGTGCCGTAACGCGGGGATCTTCGTTCGCAGCTTCTGGGTGCCGGTCGTCGCCCGCAACAACCCGCTGAGCGAAGGCAAGCTGCTGCGCATCAGTCAGGTCGCGACTATCGTAAACGGCGTGTTGGTGATTCTGATCGCTCAGATGTTCGCCCAACTCAAGGGGCTCAGCCTGTTCGAGCTGATGATGCGTGTCGCGACGCTGTTGCAATCGCCGATCCTGGTGCCGCTGTTCTTTGGCATGTTCATCCGCCGCACGCCCAAGTGGGCGGCGTGGGCCACGGTTTGCTTCGGCATGCTGGTGTCCTGGCTGGTGATGACTGTATTCACCGCGCAATGGTTTGCCGACATATTCGGTGTCAGCCTGACCGGTCGCGAATTGTCCGAGCTGACCACCACCATCACCGTCGCGGCGCACCTGATATTCACCGGCGGCTTCTTCTGCGCCACCAGCCTGTTCTACAAGCCGGAAACTGCCGCTGACGAAGAGGGCGAGCGTACCGCCCACTTCTTCCGCGATGTCGAAACGCCGGTGATCGCTGATAACGAGCAAGACATCTACGACCGCCTGCAGCGCAGCAAGCTGGGGCAGATCAGCCTGATGATGGGGGCCGGCCTGATGCTGATGGTGCTGTTACCGAACCCATTGTGGGGACGGCTGATGTTCGCCGGTTGTGCCTTGTCCATCCTGCTGGTCGGCTACCTGCTCAAGCGTAGCGCCGAAGTCGAGCCGGTCGAACGGATAGTGCCGACGCCACTGGCTGAGCGGCCTTCCTAAGCTTTGCGTTGACCAACATCGGCCTCGTTTGCCGGTGTTGGTTTTTTTATTCGTTGTGACGTGGCGAAGAGCTGGCGATGACTTCATTGGACCAGGCGGTACTGGCGGTATATGTGCTGTTCATCATCGGCGCGGCCCAGTGGTTTCGTCGCATGGCCAGCGACAGCAGTCAGTTCATCAACGGCGGAGGCTCCATGCCGTGGTGGATGGCCGGCGCCACGGCATTCATGACCCAGTTCAGCGCCTGGACCTTTACCGGAGCCGCCGGCAAGGCTTACACCGACGGCTTCGCGGTGTTGATGCTGTTCTGGGGCAATGCCCTTGGTTTCTTCATCGCGAGTCGATTCTTCGCTGCGCGTTATCGCAAGCTGCGGGTCGAAACCTCGATGCAGGTCATTGCGCAGCGCTTCGGCAGGCCGACGGAGCGCCTGTTCACCTGGCTGCAGTTGCCACTCTCCACCTTGACCGCGGCAATCTGGCTCAATGGTCTGGCCTACATCATCTCCGCCATGACCGGTTTCGACATGGTGCCGGTCCTGCTGGGTACGGGCGTGGTGATCACCTTCATCGCGGCCAGCGGCGGGGCCTGGACGGTCAGTGCCACGAACGTGCTCCAATTGGTGCTGATACTGGCCATCACGCTGGTCACCGGCAGCTATGCGCTCTACGCCAGTGGAGGCCCGGCCGAAATAATCAGCGACTTTCCGGTGAATTTCTGGCTGGGCCGGGACATGAGCATGGTCGGCATCCTTGGGTTCTGGATGGCGGTGATTCTCATGCAGCAGACCGTCTCGACCAACAACGCCATCACCTGTTATCGCTTCCTCGTCACGCGTAATGAATGCGAGGCGCAAAGAGCGGCGCTGCTGGCCGGGGTGCTGTTCGTCATCGGCCCGGTGTTGTGGTTCATCCCGCCCTGGGTCGCCGCGGCTTGGCATGTGGATCTGGCCGTCCAATATCCTCAGCTTGGCGAACAGGCCACCAACGCGGCTTATCTTTACTTCGTGGAGCGGGCGATGCCGGCGGGAACCCTCGGGTTGACGCTTGCCGCGATGCTGGCCGCGACGATTGCGCCGATGAGTGCCGCGCTCAATCGCAACGCCGGCATCTTCATACGCAACGTGTACCAGCGTCCCGGTCACACCGAGCCGCAGCTGATGAAGGTCGGGCGCCTGTTCACGCTGCTAAATGGTTTCCTGGCGACCCTGGTGGCATTGTGGATGGCGCAGCAGACCGAGTTCGATTTTTTCGACCTCGTTCTGATGATCAGCTCGATGTTGCTGCTGCCGATGTCCATTCCCGCGATGCTTGCGGTGCTGGTACGCCGCACGCCGGACTGGGCCGGCTGGAGCACGGTGGCGGTGGGCGGCCTGGTATCGGCGAGCATGTATCTGGGTTTCAACCCGGTGACGCTGCCGGAATGGCTAGGTGGCGAGGTGCTTAGTCCGCGCGAGGCGGGCGATCTCAAGTTCGCCGCGACCGTGCTGGCGCATCTGACCCTCACCAGCGGCTACTTCTTTTGCACCCGGGTGTTCTATCGGCCCCGACGCAATCCTGGACGAATGCGGCAGTTGCGGGCGATGTTCAGCAACATGTGTCTATCGCTGCAGCCAGCCGAGATGGCCTGCGCCGATCCCTTGCAGGCCCGGCAACTCGGCGCGTTGTTGTTCGGGTTGTGCATTTTGCTGCTGCCCTTGTTATGGCTGGCGGAAGACTCGCAAGGGCTTTGGTTGCACGCCGCGATTGCCCTGACGGTGGGCGCGGCTGGGCTGGCGCTGCGCCGATTGGCGGGAAACGACGAGGGCGCGCGGCCCGATTAGCGATCGGTGCGTTTACTCGGTGTGGTAGAGCGATAGCTTCGCCATGTGCGCCCGACGCAACCGCTCGCGGCTGTTGTTCAGATGCAGATACATGGCTGCGCGGGCCGATTCAGGGCTTTGCATGGCAATCGCGCCGAAGATGCTGTCATGCTCGTGGTGGACCTGCTCGAGATAGGTCAGGCGGTCTTCGTTCGAGACATAGGCGGAGTTCATCTGCGTGCGCGGGATCAGTTTGGTACCCAGGTGCTTCATGATGTCGAACATGTAGCGGTTGCCGGACGCCCTGGCGATGCGCAGGTGGAATTGGAAGTCCGCGTGAATGGCGATGCCGGGTTTCCTGGGGTCCGGCTCCTTCATCGCCTGCAGCGCTTGCTGGATGTCCGCCAGTTCGCCATCGGTGCGATTGCGCGCGGCCATGGCGGCTGTGTCGACTTCGAGGCTGATGCGTAGCTCGAGCAGATGCAGCACTTCTTCCAGCGTGGTGATGCTCTCCGGGCCGAGGCGCAGTTCCTGGGGTGGCGGCATGTCGATGATGAAGGTGCCTACGCTGCGGCGCGTTTCCACAAGGCCCGCTGCCTGCAGCCGCAGGATGGCCTCACGAACGACGCTGCGGCTGAACCCTTCATTGCTGGCGATTTCGACTTCCGGCGGAAGTTTTTCGCCGCGTTTCAGGACCCCGTCGCGGATGTACTGAGACAACCTCGCCACCAGGATTTCGGCGCGGCGCTTCGGCTGTTGTGGATGCCCTTCGATCATGTGCGGCTCATTTTTCTTTAGGTCGACCTGAACCATCAGCCGGCAGGATACACATTTCAGCGTTCATGCCGCTTGTTAGCGCTGAAGCGTCACGCAAACGTTTCGCAGAGGGAGCCAATCAGATCGGCTTGACCCCGAATCCCCTCGCCATCAGCGACGCCAGCAGCGGAATGAGCAACAGGGCGAGCAACTCGACGCGGATGACCAGCTTGACCCAGCGTGCCTTGGTTGGGCTGATCGATGGGATCTGTCCGGCCTTCAGCGCGGGGCGCCACTTGAGAAAGGTCACGGTGGGGTAGATCGACAACAGCGCGACCACCACGAACAGCCCGATCTTGGCGTGAAAGAAGCTGTTGTTGAGGTAGTAATCCAGGCCCTTGCCGTAATGCATGGCACGCGCGGCGCCGGTGATCAGTACCACGCCGGCGACGATGCCGAACGCCAAGTCGACGCGGAACAGGCTGCGCGCGCGCTTGAAGTTCAGCGGCAGGCGAAGCAGCTGGTGTTCGAGTACCAGCAGGGCAAACAGCAGGAAGATCGCCACGAAGTGCAGGTAAGCGGCGACGGCGTAGGCCATTTTCAGCGTCCTTTGGTTGTGTTTGCTGTGGGGGTTTCGGGTGCAGCAGGCGCCATGTGGATCGAGGTGAACCATTGTTGTTGACGTTGCAGGCGTCGGGCGATGCTGCCCAGGCAAATGCCACGCACCAGCATGAAGGCGAGAAAGGCCAACCACAATCCATGATTGCCCATGCCGCGCAACAGCAAGCCCAATGGTAATGAAATCGCCACGGCGAACAGCATCGCATTGCGCATTTCCCGCGCGCGGGTCGCGCCGATGAACAGGCCATCCAGCAGATAACTCCAGACGGCCACCAGCGGCAGCGCGGCGAGGTAGGGCAGGTAGACGAGCGCCGTTTCGCGGACGGCGGGGATGTCGGTCTGAAAGCCGACGAACAGCTCGCCGCCGAGTAGGAAGAACAGGCCGAAGACGAGGCTGGCGAGCAGCGACCATCCCCCGGCCACGGTCAGGATGCGGCGCAGCTCGGTGCGGTCCCGAGCGCCGATAGCGTGGCCGCTGAGTGCTTCGACCGCGTGCGCCAGACCATCGAGCGCATGGGCGGTGAGCATCAAGCCGTTGAGTAACAGCGCATTGGCCGCCACTGTGGCGTCGCCCAGCCGCGTCCCTTGCACGGTGACCAGAAAGAATACGAGCTGAAGCGCCAGCGAGCGCACGAAGATGTCGCGGTTGACCGACATCAGTGGCCGCCAGCTGGCCCAACGGCGCAGGATGCTGCCGTCCAGCTGTCCCGGATGGCGCAGCAAGGCGCCGCGCGTCAGCGCCAGGCCGACCAGCACGCCGCACCATTCGGCGATCACCGAGGCGCGTGCCGCGCCGGCCACGCCCCAGCCGAGGCCGAGGACGAACCACAGGTCCAGCGCGACGTTGACGAGGTTGGTGGTCAGCAGGATCGCCAAGGGCGCGCGGGCATTCTGTGCGCCGAGGAACCAGCCGATCAGTGCCAGGCTCGCCAGTGCGGCGGGCAAGCCGAACAGCCGCGTGTAGAAATACTGCTGGGTGAGCGCGTCGAGCTCGGCCGAGGGTTGCATCAGTTGCAGGGCGAAGCCTTTGAGCGGCAAGGCGACCACGCTCAATAGCAGCGCGAAGCCCAGCGCCAGTAACAAACCCTGCAGGAGGATCTGGCGCAGCGCGCCGCCGTCTTTACGCCCGGCGGCCTGCGCGGCGAAACCGGTGGTGCCCATGCGAAGAAAGCCCATCACCCACACCAGCAGGGTGTACAGACTGCCGCCCACCGCCACCGAAGCAAGCTGATGCGCGTGCGGCAGATGGCCGATCACGGCGCTGTCGACCAGCGCCACCAGTGGCACGGAAATATTGGACAGAATCATCGGCGCAGCCAGCGCCCATACCCGTTTGTGGGTGGGCGCGTGCTGCCAGGCGGTCAACAACATGAAGGGCTCCAGAACAGCCCGAAATGATACGTCGGCACGACGAAGGCGGCCAGCGAACGGGCTGCCGGCGAAATGATGAAGGGTCGAAAGGCACGCTAGAAGCTTGACGATGAAAGCAGCGTCCTGGTTTTTTTGTCTCCCAGCTTCCAGCGTCTACTCCATCAATGAATCAGCCAGCTCAACAACCAGAGGCCCAGAAACAGGTAAATCACACCGGCGATGAACGAGCGTCGGAAGAAGGCTCGGAATGCCCCGACGAGTAGCAATAGGCCGATGGCCAGCGCAATCAGGCTGATTATCGAGCGGTCCATGCCCAGCGTTCTCGAAAGCCCCTCGAGGAAGTTGGCCCCGGCCTCGGCGAACAGGTAGAAGATCCCGCTGAGTGCATCGACGATGTAGCGAATCACCGTGCCGAGTGCCTGTCCCAACCATTCGAAAAAGCTTTCCACCCGCATGTTGCTCTCCTGCCGTACGATCTACGGCTGCAAGCGCAGCCGTTCCATGGGGCATTGGGCTATCAATCCGCCTGGCAGTTCCCAGCGGCTGATTGAACCCACCGCTCGCTGATGGGTCAGTACCGGGTTGATCCGCTGCCTGTTAGCGCGTGTCACGTAATTGCAATCTTTCCCGAGCAGGCTGTTCGCCGTTGCTCCGACGAGAAATCACATGCCGATCATTACGAATGTACGACCGCAGTGGCTGCCGGGCGCGCGCCCTCGGGTCTGGGCGCTAGGCATGCTGGCAGCCGCTTCGCTCTATTGCGCCACGGCCTTTCACCTGGATGAGCGGCTCTACTACGGCTTGAAGTCGGCCTGGCACGAGAACAGCTGGGAAGCGCGTAGCCTGTGGTTGCCTGAATACAAGGTGCGTGTCGATGCGCTGTCGGTAGCCTCGGTCGACGACAACCTCTCCGGACTGACCTTCGATGAGCGCCGCAATCACCTCTGGGCGGTGGTCAACAACCCCGAGGAACTGGTCGCGCTGGACCGCGATGGCAACTTCCTTGCGCGCTATCCGTTGAAGGGTTTCACCGACGTCGAGGGCATCACCTACCTGGGCGATAATCTGCTGGCGGTTGCCGAAGAGCGCAGCCAGACGCTGGTGATCCTGCCGGTGCCCGAGCGCCCCGGCGCGCTGCAGCGCGCGGACTATGCGTCGATCTCGTTGGGGCTGGGCTCGGGCGACAATACCGGTTTCGAAGGGCTTGGATATGATCGCGCCGGTGACCGGCTGTTCGTGGTCAAGGAGCATTCGCCGCGCGAGCTCTACGAAATCCAGGGCATCAAGAGCAGCCTGCACGGTCAGTTGAACCTGAGCATCATCGACCGCAAAGAATGGATAGCAGACAAGGACATGGCCAGCGACCTGTCCTCGGTGCACTTCGACGAGCGCACCGGGCATCTGGTGCTGCTCAGCGACGAGGCGAAGATGATGCTGGAGCTCGACAGCGACGGTGAGCTGGTCAGCTATCGCTCGCTGTGGAGTGGTTTTGCCGGGCTGAAAGACAGCGTGCCCCAGGCCGAGGGTATGACCTTCGATAACAAGGGCGAGCTGTATCTCGTCAGCGAACCCAACCTGTTCTACGCCTTCGAGCGCCAGTAGCGGCGGTCCGTCGCGTCAGCCGCGGCGGATCATCCAGACGCCAGCGACGATCAGCAGCAGGCCGGCAATCTTCCCGATGCTGATCGAGGATTGCCGGAATCCCGCCCAACCGAAGTGATCGAGCAGCAGCGCCATGCTCAGCTGCCCGGCCAGTATCAGCGCCATGAGCAGCAGCGCGCCGATGCGCGGGCCGGCGAAAGCCGCCGTGGCGATCAATACGCAGCCCATCAAGCCGGTGGTCCAATGCCACCAGTTGAGGCTTTTCAGCGCTTGAAGCGAAGGCACGTCTCGCTGGATCAGAACGACGCAGATCAGCGCTACGGTGCCGATTGCAAAAGACAGCAGCGCCGCGCCCATGACGCTGTTCAGGTGTTTGGCGACTTGTCCGTTGATGCCTGCCTGCAGCGGCAAGAATGCCCCGGCGATAAACGGCAAAACAAAAAGCCACCAGGCAACGACCGGCATTCGAACCTCTCCATTAATAGACAAAACGAGTTCAGCCCCGCCGATTCGGCGAGGGTTGTGGCATCAGGCACTCAGTGCGGCGGGTATTGGGACAGGACTTTCGTGACTGTCTCGCGAAACATCCCGGCGCGTTCCTGCGGGCTGCCGGGATTATCGCGCAGAACTTGCTCGGCGCTGCCGCGCCAGATCAGCTTGCCGTCATCGGCGTCGTAAAAATCGATCTGCAGCGTGCCGACCTGGTAATGAATGGTGCGGGTATCGGTGTACATCGGACCACCCCAAAAGCCGTGCCAGGGGCTACCCCAGGCGCCCATCGATGCGGAGGTGTATTGCTGGGAGCGCTCGTCGACGATGAACCAGGCCTGGATCAGCACATCTGCGGGGTTGGCGCCCTGGGCCTGGCGCAGGCCACGTTGGTCGAGCTGCTCGCTGACCGCGCTGCGAATGCGCTGTTCGGTGAGGTCGCTCTTGATGCGCGGATCATCCGGGCGGTATTGCAGCGCCGGTTCCTGCCAGCTCCAGGTCCGATAGGCGGAGAAGTCGCGCTGCGGGTCGAAATCGCGCTGTACCTGGGTGCTCTGGCAGGCGGCCAACAGCAGGAGCAGGGGAAGCATCAGTAATGAACGGATCATCTCGGTTCTCCTCGCAATAGGGACCGGCGCAAATTCAGCGCGGCGGGTAGTCGGCAAGCGCGCGGTTCACGGCGTCACGTGCCGCATCCTTGCGCTCGCCTTGATCGCCTCCGCTACGGGCTTCGGCACGGTTGCTCCAGACG
The DNA here is from genome assembly GCF_019355055.1 of Pseudomonas sp. MTM4. NCBI lineage: Bacteria > Pseudomonadati > Pseudomonadota > Gammaproteobacteria > Pseudomonadales > Pseudomonadaceae > Pseudomonas > Pseudomonas sp. MTM4. The sequence continues at coordinate 3,858,036 of NZ_CP048411.1, forward strand.
GATTGGCCGGAGCTCGCGTCGAACATCTCGATGCGCACCGATACCACCTCTTCTTCATAGTTGCGCACGATGGGCGCGCTCGTTCCGATGCCGTAGCCGCTGCCGTATCCATAGCCGCCACCATAGCGACCCACACCGACGCGGGGCCCGTAATCATCGTAGGTTTGTCGCACCCGCGTTTCCATCTGGGCGCTGGCACTGATCTGCACATCGCCCTGACTGTTGTTCGGCGCCGGGCGCAGGCCGCGCTGATCCAGAGCACCAGCCACCATCTCCTGTAACTCTTGGCCGGCAAGCGAGGCCGTCCCGGCCGGTGGGGTGCGCCAGCTCCAGCTCTGGTAGCTGGAAAAGTCTCGCGGCGCGGCCGGATAGATCGGCGACTGGATCTGCTCGACGGGCGGCGCCGGGGGAATCGGAGCGGATTCGCTGGTGTAGGGATTGCTGCTCTGGCAGGCCGCAAGACTTAGACCGAGCAGGGAACAGAGCAGTGGCAAAGCAGTGCGGATCGACATCGGTACCTCCCGGCCGGCATTCAGCGGGGCCGACACAACCAGTGCAGGTAACGCCCGAGGCCTGCGAAAGTAGGGTGGCGGCGGTACGCCAGTTCCATCTCGATCAGGTCGGCAGGCTCGGTGCGGGCCTGAAAATCGGCGGGCATGTAATCATGAAATACACGCACGCCACTGGTTGATTCGACCTGCCAGTGCGGTGCGAGTTGCGTGGCCAGTTCACGTGGGTCGAGCGGCTGTTGCGGCGTCAGGCTCTGGCGCTCGCCGGCAAAGCTCTGGCTGCGCAGCTTTTTGAAATGCCCTTTGAGCAGGTTGCGGTAGATCAGCGCGTCGCGGTTGTAGAAGGCCAGCGACAGCCAGCCATCGGCGGCGGCCAGGCGATGCAGCACCGGCAGGATCGCCTGCGGTTCGGCCAGCCATTCCAGCACCGCGTGGCAGATAACCAGATCGAAACGGCCCTCGACATGGTTTTCTACGTCCTGCCAGGGTGCCTGAATAAAGGTGGCGTTCTGGCCCGCTTCGGCAAAACGCTCGCGAGCACCTTCGAGCATCGGTTCGGCAGGCTCGGCTAGGGTCACCTGATGGCCTTGCTGCGCGAGCCAGAGGCTCATATGGCCGAGGCCGGCGCCAATATCGAGCACGCGCAGCGGGCGTTGCGGCAGCACTTCGGCGAGGTCCGCCTGCAGCACTGCGAGGCGGATCGCACCCTTGGCGCCGCCGTAGATCTTCTCGGCGAAGCGCGTCGCCAGCTCGTCGAAATGGCGGTCGCTCATTGGGCGAACCGCCGCTCGTTATCCGCCAGCTTGGCTAGCAGCGCTTGCTCTATGTCGATGCCCAGCTCGCTGCACATCAGCAGCAGGTACATAAGGATGTCGCCGACTTCCTGGCCTGCGTGTTCCAGCTTGTCGGCCGGCAGCTGGCGCGACTCGTCTTCGGTTAGCCACTGGAAGATTTCTACCAGCTCGGACATTTCCACGCTGGCGGCCATGACCAGGTTTTTCGGGCTATGAAAGCGTTGCCAGTCGTTGCGGTCGCGGATCGCGTGCAGGCGTTGGGTGATCTGTTCGATGTTCATCAGAGGGCGGCTCGTTGGAAGGCCGCTAGCTTCGGCCAGTGCGACGTTCCCCGCAAGGGCTATGCAGTTACCGCGCTGCGCCGTACTCGCAGCACGCGCTCCACGGCGAGCACGCCGGGGCGATAGTCGTTCTGCTCGATGGCGCGAATCGCCTGATCCAGCGCCAGTTCTGCGATCTGCTCATGTTGCTGGGATATGGCGTTGACCGGTATCGGCAGGAAATCCAGCAGCTGCGCGTCACCGAAGGTGGCTAGCCGCAGCTGCGTAGGCCATAGCAGACCGCATTCGCTCAGTGCATCGAAGACGCCTTCGAGCAGAACATAGGCGGTGGTGATCAGCGCGTCGGGCAACGGACCTTGATCAAGCAGCGCCAGCATCTGCTCACGACCGCAGGCGCGGCTGAACTGCTCGGCCTGCATCACGTTGACCTGACCCGCGTGGCTTTCCAGCGCCTGGCGAAAGCCTTGCTCGCGTTGCTGGCTGATGCGCAATCCGGGCCGTGCGCTGATCAGCGCGATATGCGCATCGGCTGGAATGTTTAGCGAGCGCGTGAGCTGCGCCGCGGCCTCACGGTCGTCGCTGACCACGGAGCAGAAGTGCTCGGCATCCAGCGCTCGGTCGAGGGCGATCACCGGTGTGCCGCTCGCCTGAATCTTGCGATAGCTGGCGTCATCCGCCGGCAGGCAGCTGGCAACGATCAGCGCATCGCAGCGGCGCGAGCGCAGCACTTGGATGACTTGGCGCTCGGCGTCCGGCTCGTCATCGGAGCTGGCGATCAGCAGCTGATAACCAAGCTGGCGGGCGCGCTGTTCGAGCAGTTTGGCCAGGCGCGCATAGCTGGGGTTTTCCAGGTCGGGAACGATGAAGCCCAGGGTGCGCGACTGCCCGCGCCGCAAACCGGCGGCCTGCTGATCGAGCTGGAATCCTTGTTGCTCAGCCACTGCCATCACCCGATCCACCGTGGCCTGGCTTATCCGCCGCTGTACGGCCTTGCCGTTGAGGACGTAGCTGGCGGTGGTCACCGAGACGTTGGCGAGGCGGGCGATGTCGGTCAGTTTCAACTCGATGATCCTGGGCGAAGGACGGGTGGTATGAACTTGGGCTTCTAGAGTTACCCAATATTGCGTAATGTGCCAGCCTTGGCTGAAACGTTTCAGCAACTATTCGGTCATAAGCGCCAGCCCAGGATTCGGGCCATGTCAGCGTCCCTGCCGGACCGGCCGGTAAAGAAACAATCGTGAGCCCGCACAGGAGTTCTCCATGCTTGAGTTGAATGCCCAGCATATCCACATGCATCAGACGGCCGCCGACAAGCCTGCCGCGCTGGCCTTGCTGGCCGAAGTGCTGGTGGCGGACGGGCTGGTGGCGCCCGGTTACCTCGACGGGCTGCGCGCGCGCGAAGCGCAGGGCTCGACCTTTCTTGGCCAGGGCATCGCGATCCCGCACGGCACGCCTGAGACCCGCGATCAGGTCTTCACCACCGGCGTGCGCCTGCTGCACTTTCCAGGTGGCGTGGACTGGGGCAATGGCCAGCGGGTGTATCTGGCCATCGGCATCGCCGCGCGTTCGGATGAGCATCTGCGGTTGCTGCAGTTGTTGACCCGAGCGCTTGGCGAAGGCGACCTCAGCGAGGCGCTGCAAAAAGTGGATAGCCCCGAGGCGATCATCGATCTGCTGCAGGGCGCGCCGCAGGAGTTGGCGCTGGACGGCCAGTTGGTCGCCCTCGGTGCTACCGCAGATGATTTCGACGAACTGGCCTGGCAGGGCGTCAAGCTGCTCAAGCGCGCCCTGTGCGTGGAGCCCGGCTTCAATGCCGGGTTGGCGCTGAACCAGGCGCTGCCGTTGGGCGACGGTTTGTGGTGGCTAAGCAGTGAACAGTCGGTGCAGCGCCCCGGGCTGGCCTTCGTCACGCCCATCAATTCGTTGGTACACCAGGGGCAGCCGCTTAATGGCCTGTTCGTGCTCGCCAGCCTGGGTGAGGCGCATCGGGCGATGCTCGAGCGCTTGTGCAATCTGCTGATCGAAGGCCGCGGGCAGGAACTGAGCCAGGCGACCTCCAGTCGCGTGGTGCTCGAAGCGCTCGGCGGCGACGTACCGGCCGACTGGCCGAGCGTGCAGGTGCCGTTGGCCAATGCTCATGGTATGCATGCGCGGCCCGCCAAGGTGCTGACCGAAATCGCCCAGGCCTTCGACGGCGATATCCGTGTACGTGTGGCCGGTAGCGAGACTGCCGGCGTGTCGGTAAAGAGCCTCAGCAAACTCTTGGCGATGGGCGCGCATCGCGGTCAGGTATTGGAATTCATCGCCGAGCCCTCGGTTGCCGCCGATGCGCTGCCGGTGTTGGTGCGCGCTGTGGAAGACGGCTTGGGCGAGGAGGTCGAGCCCTTGCCCGCGCCGGGCCAGGTGATGGAAAACGCCGGCGCGTCGCTTGCCGCGCAACCGGATCAAAAGACCGTCGAGCACGCGGCTTTGCGTGTCGGCGAGCGGGTGATGGCCATTGCCGCCTCGCCCGGCATCGCCATCGGCCCGGTGCTGGTGCGCAAGCCACAGGTGATTGATTACCCCAAGCACGGCGACTCTCCAATCGTGGAGCTGCAGCGCCTGGATGCAGCGCTGGATACCGTGTTCAGCGAAATTGGCGTGCTGATCGAGGAAAGCCAGGTCGCCAGCATTCGCGACATCTTCACTACCCATCAGGCCATGCTGCGCGATCCGGCACTGCGCGAGGACGTACAGGTACGCCTGCAAAAAGGCCTGAGCGCCGAAGCCGCGTGGGTGGAAGAAATCGAAAACGCTGCGCAGCAACAGGAATCGCTGCACGACAAACTGCTGGCCGAGCGCGCAGCGGATCTGCGTGACGTCGGCCGCCGCGTACTGGCCTGCCTGACGGGTATCGAGGCAGAGCAGGCGCCGGATGAGCCCTACATTCTGGTGATGGATGAAGTGGCTCCGTCGGACGTTGCCACGCTCAACTGCCAGCGCGTCGCCGGCATCCTCACCGCTGGCGGTGGCGCGACCTCGCACAGCGCGATCATCGCCCGTGCGCTGGGCATTCCGGCCATCGTCGGCGCCGGGCCCGGCGTGCTGGGGTTGGCGCCGAACACGCTATTGCTGCTCGACGGCGAGCGCGGCGAACTGCTGGTCGCGCCGAGCGATGCGCAACTGGAAGAAGCCAGAAGCGAGCGCGCCGAGCGCGAGGAACGCAAGCGTGTGGCGAACGAGAGACGAATGGACTCGGCGATCACTCGCGACGGTCATCCGATAGAGATCGCCGCCAACATTGGCGCGGCCGGCGAGACTGCCGAAGCCGTTACCCTCGGGGCCGAAGGCATCGGCCTGCTGCGCACCGAGCTAGTGTTCATGAACCACTCCCAGGCGCCGGACCAAGCGACCCAGGAAGCCGAGTACCGCCGCGTGCTGGAAGCCCTCGAAGGGCGGCCCCTGGTGGTGCGTACGCTGGACGTCGGTGGCGACAAGCCACTGCCGTACTGGCCGATGCCAGCCGAAGAAAACCCTTTCCTCGGTGTACGCGGCATTCGCCTGAGCCTGCAACGTCCAGACATTCTCGAAACCCAGCTGCGCGCGCTGCTGGCCTCCGCCGACGGTCGCCCGTTGCGGATCATGTTCCCCATGGTCGGCAACATCGATGAGTGGCGCACCGCCAAAGCCATGGTTGATCGCCTGCGGGTGGAACTGCCGGTGGCCGATCTGCAGGTAGGCATCATGATCGAGATTCCCTCGGCGGCGCTGATCGCACCCGTGTTGGCTCAAGAAGTCGACTTCTTCAGCATTGGTACCAACGATCTCACGCAGTACACACTGGCCATCGACCGCGGTCATCCGACCCTTTCCGGTCAGGCCGATGGCTTGCATCCGGCGGTGCTGCGGCTGATCGACATGACGGTCAAAGCCGCGCACGCGCATGGCAAGTGGGTCGGGGTATGCGGCGAATTGGCGGCCGATGCGCTGGCAGTGCCGATGCTGGTGGGCCTCGGTGTCGACGAGCTGAGCGTATCTGCCCGCAGCATCGCGCTGGTCAAGGCGCGGGTGCGGGAGCTGGAGTTCGCCGCTTGCCAGCAATTGGCCCAGCAAGCGCTGCTGTTAGCGGGCGCACATGAAGTACGGGCTTTCGTCGGAGAGCATTGCTGATGGCGCGCGTCCTGACGGTTACCCTTAATCCAGCGCTGGATTTGACTGTACAGCTGCCGTCGCTGCGCCTGGGCGAGGTCAATCGCAGCGAAGGCGTGCAGGTGCATGCCGCCGGCAAGGGCCTCAATGTGGCGCAGGTGCTGGCCGATCTGGGTCACCAGCTGACGGTGACCGGCTTTCTCGGCGCGGACAATCCGCAGGCGTTCGAGCAGTTGTTCAAGGCGCGCGGGTTTGCCGATGAGTTTGTTCGGGTGGCGGGTGAAACCCGCAGCAACATCAAACTGGCCGAAGCCGGCGGGCAAGTCACTGACATCAATGGTCCGGGGTTGATGATCGCCGAGACGGAGCGCGTCGAGTTGCTAGCCAGGCTAAAGCGCCTCGCGCCAATGCATGATCTGGTGGTGGTTGCCGGTAGCCTGCCGCGCGGTGTTCAGGTGGAATGGTTCGTCGAGCTGTTGCAAGCACTGAAGCAACTGAGCGCACGGGTGGCGCTGGATACCAGTGGCGCAGCCCTGCGCGCCGGCTTGGCCACCGCGCCTTGGCTGATCAAGCCCAATGAAGAGGAGTTGGCCGAGGCCCGCGGGATGCAAGCCGCCGATGCGCCGGCGCTCGCCCGTGAAGCCTGGCGATTGCAGGTCGAGGGCGTCGAGCACGTGGTCATCTCACAGGGCGCCGAGGGCGTGAGCTGGTTTGCACCCAGTGCCAGCTGGCACGCACATCCGCCCAAGGTGCAGGTGGTCAGCACCGTCGGCGCGGGCGACTCGCTGCTGGCCGGCATGATCCATGGCTTGCTGGAAAACTGGCCCGCCGAACGCACCCTTACCCACGCTACGGCCATCGCCGCGCAGGCAGTTGGGCAGGTCGGCTTTGGCATCACCGACACGGCGCAGCTCGCCGAGCTGGAAGCCGCCGTTCGCCTTCAGCCGCTGAGCCAATAACTCCAATAAGAGGTGAAAGGAATGAATCTTCTCATCGTCACGGCCTGCCCCAACGGAATGGTCACCAGTGTGCTCACGTCACGCTTGCTCGAAGCGGCCGCTCATCGTCTGGGCTGGTCGACCGCTGTGGAAGTCCATGATCCCAAGGCCATCGGCTCGCCCCTGACGCCCGCGCAGATTGCCAATGCCGACCTGGTCGTGGTGGTCAAGACCGGGCCGTTATCGCTGCAACGCTTCATCGGCAAGCGCGTGGCCCAATCGGCCCCGTCCGAAGCGCTGCTCGATCCCGAAGGCTTCCTGCGCAGCGCCGCCGAGACGGCCAGCGAACTGCAACAAGATGAAGCGGCGGACGCCCCTACGAAAGGCAAACCCAAGCTGGTGGCCATCACCGCGTGCCCGACCGGCGTGGCACACACATTCATGGCTGCCGAAGCCCTGCAGCAGGCGGCGACCCGCAAGGGTTATGACCTGCAGGTGGAAACTCGCGGTTCGGTGGGCGCACGCAACGTGCTCGACGCGAAGGCCATTGAAGAGGCCGATGTGGTGCTGCTCGCCGCCGATATCGAGGTGGATGTCGCCCGCTTCGCCGGCAAGCGAGTGTTTCGCTGCGGCACGGGCGTTGCGCTGAAACAACCCGACGCGACGCTGGACCGCGCGCTGGAGGAAGCCACGGTGCTTAGTGGTGGCGCCGCGGTCAGTGCCGGTGGAGGCGAGCAGAAGGGCGAAAAAACCGGCGTCTACAAGCATCTGCTCACGGGCGTTTCCTACATGCTGCCGATGGTGGTGGCCGGCGGCTTGCTGATCGCGCTGTCCTTCGTCTTCGGCATCGAGGCGTTCAAGGAAGAGGGCACCTTGGCCGCCGCTTTGATGAAAATTGGCGGCGAGACGGCCTTCCAGCTAATGGTGCCCTTGCTGGCCGGCTACATCGCGTATTCCATCGCCGATCGTCCGGGCCTCGCGCCAGGCATGATCGGCGGACTGTTGGCCGGCACGCTGGGCGCGGGCTTTATCGGGGGGATCATCGCCGGCTTCGTCGCGGGCTACGCAGCCAAGGCGGTCAGCCGCTGGGTTCCGCTGCCCCCGAGCGTCGAGTCGCTCAAGCCGATCCTGATCATTCCTCTGCTGGCCAGCCTGATCACCGGCCTGGTGATGATCTATGTGGTGGGTACGCCGGTGGCGAAGTTGCTCGCCGGGCTCACCGAATTTCTCGACACCATGGGCACGTCCAATGCCGTTCTGCTCGGGCTGCTGCTCGGCACCATGATGTGCGTCGACCTCGGCGGGCCGGTGAACAAGGCGGCCTATGCCTTCTCCGTCGGCCTGCTCGCCTCGCAGAGCTATGCACCGATGGCCGCCACCATGGCCGCTGGCATGGTCCCGCCGATCGGCATGGGCATCGCCAGCATCCTCGCCCGTCGCAAGTTCGCCCAGAGCGAGCGCGAAGCCGGCAAGGCCGCGTTGGTGCTCGGTTGCTGCTTCATTTCCGAAGGCGCGATTCCCTTCGCCGCGAAAGACCCGCTGCGGGTAATTCCGGCCAGCATCGCCGGTGGCGCGCTGACCGGGGCGCTGTCGATGGCGTTCGGTGCGAAGCTGCTCGCGCCTCACGGCGGGCTGTTCGTGCTGCTGATTCCCAACGCGATCAACCTGGCGCTGCTGTATCTGATGGCGATTCTGGCCGGCAGTCTGGTAACAGGCGTGATCTATGCCGTGATCAAGAAGCCCGAGGCACAGCCGCTCGCCATTGGCGAGGCAACCTGACCAGCGGGCCGAAACCGCTGAACTAAACGCCTTCCCGCTGCATCCACTAAAAGCTGGTCGAAATTCTGTGTCAGAACGTTTCGCCAGCTTTTGCGTTGAAACGAATCGGCTGGAGAGCGTTGGATGAGCATCGAATACGGGCCGCGCCCCTTGCGTATCACCCTGACGGCCATTGTTGTGCTGGTGTTGGGGGCGCTGATGACGATCGGCGGTGGCTACCTCGCGGTACTGGGAGGGTCCTGGTATTACCTGAGCGCTGGAATCGCGCTGCTCATCGTCGCCGCTCTGCTGTTCGCCAGACGGCGCGCAGCTATCTGGCTGTATGCATTGCTGTTGCTGGCGACCCTGGTCTGGACGATCTACGAGGTCGGGTTCGATTGGTGGCAGCTGGCGCCACGAATCGATCTCTGGTGCATCCTCGGGCTGTGGCTGATCCTGCCCTTCGTCAATCGTTACGTGAGCGATCGGCTAGTCTGGCGTGACGGCGCCAGTGGGTTGCTCGGGCTCGGTTTGTTGGCCGGGGCGCTGATGGCTGGCTACGCGCTGACGCAGGACTATCACTCGATCAAGGGTGAGTTCAGCGACGCGCAGATGCAGGGCCTCGAACCGGACGGACAGGCGGGGCGCTCGGCAAGCGAGTGGCCAGCCTACGGTGGCTCCAGCAACGGCGATCGCTATTCGACGGCGGACCTGATTACTCCGGAAAACGTCGGGCGGTTGGAGAAAGCCTGGGAATATCACACCGGCGATTTGCCAGGTGAGGGCGATCCGGGCGAGTTGACCAATGAGGTTACGCCGCTGAAAGTGGGCGACACGCTGTTCATCTGCACGCCGCACAGCATCGCCATCGCGCTGGATGCCGACACCGGTGAAGAGCGTTGGCGCTTCGACCCGAGCATCAACCGTGATGCCGAGTACTACCAGCACATGACCTGCCGCGGCCTCGCGTTTCACGATGCCGGTTCCTATGGCCAGACCGCGACGAGTGTCCCGTCGCCGGGACAAGCTGCGGCCCGCTGCGAGCGCCGGCTGTTTCTGCCGACCAATGACGGTACGTTGATCGCGCTGGATACAGAAGACGGCAAGCCTTGCGAGGACTTCGGCGATGCCGGGGTGGTGGACCTGAAACTCGGTCTCGGCGAAGGCGCTCTGGGTGTCTATCTGCCAACATCGCCTCCGGTGGTGACCGAGAAGCTGGTCATCGTCGGCGGCTCGATTACCGATAACGGCGCGGTGGATTCACCCGGCGGCGTCATTCGCGCCTACGACGTGCGCAACGGGCGACTGGTGTGGAATTTCGATCCGGGTAACCCGGATGCTACCGATCCGCTGGCACCGGGCGAGACCTACGTGCGCAGCACGCCGAACTCCTGGACCATCGCTACTGCAGACGAGGCGCTGGGGCTGGTCTATATCCCCACCGGCAACCAGACGCCGGACCAGTGGGCCGTGCCGCGTACGGCCGAATCCGAGCGCTTTACCGACACCCTCGTCGCGCTCGATCTGGAGACCGGCAAGGTGCGCTGGGAATTCCAGACGGTGCACCACGACCTCTGGGATCGCGATTTGCCGTCCCAGCCCACGCTGGTGGATATCGACGGGCCGCAGGGCAAGGTGCCAGCCATCATTCAGCCGACCAAGCGCGGCGATCTGTTCGTGCTGGACCGCCGCACGGGCGTCCCGATCGTTCCGGTCGAGGAAGTCCCGGTACCGCAGGGCACGGTGGAAGGTGACTATGCGGCGCCGACTCAGCCGGTTTCTGCGCTCAGCTATGCGCCGGACGAGCCGCTGTATGAAAAGGACATGTGGGGTGGCACGCCGCTGGATCAGATGATGTGCCGCATTCAGTTCCGCAAGCTGCGCTACGACGGTGATTTCACGCCGCCTTCAGAGCAAGGCTCGCTGATCTATCCGGGCAATGTGGGCACGTTCAACTGGCCGTCCGTGGCGGTCGATCCGGGCCGGCAGCTGCTGTTCGGTGCGCCGAACTATCTGGCGTTCATATCGACCATGGTCAAGCGCAGCGAAGTCGATCCGGAAGAACGCACCGGTGGCGGCGAGACCGGGCTGCAACCGAACCTCGGCGCACCTTATATGGTGCGGCTGGAGCCGTTCATGTCCGTGCTCGGGCTGCCGTGCCAGACGCCGCCATGGGGCTTCGTCACTGCAGTTGATCTGCGCAGCATGAAGAAAGTCTGGATGCACAAGAACGGCACTAGCCGCGACAGCGCACCGCTCGGCATCCCCTTCCCGGTGGGCACGCCAGCGCTAGGCGGACCGATCGTCACCGCTGGCGGTGTCGCCTTCATGAGCGGCACCCTGGATTACTACCTGCGTGCCTATGACCTGCAGAGCGGTAAAGAACTATGGAAGGGGCGGCTGCCGGCGGGTGGGCAGGCGACGCCGATGACCTATGTTTCGGAGAAAACCGGCAAGCAGTACGTGGTACAGATGGCCGGTGGGCATGGCTCGTTTGGGACGAAGATCGGGGATTCGGTGATTGCCTGGACGTTGGAGGAAGGGCAATAGGCGCTGATGTTCAGGTGTTGGGCTGCCTGGTGAGCGCTGTTGTCGGTGTAGCCGAAGGTGTACGGCGGCGCCACGTCCCCTCACCCTAGCCCTCTCCCCGGAGGGGAGAGGGGACTGGTCGGAGTGGGGATTTTCGGTTCGTTGGCGGCGGAACGTATCTTTCCGAGAAAGCTGGCCTTTGCGACTCGCATAGCCATAGCGCGAGCAGAGGCCCCGCTTACTCCATGAGTCGGGCTAACCGCGCTGATACGGAGGCCTCAATCCAGCTCCCTCTCCCCTTTGGGGAGAGGGTTGGGGTGAGGGGAGCAGGCTTCAACCCAGCGGAGTATTTCAGCCAGAACCCCTTCGAGATTCTGCAACACATCCGAATTGCTGAACCGCAGCACGTCCAGACCTTTGTGCTGCAGATAGTCGGTACGCACTCGATCCTTCTCCTGCCCGGTATCGTCGTAGTGTTGACCGCCGTCGAGCTCTATCACTAAACGCAGCTCTGCGCAGTAGAAATCCAGTACATAGGGCGGGAACGGATGTTGTCTGCGGAACTTGATGCTCGCCAGGCCGCGGTTGCGTAGTCGCCGCCAAAGCAGGCGCTCGCAGTCGGTGAGTTGCGTGCGGAGTTGCTGGGCAAACACGCGGTGCTCGGGTGTAACACGTTCGGTTGGCATTTCACGATCCTTGTGAAATAGGCGTCTTAAGCCGTCAGCAAGGGCGCCCCGGATACTTGCGATCCCCGCTGGGCTCCACGCACTGCTGCTCCGTATGCTGCTCCATGCGTGGAGATTTGTCCCGCAGACTGGACGTCAGGCTGTTCAAGAACTTTGTCGCCTGGGTCTGATCATCGAAGCGTCGTGCGCCATTCAGCGAGCCGGTGTAGCTGCCGTTGCTGGCGGCATAGCATTCCTGATTATTGGCGCATGTCAGCGCGACGACCCAGAACGGACTGTTGATCAGCACCCCTGCCTGAGCGGCAGAGGTGGAAAGGGCAAGAGCGAGCAGAAGGTTCCGCATGATGTTGCTCCGATGTGTGGAACCGGAAACATATCCCATCGGCCAGATGCTGACTGTGGTGTTTCTCCCGGTTAGTGATGCTCGCGCGTCGCCCTAAATTTCACATCCGGCCAGCGTTCTTCCATAAGGCTCAAGTTGACCCGCGTTGGGGCCAGATAAGTCAGGTGACCACCGCCATCGACCGCCAGGTTTTCGTAGGCCTTGTCGCTGAACTCCTTGAGCTTCTTCTCGTTGTCGCACTCGATCCAGCGCGCGGACCAGACGTTGATCGCCTCGTAAGCGCACTCGACCTTGTATTCCTCTTTCAAGCGGCTGGCGACGACGTCGAACTGCAGCACACCGACGGCGCCGAGGATGATGTCGTTGTTGCGCTCGGGGAAGAACACCTGGGTCGCGCCTTCTTCGGCCAGTTCCTGCAGGCCCTGGCGTAGCTGCTTGGATTTCAGCGGGTCCTTCAGGCGCACGCGGCGGAACAGTTCCGGGGCGAAGTGCGGGATACCGGTGAAACCAAGGTTTTCGCCTTCGGTAAAGGTGTCGCCAATCTGGATGGTGCCGTGGTTGTGCAGGCCGATTATGTCGCCGGCCCAGGCTTCCTCCAGCTGCTCACGCTCGCTGGAGAAGAAGGTTAGGGCGTCGGCGATGCGGATGTCCTTGCCGATGCGCGCGTGTCGCAGCTTCATGCCTTTTTCGTACTTGCCCGAGCAGATGCGCATGAAGGCGATACGGTCGCGGTGCTTGGGGTCCATGTTCGCCTGGATCTTGAACACGAAGCCGGTGAACTTGTCCTCGACAGGCTCAACCACCCGCTCGTTGGCGGCGCGTGGTAGCGGGCGTGGGGCCCAGTCGACGACGGCGTCGAGCACATGGTCGACACCGAAGTTGCCGAGCGCCGTGCCGAAGAACACCGGCGTCAGCTGACCCGCGAGAAACTCGTCCTGATCGAATTCGTGGCAGGCGCCTTGGACCAGCTCCAGTTGTTCGACGAAGCGGTCGTACTCGTCGCCGATGTGCTTGCGTGCCTCGTCGGAGTCGAGTTTCTGGATGATCTTCACCTCGGTGCGCTCATGCCCGTGGCCTGGCGTGTAGACGATGATGTAATCGTCCTTGAGGTGATACACGCCCTTAAAGTCGCGATAACAGCCGATCGGCCAGGTGATGGGCGCGGCCTTGATCTTCAGGACCGCTTCGATCTCGTCGAGCAGCTCGATGGGGTCGCGGATGTCGCGGTCGAGCTTGTTGATAAAGCTGACGATGGGCGTGTCGCGCAGCCGGCAGACGTCCATCAGGGCGATGGTGCGCGGCTCGACGCCCTTACCGCCATCGAGAACCATCAATGCCGAATCCACCGCGGTCAGGGTGCGGTAGGTGTCTTCCGAGAAGTCTTCGTGGCCGGGGGTGTCGAGCAGGTTGATCATGTGCTCGCGGTAGGGGAACTGCATCACCGAGGTGGTGATGGAGATGCCGCGCTGCTTTTCCATTTCCATCCAGTCGGACGTGGCGTGGCGGTCGGATTTACGCGACTTCACGGTACCGGCGACGGCGATGGCCTTGCCCATCAGCAGCAGCTTTTCGGTGATGGTGGTCTTGCCCGCGTCGGGGTGGGAAATGATGGCGAAGGTGCGGCGCTTCGCGACTTCGGCGGCCTGAGAGGTCATGGCGGTCCCGGTATAGAAAGCGTGTCGGAAAAAGCCGGCGATTATAACGCAAAGGCTGTCCGTCAGCGTGGCGCACGTCGCTGCGCCCGGGCCGGCCAGGCTCAGAGGGGGAACATCGCTGCGTCACATTTGTCGGTTTGAATAAGGGTAGGTTCGTCGACATGGGAAAAATGGAAGCGAGTACGGATTTTTCATTGATATCGAACAGCTGTGGTTCTAAAGTTCGCGCCCGAACGTCCATGCTGGCAACGATCCATCCGGCTCAAGTACTGACGACGAGAGATCAGGATTCACCAGGTCACCGCACCCGTTGCCGTCGACCTGGCCGTGATACTCGGCGACATGCCTTGGGAAGTAGGCGAACCAAAGTGGGGAAACTGATCAGGCGTTCTTGCTCACCCCTTATCCGACTTTACGTTTCCCGATTTGGAGCCATGCATGTCGATCAAGATCGAAGATTACTATCCGCGCGAAACCTTCCAGAAAATGAAGGCCTTCGCCGATGAGCGCGAAACCCCGTTCGTTGTCATCGACACCAAGATCATCAGCGATTCGTACGACCAACTGGTCGGCAATTTCCCGTTCGCCAAGATCTACTACGCCGTGAAGGCCAATCCGGCCACTGAAATCACCGAGCTGCTGCGCGACAAGGGTTCGAACTTCGATATCGCCTCGATCTACGAACTGGACAAGGTGATGGCCACCGGCGTCGGTCCGGAGCGCATCAGCTACGGCAACACGATCAAGAAAGCCAAGGACATCCGCTACTTCTACGACAGGGGCGTGCGCATGTTCGCCACCGACTCGGAAGCCGACCTGCGCAACATTGCCAAGGCCGCACCGGGTTCGAAGGTCTATGTGCGGATTCTCACCGAGGGTTCCAACACTGCCGACTGGCCGCTGTCGCGCAAGTTCGGCTGCCAGACCGACATGGCGCTGGACCTACTCATCCTGGCCAAGCAACTGGGTCTGGACCCCTACGGTGTGTCCTTCCACGTCGGCTCGCAACAGCGCGACATCGACGTCTGGGACGCGGCCATCGCTAAGGTCAAGGTGATCTTCGAACGTCTGAAGGAAGAGGACGGCATCGTCCTGAAGATGATCAACATGGGCGGCGGCTTCCCGGCGAACTACATCGCCAAGACCAACGACCTGACCACCTACGCCGACGAGATCATCCGCTTCCTGAAGGACGACTTTGGCGACGATCTGCCGGAGATCATCCTCGAGCCGGGCCGTTCGCTGATTGCCAACGCCGGCGTGCTGGTCTCCGAAGTGGTATTGGTGTCGCGCAAGTCGCGCACCGCCGTTGAGCGCTGGGTGTTCACCGACGTGGGTAAGTTCAGCGGCCTGATCGAAACCATGGACGAGTCCATCAAGTTTCCGATCTGGACCGAGAAGAAGGGCGAGATGGAAGAAGTGGTCATCGCCGGCCCGACCTGTGACAGCGCCGACATCATGTACGAACACTACAAGTACGGCCTGCCACTGAACCTCGCCAGCGGCGACCGTCTGTACTGGTTCTCCACTGGCGCCTACACCACCAGCTACAGCGCGGTGGAATTCAACGGCTTTCCGCCGCTGAAGGCTTATTACCTCTAAGCGCCTTCAGCAATGCCGTAACAGCCGCAGCAGCAGCCTGATGAAACCCCGCCTCCTTGGCGGGGTTTCGCTTTCTTGGCAGGCCACCTCTAGTGGACGTTCGGGGCGAAGCGCAAGCTACTTTTGTAAGAAGCCCGCCCACGGGGCGAAGCGTTTCAGGCTCGGTGCCGCCGCCATTCGCCGCGAGGGCGCGCCTTCCACAGGGGTACGGAGGTTCCCATGCTCTTGCGTTATGCGTCGGATTCGAGCGGGTCAGGCCGGATCGTGGCGAGCTGGCGGGCAACCAACCGGTCACCCTGATCACCGATGTCGGCGCAGCGGGTGACATAGGCCAAGGCGATATCGGTGATCGGTTCGATCCGCGCTGCCAGTAACTCGTCTCGCGCCTTGCGCAGAAACTTCAGGTGACCGAGCGCCAATGCCTGGATCAGCCAGTGCCGCGCCTCGTCCCAACGCTGCTGGCTGATCAGCACCGCTGCATAGCTGAACTGGCCTCGGAAATCGCCTGCCTCGGCGGAGCGTCGATACCAGTTCCAGGCGGCGTCCGGATCGGCCGGCACCACCAGGCCTTCTTCCAGATAGCGTCCCAGCAGATTCATCGACTTCGCATGACCCAGCTCCGCTGCCTGGCGATACAGCTTTAAGGCCTGCGCCTGATCCTGCGCGACCCCACGGCCAGTGGCGAACAGGTTGGCAAGGTTGTACATGCCCCAGTCGAGACCCTGTTCGGCCGCGTTGAGGTATTCGCGCGCTGCCGTCGAAAGATCCGGATTGCAACCCCAGCCATGTTCCAGGCAGCGGCCGAGCATGTTGTGCGCCATCGGGTTGCCTTGCGCCCGTGCGATGCGAAACCAGCGGACTGCCAGCGCGGGGTCGCGTTGGATGCCACGGCCTTCCAGCAGGATCTGGCCGAGCATCACTTGGGCGTCTGCGAGGCCCGTTTCCGCCGCGGCGAGTATGGTCCGCGCGGCTTCTCGTGGATCGCCCGCCAGCAGGTTGGGCAGCTGGTCCGGGGAGACTTCCTCACGACGAGATAGAACACGCATTCAGACGTCTGCCCAGCGACGCAGCAGGTTGTGGTAAGTGCCGGTCAGCTGGACTAGCGATGGATGGTCCGGCAGATCGCGGGTCAGCTGCTGAATCGCCTGATCCATCTCGTAGAGCAAGGTGCGCTGGCCATCATCGCGGATCAGGCTCTGGGTCCAGAAGAACGAGGCGATGCGCGTCCCGCGGGTGACTGGCTCGACCTTGTGCAGGCTGGTCGCGGGATAGAGCACCAGGTCGCCGGCGGCGAACTTGACCCGCTGTGTGCCGTAGGTGTCCTGAATGACCAGTTCACCGCCGTCGTAGCTATCCGGATCGCTGAAGAAGAGGGTCGAGGACACATCGGTACGGACACGCTCGGGGCTGTTCCTCACCTGGCGGATGGCGTTGTCGATGTGATAACCGAACGAGCCGCCTTCTCTGTAGCAGTTGAACAGGGGCGGAAACACCTTGTGCGGCAGCGCAGCGGACATGAACTGCGGGTTCTGCCAGAGGCGCTGCAGCATGGCTTCGGAGATTTCCCTCGCCAGCGGCGAATCCTCCGGCATTTGCAGGTTGTGCTTGGCCTTGGCCGATTGGTAGCCGGCGGTGACCTTGCCGTCAGCCCAAGGGGCTTGTTCCAGCGCACTGCGGATACGTTTGACTTCGTCGGAGCCGAAGATGGCGGGGATGTGCAGAAGCATGTCGAGGGCCGATTGGGCTGGTGGGCGCGGTGGATGAAGCTCGGCGTACTGTTGCGGAGCCCCATAAGTATTTCAAGATTTTTCTGTCACATATTGATATCAATTATCGTTTGCTCTAGATTTCGCGTCTTCCGATTTTCCCCAACGAGAATAATGATGGCTTCCATGTCTTCGGATCGCCTTGCTTGCACTCCGCGTTTGCTCGCCACCGCCGTCGGTGTGGCCATTACTGGCATGTCCGCCGCGCAGCTGGCACAGGCCGACCAGACCGAACCGCTCAGCCTCGGCACCACGACGGTGACGGGCGATGCCGTTGAAGGCGACTACAAAGTCGAGCAGGCGCAATCGTCCAAATACACCGCACCGCTGCGGGATACGCCGCGTTCGGTCACGGTCGTGCCTCAGCAAGTCCTGAAAGACACCAACTCGTTGAACCTGCAGGACGCGCTGCGCACTGTGCCAGGCATCACCATGGGTGCCGGCGAGGGCGGCAATCCCACTGGGGATCGTCCGTTCATTCGCGGCTTCGACTCACAAAGCAGCATGTACCTCGACGGCGTGCGTGACACTGGCGCGCAGACCCGCGAGCTTTTTGCCGTTGAAGCGGTGGAAGTGGTCAAGGGTTCCGACTCTGCTATGGGCGGTCGTAACTCCGCCGGCGGCAGCATCAATCTGGTCAGCAAGAAGGCGCATCTCGGCAATTCGCTGGACGGCGGCTTTACCTGGGGCTCGGACCAGACCCAGCGCTACACGCTCGATGGCAACTATCAATTCAACGAAACCACCGCAGGCCGGCTGAACCTGATGAGCCACGAAAACAACGTGGCGGGCCGCGATGCGGTGAACAATGACCGTTGGGGCCTTGCGGCTTCGCTCGCTTTCGGTCTGGGCACGCCCACTCGTGTTTTCCTCGATTACTACCACATGGAAAACGACGATCTGCCGGATTCCGGCATTCCCTACAGCCTGAACACCGGTTCGTCCGGCACGCGCACGTCGGCCAATCCCGACAAGCCCACCGACGGTGGCGACAGCAGCAACTTCTATGGATTGAAGGGCCGCGACTTCTCCAAAGGTCGCGCGGATATCTCCACCATCGCCGTCGAGCATGACCTCAGCGACAACCTGACGGTCAAGAACACCCTGCGCCATGGCAGCTCCATGCAGGACTACATCTGGAGCCAACCGGACGACAGCAAGGGCAACATTCTCAACGATCAGGTGTTCCGCCGCGCCAACCAGCGCGTCAGCAACACCACTAGCACCGTCAACCAGACCGAGCTGTTCGGCGAAACCGTCATCGCCGGCTTCAAGAACAACTTCTCTTTTGGTGTTGAGTTGGGCCGCGAGAACGTGGACCGCTCCGGTTATACGCTGCCTGGCACTAGCGCAGGTACCTGTACGCCCGCACTGGTTGCCTCCGGCGATTGTACTTCCCTGTCGAATCCGAACCCCAACCAGGCCTATACCGGCACCATCACGCGCAACTACTACGGCACCGACACCGATGCCGATACCCGTGCGCTTTGGGCGTTCGACACCCTGGAGTTGACTCAGCAGTGGCTGCTGAACATGGGCCTGCGCTACGACTACTTCGACACCAGCGCCAAGACCAGCGCCGCCACCGGCGTAACCAAGATCGAAGACACCAGTGAGTTCATCACCGGTCAGCTGGGCCTGGTCTACAAGCCGGTCGAGAACGGCAGCATCTACGTCTCCTATGCCACCTCGGCGACACCACCAGGATCAACCTTGGGCGAAGGCGCAGAGCCAAACGGGCTGAACGACGGCAACGGCACCTCCGGCAGCATCCGCAGCGACATGGAGCCGGAAGAAACCACCAACTACGAGATCGGTACCAAGTGGGATCTGCTCGATAACCGACTCTCACTGGGTGCAGCGGTGTTCCGGACCGAGAAAGACAACGCGCGTGTGCTGACCAGCAACTTCACTTACGAAAACGTCGGCAAGACCCGCGTGGACGGCTACGAGCTGACCGCAACCGGTCGCCTGACCCGCAAGTGGAACGTGTTCGCCGGGTACAGCTATCTGGATAGCGAACTAGTGGAAGGTGGTGCGGTAGGCAATCGCGCAGGCGCAGTGACCAGCGCGGTGAACCCGGACAACGGCAACCAGCTGGCGAATACGCCCAACCACGCCTTCAGCCTTTGGACCACCTATGACGTGACCGACAAGCTGGCCGTCGGCGGTGGGGCGTTCTATGTCGATGAGGTTTACGGCAACACCGCCAACACGCTGATGGTCGATTCCTACTGGCGCTACGATGCGATGGCCAGCTACAAGGTCAACAAGCACCTCGACTTCCAGATCAACGTACAAAACTTGACCGACGAGACCTACTACGACAAGGCGTACGGCGCTCACTATGCCAACCAGGCCGCAGGCCGTACGGCATTGCTGAGCACCAACTTCCACTTCTGACCGAAGCTGAAGCAGAGGCCATTTCTGGGTGGTCTGCCAGTGATAACGACGAAACCCCGCCGATGGCGGGGTTTCGTTTTTCCGGCATTCAGTTTTGCGCCACCTTGATCAGAGGGAGCCCCCGCAGCGCACCGGCCCTCTAGTACATCGCGCCTTCTGCAGGCCAGCGGCGCGTCAGTAAAGATCCCGGCGATATCGACCTTGCTCGGCAAGCACCTGCAGCTGCGCTTCACCCAACACGCCGGCCAGAATTTGCTGCACCTCGCGGCCCATGCCTTCGAGGCTCCCGCATATGTAGAGGGCTGCACCATCATTGATCCACTGGCGCAGCTCGTCCGCGGCATCGCGCAGCAGATGCTGGACATAGATTTTCTCTGCCTGGTCGCGGGAAAACGCCAGGTCGAGTCGCTGCAGGTGGCCGGATTGCAGCCATTCTCGCAATTCGTCGTGCAGCAATTGATCGTGAGCGGCGCTGCGCTCCCCGAACAACAACCAGTTGCGCGAGCCCGTGTCGACACGTTCACGCAGGTGCGAGCGCAGGCCTGCAATGCCGGTGCCGTTGCCGATGAGGATCAGCGGGGTGCCGGCATCCGGGCCGTGAAAGCTGGGGTTGCTGCGGATGCGCAGGTCGATCAGGCTGCCCGGTGTTGCATGCTGGCAGAGCCAGCCAGAGCCAAGGCCGAGGCGTCCATCGGCATGCCGGGCCTCGCGTACCAGTAGCTGCACATGACCTTCATCTGGAATCGAGGCGATGGAATATTCACGGTGAGGCAGGCGGGGCAGCGCCAGCAGCCTTTCGAGCTCGCATCCGCGCAGTTCGTCTGGGTCCGGCGGCAGGCGGCGACAGGCGAGGGCCTCGGCCAGCGAACGTTCACCCTCGACGGGAAGCGCCGGGTCGAAGCCGAGCTGCCGCAGCAGCTGCTCCACCTCCGTCGTGGCGTGGCGTGGACCGACTTCGGCGATGTCACCGGCCTGCCACTGCGATGTTTCGCCAGTTGGACAAAGTGTCAGATGAAACACCGGCGCACCTTGGCTGCCCGGGTTGAGCAGCACCCGGTTGTGCAATAGCCAGGGCTGGTAGGGCGCGGGCTGCCAGTCGGTAAAGTCGCTGCGGCCGCTGATGTGGCCCAGTTGATGCTGCCAGTGCCGCAGCGCACCTGGATCGGCGCGATCAGCCTCCAGCCGATCGAATAGCGACAAGGCGCCAAGTTCGCGCAGCCGGGTATCGATCCGCTGGCCGAAACCGCAAAAATGTGTGTATTGCCGGTCGCCGAGCGCGAGTACGGCAAATTCCAGGGAAGAAAGGTCGAGCGCATCATGTAGCAGGCGTCGCTCAAAGCGAGCGGCATTGTCCGGCGCTTCGCCCTCGCCGTAGGTACTGAGAATGAACAGGACACGGCGCGCCCTGGCCAGCGTCGCGGTGTCGAGGGCGTTCGGCGGTCGGACGTCGACCGCCATGCCGGCAGCGCGCAACTGCTCTGCGCTGCGTTCGGCCAGCTCACGCGCCTGACCGCCCTGGCTGGCATAGGCGATGATCAGGGTATCGGTCGTGGGATGAGTAAAAGGTTGCGCGTGCTTGCGGTGATTGCGCCAGAGGTGCAGGCAGACGCCGAAATAGGCCGCTATCACCAGCGAGGCCGAGATGATTCGCGGAGGTTGCCACCAGAACAGCCATACGGCGAGCAACAGGCACGCTGACAACGGGGCGTAGCGCACGAGTACGAAAGTGCGAGCCAAGGTAGCCGTCTCCTGGAGTCTGGCCGTAAGCATGGTGGTTTGTCCGGCGCGATGCCGTTGCGGCTGCATGTGCGTGCTGGAATGGCGCAGCCGTCTCGTCACAGCTTGTGGGAGACGGCAAATGGCGCGTTTACAGGCCGTAGCGAGGTTTCGGCGCCGCTACGGCGATCGCCATGTTACTGCGGAAGTACTTCGAGCGTGGCGCTGTAGCTGGCGCGGCGTTCAGTGGCCGGCTTGCTGACGCCCTTGTCGCTGGTCAGTTCGGCTTCCAGCCAGTACATGCCGGCGTCCGGCCAGGTGATGCTGACCTTGCCCTGCGCATCGGTCTTGGCATTGATTTCGCCGAGGTCATCGCGGTAGCGATTGCCGCCGGGGATTACGCTTATTTCTACGTCCGCGGCTGGCTTGCCATCGAGCAGGAAGACGAACTCTGCCGCTTCGCCCGCATACAGGTCGTTGGGGTGGGTGACGGGCGACAGTTCCAGGCCTTTGCCGGTGGGCTCCAGCACCGTCTTGGTCGGTGCTCCGGACGTGGCGAACACTTCCATG
Source organism: Pseudomonas sp. MTM4 (assembly GCF_019355055.1). Lineage (NCBI taxonomy): Bacteria > Pseudomonadati > Pseudomonadota > Gammaproteobacteria > Pseudomonadales > Pseudomonadaceae > Pseudomonas > Pseudomonas sp. MTM4. Next base: position 3,879,714 of record NZ_CP048411.1, read on the forward strand.
CGGCTGCTGTTCTGGCTCACTTGCAGATCCTCGGCCTTGGCCGGGACTTCCTTGGCGAACATGTCCGGGTTGCCCATCCAGCGGCGGGTTTCGCCATTTTCTTTCCAGCGCGCAACCAGGCCGCTATTGGCGATCGCCAGCTTGTAGGTGCCTTTCTGGGTCAGATGCACATCGAAGGTGCTGCGGTAACGGCCGATGCTGCCGTTCGCCGGTTGTACAGCGGAGCCATCCGGCGCGATCACTTGCAGTTGCGCAGCCGGACGTGGACGCATGCCGGGCGGGCCGCCAGCCGGTGCCTGATCGAGCTGGCCGATGCCCTGCAGGCGCAACGGGAAATGTTCGAAATAGAACAGGTCATTCGACACGGCGGCGTCCACGGTGATCCACGGATCTTCGCCGGACAGCACGGTGGCCGAGGGCAACATCCAGGCGCGATGGGCCTGGGCGGACAGTGGCAAGCAGACGGCCAGGGCCATCGCGGTCCATTTGATCATGGGTTTCATGCTGGGCTTCCTTGGGTCATTGAGTCAGTTCGAGAGTGACGGTGCCCAGTTCGCTTTCGCCCTGGGCCTGATGCGTTTCGGTCTTTTCCGGCGGCCAGCTGAATGGCAGGCGCAGCAGTTCGCGCCCGCCGACTTCACGCGCGGCCTCCACCACCAGACGGTATTCGCCGGCAGGCAGTGTGTTGAGCGGTGCGTTTTTGTCGGTAAAGCTCAGGCTATGGGTGCCGACCGCGCGTGTTGCGCCGCTGACGCCATCCACCGGCATGTCCAGGCTGCGACCGCTGCGTCGCCACCATTCGCGCATGTCCTTGAGCCATTTTTCGCCTTCGTTGTCCTTGAGCTTCAGGTCGTACCAGACGGCGAGGTTGGCGACATGGCTCTTGTCGGGCTGCTCCAGCCACAGCGCCACGTAGGGACGGTGATACTCGGCGACCTGCAGACGCGGGATTTCCACCTCGATTTTCAGATCGGCGGCCATCAGCGGCGCACTGAGTAGGGCTAGGGGCAACAGCAAGGTTTTTCGCATGGCAGATCCTTAATGAATAAACAGCAGCGCCAGCAGCAGCGGGATAACCAACCCGGCCCCGACCAGCGGCCAGGTCGTCGGTCGGCCACCGGCGTGACGCTGCAGTAGCAACAGTCCGGTAAGGCTGAAGACCACACAGGCCGCCGCGAAGATGTCGATGAACCAGCTCCAGGCAGTGCCGGTGTTGCGGCCCTTGTGAAGGTCGTTGAGGTAGGAAATCCAGCCGCGATCGGTGGATTCGTACAGCAGTTCGCCGTTTTCCAGCGTAAGGCTCAGCCAGGCGTCGCCGCCGGGGCGGGGCAGGGCGATATAGAGTTCGCCGTCGGACCATTCGGCGTCGCGATCGCCAAGGTCAATGCTCAGCTCGCTCTCGAGCCACTGGCGCAGCGCATCAGGAAGTCCGGCTTCAGGCGTCTGGGACAGCAACTGGTTTTGCAGTTCCGGAGGCAGCTCGGCCTGGCGCTCGGTCACCCTGGGTTGCGCCTCAATCTGCGCGGCATGGTTGAGCGTGATCCCGGTAACCGCGAACAGCAGCATACCGACCAGGCACAGCGCAGAGCTGATCCAGTGCCATTGGCGGAGCGTGCCGAGCCAAAGGTGCATGGTGGTCCTTGTCGTGTGAGGGAATGGCGGATTCTAGGACGCTTGATCTTTCAAACGCTAAAGATTTACCAATGGCATACATTCGCGTCTCGCAGCGGGCAGCTGATCCTAAAGCGATGAAGCCGGAGTAAACCCCGGCTTCATCAGCGTCACGCTGCTGGCTCAGAACGTGATGTTGGCAGACAGCCAGAGGCGGCGGCCTTCTTCGATGACCCCGTCGGTGCCGCGACCGATCTGTGCATAGTCGGAGACCCAGCTCGCACCATTGTTGTAATAGGTGCCGGTGGTGAAGTCCTTGTCGAAGAGGTTGTAGATAGTGGCATTGAGCGTCAGGTTTTGCGTGGCTTTATACGAGCCTCCCAGATGGAAAACCTCGTAGGCTTCGAGGTCGCCCGCAGCATCGATCACCTGTTTGTTAGCATTCGTCAGGGTTGCGTAGCGCTGGTTGAAGCGCGCACGCTCACCGCGGTATTCACCCTTGAACCAAAGGTTCAGCTGATCGGTCGCTTGCCAGCTCAGGCGGGCAAACGCCATGTGCATAGGTGTGTTGGTCAACCGCGCGCCCTTGTCTGCGCCAGTAGTTTGCTCGCTGTCGGTATAGGTGTAGTTGGCGCTCACGCTCCAGGTTGGAGCGAACGCCCATTTGCCAGCCAGCTCGAAACCGCGAATCCGGGCCTCGCCAATATTAATGTCCTGCGAGAAGAACTCCTGCTGGAAGCCTGGCCCATAGCTGACGCAGCTTGGCTGATTAGGCGAGCCGGGGAAAAAACAGTTTGCCTGGCTTGGGCCGGTATCGATCTTGTCCTTGAACTTCGTATGGAACAGGGTCGCGTTGGCGTTGAAGTTCGAAAGGTTGGCGTAGTAAACGCCGAACTCGGTGTTGGTCGATTCTTCAGGGTCAAGATCCGGATTGCCGAACGAGATGTTCTGGCCTTGGCCACTGATTGAGCTGATGCCGTCATGCAACTGATTGAGTGTCGGAGTCTTGTAGCCTTTGCTGACGCCGCCTTTCATCGTCCAGCTGTCTGTCGTGTTCCAGACGAGATAGGCGCGCGGGCTGATGTGGCCACCGAACGCTTCGTGATCCTCGTAACGTGCACCAAGGGTGAGCGCCAGATCGTGGCGCAGCCGCCACTCGTCTTCAACGAACAGTGCCCAGGATTTCTGTGCGAAATCTTCGCCTGCGACGCCGTCGGTCACTTCGGCATCCCAGTACTGACCGCCCACGGTGAGGATATGGTTGTCGCCTAGAGGCGCGACGAGCTTGGTGTCAAAAACCAGGTCGGTGGATTCGAGCTCCCGATCATCGCCACCGATGATGGCTTGATAGGGCGCGTCGTACGGCACACCGAGAGTGCCGGGAATGGTACGGCCGAGGGTCTCTGTCTGGTTGTAGGTGATGCTGCTGTCCAAGGTGCCGAAGCCCAGCCGTCCGGTGTGGCTGAGAGCGAATTGATCACGCTCGAAACGTAGCTGATCCTGATAGCCGCTGATGTTGGTCGGGTCGTCTGCGGCGCAGCCAGCTACGGCGTTACTGCCGGTCGAAGCCTTGCCATCGAGGGTGCCCAATTGACAGTTGTCGTTCTCGTAAACTTGCCGGCCGCGTTCGAAATCCAGAGCGAAATCGTGATCATCGTGAGGGGTCAGGGTGAGGCGGGTCCCGATGTTGTAGTTGCGGCCCTCGACTGGAGAAGCGCCGCGCTTGCTGACGGTCGAGTCGTTATCGAAGGTCAGGTTCGACTCTTCACGATCAAAGAAGCTCCCGCGCACCGCCAGGCCGAGCAGTCCTTCAGTGAGTGGGCCGCTGGCGTATACGCTGGTGCTGCTGGTGTCGCCATAATCGCTGTCTTCCTGGAAGGTATGATCCAGCGTGACCGCAGCACCCCATTCGTCAGCTACTTTCCTAGTGATGATGTTGACCACGCCGCCCATCGCATCCGAACCGTAGAGAGTGGACATCGGGCCGCGGATCACTTCGATGCGCTCGATAGCTGACAGCGGCGGCATGAAGCTGGTACGGGTTTCGTTGAACCCGTTGGGCGTAACGTTTCCAGCAGTATTCTGACGGCGCCCATCGATCAGGATCAGCGTGTAGTCGCTGGGCATGCCGCGCATGCTGATATCCAGGCCGCCGGTCTTGCCGGTGCCCTGACGGATGTCTACACCTTCCACCTCATCCAACGCCTGGGCTAGGTTGCTGTAACGCTTGGTCCGGAGTTCTTCACTGCTGATCACACTGATGCTTGCCGGAGCCTCGGTAATCTTCTGCTCGAAACCCGAGGCGCTGACCACGGTGTCGCTCAGCGTGACTGGGCTGGTGTCGGCGAACGTATGAAAGCTGCAGCCGAGCAAGGCCACGGCCAGTGCTGAGCGAGTGAACGGGGCGTGCATGCGCGAAGATCCTTTGTTAGAAGCATTGTTTGGCGCGCATGATAGTGATTCGCGATAACCGTTTGGAATGATGTCGTTACGGCAAATCGCTGCGGACTCGAAGCTGCAAGGCTGCGCGCCTTGCGCCGTCAGGCTTTGCGACTGTGTATCAAATTATTTGGCAGGGTTGCGATTGAGGGCGCCGTACCGACCCGTCCCGTTTGCAACAGCCTCCTCGGCTGATTTGGCAGAGGAGACTGCATATTTGGCTCAGGGCATCTGAACTTCGATCACGCCGTCGGCGTTGATGCTGATCTGACGGGTTCCGGCCTCGACCTCCGGTGTCGGAGCGGAATCCATGCTCTTCATCGCGAAGTTACGCATCACCGGTTGATAACCACCGCCGCTGTTCAGGTTGAGGTTGACGATCTTGTAGTCGCTGCCGCCGAGCGCTTCGGTGGCCAGTTGTGCGCGGGCGCGGAAGGCCGCGACGGCATCCTTCAGCAAGGCGTCCTCGTTCTGTTTACGGATGGCGTCGGAGACGCTGAATTGCATGCTGTCCATCTTGAGGTCTTGCATCAGCTCACCGGTAAGCTTGGACAGCGCAGCGAAATCGCCACTTTCCAGGCGCAACTCGGCACGCTCGCGCCAAGCGGTGATCTGCTGCCCTTTTTCCTCATAGACCGGATAGCTGCTGCGGCTGCCTTGGCTGACGACGATGCCTTTCGCCAGGCGCGCACGCTGCAGGGCTTTGTTCATGGCTTCGGTCGTTTGCGCGGCCAACTGCGCCGGATCTTCGTGCTGGGCCTCGCTGTAAAGCGTGACATGCATGCGATCGTGCGCCACTTCGCTGGTGGCCTCGGCTCGCAGGGAAATCTGGTTGTAGTGTTGCTCATCGGCGACAGCCGAGAGGCAAACGATAGAGGCCAGCAGTGCGACGCTGCGGGTTACGGATACGAACATGACGGCTCCTGATTTCGATGGCACCAGTGGTGCGGCGCAGAGACTTTAACAGGCTGTTAGGAAACTATCTGCGTCGCCTGGCCGGCCGCATCAAACCAGCGTTACAAATCGCCAGTCCGGTCGAAATACTCATCTACTAGTTCGTAACTCGATCGCGAGCCCGGTCCGTTTCTCCGCCTTGTCTTGGCTGCCTCGCCAACGTTTTTCAACAGCCTTGTTAGACGTTGAGCGGCGCGATGCAGTTTTTCGTGCGTCGCGTTGCCGCATGAGGGCTGTCTTTCGGGCGCCTTGGTTATACTCGCGACTCCGTTGGAGAGTCCATGTACGCATCCGTTCACCTGCTTTCAGCCAGTCGCCAGAATCTACGGCTACTTACTCTGATCCGCATCCTTGTGCTCGCCGCGCAGGCGGGCGCGGTGGGGCTCGCCTATGCCACTCAACTGTTCGGACTGCCGTGGTTTCATCTGGGCGTCACACTGGCCGTCTCGGCGCTGATCTGCCTGGGCACCGCTCTGCGATTGCGCGGACCCTGGCCGGTGACCGAGCTCGAATACGCCGTGCATCTGGCCGCAGACCTGTTGATCCACAGTGCGCTGCTTTATTACTCGGGCGGTTCGACCAATCCGTTCGTTTCCTATTATCTGGTGCCGCTCACCATCGCTGCTGCGACCTTGCCATGGATGTATTCGGTGGTTCTGTCGGGGCTGGCGCTTGCCGGCTATACCTTGATGCTGGTGTGGTACGACCCGGTCATCGCGCCGCCGGTCGATCGCACGACCTTGCTGGTTTACGGCATGTGGCTGAGCTTTGCGCTGGCGGCAGCGTTGATCACCTTTTTCGTGGCGCGCATGGCCGAGCAGCTGCGCCGCCAGGAAGAGTTCCAGGCTCAGCGACGCGAGGAAAGCATGCGCGATCAGCAATTGCTCGCCGTGGCAACGCAGGCAGCTGGGGCGGCGCACGAGCTGGGAACGCCATTGGCGACCATGAGCGTGCTGCTCAAGGAGCTCCGGCAGGACTATCAGCAACCTCAATTGAACGAAGATCTGGCACTGCTGCAATCGCAGGTTCAGCTGTGCAAGGAAAGCCTGCGTCAGCTGGTGCGTGCCGCCGAGGCGGATCGCCGCCAGGCCGTCGTCGAGCAAACGGCGCGTGAATGGGTTGAGTCGGTGCTGCAGCGCTGGCATCTGATGCACCCGGAGGCCACCTTCCGCTTTCAGTGTCTGGGCAAGGGTACGCCCCCACGCCTGATGCCGCCGGCTGATCTAGGGCAATCGCTGCTCAACCTGCTGAACAACGCCACCGATGCCAGCCCGGATAATCTGGATATTCGCCTGGATTGGGATGCGCAGTGGATCAAACTGACCATTCGCGATCATGGCGCCGGTGTACCGCTAGCGATCGCCGAACAGATCGGGCGGCCGTTTATCACGACCAAAGGCAAGGGGTTCGGCCTCGGCCTGTTCCTGAGCCAGGCCAGCGTTACCCGCGCCGGCGGCACGGTGAAGCTCTACAATCACGAAGAAGGTGGCACCCTGACAGAGTTGCGCCTGCCGCATGGCTCGGTGCGGGCCAGAACCTGACGTGACACTAACGCGAGGAATGCAAGCATGACCGAAGAGTTGCAGCACGAAGGCGAAGATCAGCCTCATCTGCTGCTGGTGGACGACGATCCCACATTTACCCGTGTCATGGCGCGGGCCATGAGCCGTCGTGGTTTGCACGTCAGCATCGCCGGGTCGGCCGAGGAAGGCCTGGAGATGGCGAAGCAGGAACTCCCTGACTACGCGGTGCTGGATCTGAAGATGGATGGGGATTCCGGTTTGGTGCTGCTGCCCAAATTGCTCGAGCTGGACCCGGAAATGAAGGTGCTCATCCTCACCGGCTATTCGAGCATCGCCACCGCGGTCGAGGCTATCAAGCGTGGCGCCTGCAATTACCTGTGCAAGCCCGCCGATGCCGACGATGTGCTGGCCGCGTTGCTTTCCAAACATGCCGATCTGGATACGCTGGTTCCGGAAAACCCCATGTCGGTCGATCGCCTGCAGTGGGAACATATTCAGCGCGTACTGGCCGAACATGACGGCAACATTTCCGCCACGGCGCGCGCGCTGGGCATGCACCGGCGGACTTTGCAGCGCAAACTGCAAAAACGTCCGGTAAGGCGGTAGAAAGGCAGCCTTGAACTTGAAGCTGGAAGCGAGTCGTTTGGCGGTTCGTACCCAGCTTGCGACTTAGGATGAAAAGCGGCGGTAAACCTCAAGCTGCAAGAAAAAACTCGACGGGCTTGGGGCAGTCCAGCCCATTAGCTTCCAGCTCTTAAGCGATTACCATAAGCGGCCCCTTCGCCATCGAGCCCATCATGCTTTCCGTTGCCGTTCAGACCCTGGGCGTTACCGCCCCGGTGTTCGTCATGTTGTTCATCGGTATAGCGCTCAAGCGGCTGGGCTGGATCGACGCTGCGTTCATTCAGACGGCATCGGCGCTGGTGTTCAACGCCACCATGCCTGCCCTACTGTTCATCTCGATCATCAAGGCCGATCTGGATGCGGCGTTGCAGCCGAGCCTGTTGATCTACTACGTCATCGCCACCGTCGCGACCTTCTTTCTCGCCTGGGCCTGGGCGCTCTGGCGTTGTCCGTCTGCCGATCGTGGCGTCTACGTTCAGGGCGCGTTTCGCGGCAATAACGGTATCGTCGGCCTGGCGCTGGCAACCAGTCTTTATGGCGATTACGGCCTGTCGCTGGGCGGTGTTCTTGCGGGCGTGGTGATACTGCTCTACAACAGCTTGTCGGCGCTGATTTTGGCGATCTACAGCCCAGGCGCGCGCGCCAGTGCTGGATCGATCCTGCTCAGCATCTTGCGCAATCCGCTGATCATCGGCGTGACGATGGCCATCCCATTTACCTATTGGCAGATTCCGCTGCCGGACTGGTTGATGACTTCCGGCCAGTATTTCGCACAGATGACCTTGCCGCTGGCGCTCATTTGCATCGGCGGCACACTGTCGCTTTCGGTCCTGCGCGAGAGCAGCGGCATGGCCATCAGCGCAAGCCTGATGAAGATGGTCTGGCTTCCTGCGCTGGCCACAGCGGGGGCTTGGCTGGTTGGCTTCCGTGACGCGGAGCTGGGCATCCTGTTCCTGTACTTCGCCAGTCCTACGGCTTCGGCAAGCTTCGTCATGGCGCGAGCGGTCAACGCCAATCATCAACTGGCGGCGATCATCATTGTGATCACCACATTGATCGCTGCGCTGAGCATCAACCTCGGGCTGTTATTGCTTGGCTGGCTGGGGTGGCTTTAAACGCCGCTTGCCCGTGTTGTGATCAATGTCCTCTTTCCCAGCTTAAGAAATTCAGCGGAATAGTCGTAATCGCTCAATAGGCCTCAGAAAAAAACACCGGTTTCCGTCACATTGCCTCGGACGGTCGATGGCGTTTCTATCAGTGGTGGGCCGCCTTGTTTTCTGAGGATTGACGATGTCGTTTTTCACACCTTCGAGCCGTTCGCTAACGCGTGATGCCAATCGCGTCGTCAACCAGCATCGCCTGTTCGGTCCAGGTCTGGCGTTGCTGCTGCTCCTCAATCTCGGAACCTTTGCCGGTGGCATTTGGATCGGACGGGATATAGAGCCTCAGCGTGAGGCCGCGAGTCAGGATGAGCCGGCCCTCGGAAGCGAAGATCGCTTCGCCATTGCGCGTGTCGGAAAAGTGGTGGGTCGGCTGAAATCCATCGAGGCCGATGTGCTCGCATTGCAGGACATGCTCGGCGAGCAGCGTATTCTGAGTCAGCAACTCTCGGCCCTCGATCCAACCCTGCTGCCCTTGCTGGCGCCGGAGCCGGCTGTTGGCGGCGAAGGGCAGGGCGGCGTGCTGCTACCGCCACGAGGATGCTCGAGTGAGCTGACATTGGGGGTCGACAGCGTATCGCTCGACGATCTGGAACGCACCGAGACGTCGGCGCACTGCATGCGTGTGTTGTTGGACGGCATGCTTCAGCGTGTGGCAGAACGCAACGCGGCGCTCATGGCGATTCCGTCCCGCCGCCCTGTCGGCGAAGCGCGCTTGGGATCGGCCTACGGTAACCGTATCGATCCGTTCAGAAAGCAACCAGCCTTCCATTCGGGCGTGGATTTCGCGTTGCGCTCCGGTTCCGACGTAGTCGCTGCGGCGGGTGGTCGGGTGAGCTTTGCCGGCTATCGCGGCGCGTACGGCAAGCTGGTGGTAATCGATCACGGCAATCGGCTGGTGACTCGCTACGCACATCTGTCGCGTCTGCACGTGCGCGTGGGCGATGTGGTAACGCCTGAGCAGCTGATCGGGGCGGTGGGTTCCACCGGGCGCTCCACTGGTCCGCATCTTCATTTCGAGGTGCTGCACAAGGGGCGATTCGTCGATCCTCAGCGCTTCCTCGCCCTTGGCGATCTAGAGCGGGACAGCGATGTTCAGGCTCAAGACTAAAACGCTAGATACTCGCGAACTGCTACGTTCCGAGCATCGTTTACAAGCCCGTCGCAGCTCGCGTTCGTGGCTCTGGTTGATCTTCGCGATGCTGTGCGTGATTGGCGCGCTGCTTTATTTGCGCGTTATCGAGCATGGCGCCTACGAGCGGCAGGTCGCCGCGCTGGACATTGAAAATCAGGCGCTCCGGGATGCGCTCGAGCAGAGTCGGCTGCACCGCCAGGAAGCCGAAGCGACGCAGGAGCAGTTGCTCGGGCGCATCGCCAAGCTGTCCGAGCAAATCGAGCGACTGCAGACAGACCTGGCTTTTTTCCGCCAGCAGAAGAAAGCCCGTTAATACCGAGGAATAGAAATGTTCGACAAGAAGAAGCCGGCGCCGAAAGTCGCCGTCGACCAGTTCTCCAGTCTGATTTCCGGCAATGTCTCGCTGGCCGGCGATATGGCGTTCGAGGAAGGGCTGAAAATCAGCGGCACGGTGACAGGCAACGTCTGCCACAAGCCTGGAACGCACAGCCTGCTGGCATTGAGCGCCGACGGCCGGATCGAGGGTAATGTCAGCAGTTACGATGCGCTGATCGACGGCGTCATCGTAGGCGATCTGGTGGTCGAGCACCTGCTCGAACTGCATTCCAACGCTCGGGTCTGCGGGAATATCCGCTACCGTCAGCTGAGCATGGAAAACGGCGCCGTAGTCGACGGCACGCTCAGCCGGATGAGTGACGAAGAAGAGACCGCGCAGGTTTTCGAACTGCCGCGGTCTCAGGCTCGCGAAGGTTGAGTCGAGGAGCGGCCCGGCCTGAAGTCCACTTGCTTCCAGGCCGGTCCGCTAGCAGGTGTGCAGAGGCTGCTATTGGCGCTGTTTCTTCCAGGCCCGGCTGGCGATAACTAATAACGTCACTGCGGTCAGTGGTAAGGCATAGCCGATCATCGCATCACCAAAGGTTTCAGCAAACGGTCGTCCAGTGCTGGCCATTACCAGATACACCGTATACGCCACGTAATAGGCCAGGAACAGCAAGCCCTCCCAGCGGTTGATGGCGTAGCCGGTGAAGAAGATCGGCAGGCACGCCAGCGCCACCGCAATCATTACCGGGAAGTCAAAGGCCAGTGCGCTGGCAGCCACCGTGATCGCTTCGGGGGACACCATCGACGCCAGTCCCAGAACGCAGAGCAGGTTGAAGATATTGCTGCCGACGATATTGCCTACGGCGATGTCGCGCTCACCACGGATGGCGGCCAGGATCGAGGTGGCCAATTCGGGCAGCGAGGTGCCGACGGCGATCACCGTCAAGCCGATTACCAACTCTGACAAGCCCAGCGCGCGGGCCAGGGACACGGCGCCCTCCACCAGGAAGTTGGAGCCCACCACCAACAGGATGAGTCCTACAACGACCAGGCCAGCGTTGATCAGGCCGGCATAAGGTTTGGGCTGCGCTTCGAGACCGAATTCTTTGGCGAACTCATCATCTGCGGTTGCGGCTGCATTGGCCTTCCGACTGCTGATGATCAGAAATAGGGTGTAGCCGACGACGGCGGCAAACAGCAGGGCGCCATCGAGGCGGCTCAGCGAGCCGTCCCAGGCCAGGGCGTAGGTGACCAGGCTGGCGCCAATCATGATCGGTACGTCGAGGCGGATCAGCTGGCGTGAAACGATGAGCGGCGCGACCAGCGCGGTCATACCAAGAATCAGCAGAACGTTGGCGATGTTGCTGCCGAGTACGTTACCGATGGCGATGTCGCCGCTGCCGTTCAGCGAAGCCTGCACGCTCACAGCCGTCTCCGGTGCACTGGTGCCGAATGCAACCACCGTCAGGCCGATGATCAACGGGGGAATGCCGAATTGCGCTGCCAGTTTGGCCGCGCCGCGTACCAGCACTTCGGCACCGGCAACGAGAAGCACCAGGCCAGCTATCAAGTAGACGAACGTCATCAGGGACACGAATGGTTGCTCCAAAAGAAGGGTTGGCTCAGCGCTGGTGTTTCCAAGCGCGCAGAAAGATCACGAAAAGCGTGATGGCGGTCAAGGGCAATACGTACCAAGTCATTGCATGGCGTAACAGGCTGATAGACGGCAGGCCGGTGGAAAACATCACGAGATAGAGCGTGTACGCCAAGTAATAGCCGAAAAACATGGCGCCCTCCCAGCGATTGATCCGGTAACCGGAGAAAAAGATCGGTAGGCAGGCACCAAATACGGCGAGCATGACGGGCAAATCGAAGGCTAGTGCATTGGGTGAAATGGATAAGCCGCCAGCCGAAACCAGTGCCCCGGCGCCAAGCACCAGCAGGAGGTTGAAAATGCAGCTGCCCACTACATTGCCGACGGCAATATCACGCTCTCCGCGATACACCGCCAGCAGCGAGGTTGCCAGCTCGGGCATGGAAGTGCCGACTGCAATCACCGTGAGACCGATCACCAGCTCCGACAGGCCCAGCGCCCTTGCCAGAGCCACCGCGCCGTCAATCAGCAGGTTCGACCCTGCCACCAGCAGGATCAGCCCGAGCAGTACCATCGACAGTTGAATCAGCCAGCCGAGTGGTTTCGGCTGGTCTGCAGGGCCGTATTCGATAGCGAACTCGTCGGGCCGTTCGCTCTTTTTCTCGCGCCTGCTGGCAATGACTAGAAAGGTTGTATAGAGCAGCAGAAAGGCAACCAGAACGCCGCCGTCCAGCCGACTGAGATCGCCGTCCCATGCGAGGGCGAAGGTCAGTATGCCAGCGCCGATCATTATCGGTACGTCCAGGCGTACCAGTTGGCGCGACACCAGCAGCGGCGCCACCAGCGCGGACAGTCCGAGAATCAGCAGGATGTTGGCGATATTGCTGCCGATCACATTGCCAACCGCGATGTCGCCGCTGCCGTTCAAGGCGGCTTGAACGCTGACAGCCGTTTCCGGTGCGCTGGTGCCGAACGCGACGACGGTCAGACCGATGATCAGTGGCGAGATACCGAAGCGTGCCGCAAGCTGCGAGGCGCCGCGCACCAAGGATTCGGCGCCCAGCACCAGTAATATCAATCCGCCAATCAGGTAGGCGAAAATCATCAAACTCATCCGAACTCCATGTGTACGGGCGCGTAAGCCCGTCAGTCGACCGTTTCGATTTCTACGTTGACTACACCGTCTTCGAGCAGATCGAGCTTGCCGGCCGCAACCCGCGACAGGTCGATAATGCGTCCCGGCTTGAACGGACCTCGGTCGACGATACGCACCGTTACCTTTTTGCCATTCTCCAGATTGGTCACTTTCACCTGGGTGCCAAATGGCAGGGTCTGGTGCGCGGCGACCAGTTCGTTCTGATTGAAGATCGTGCCGCTAGCGGTCTGCTCGCCATGAAAGCTACGAGCGTAATAGGAGGCCTTGCCCTGCTGGGTGAAGGTGCTTTTGACTTTCTGGTCGTTGCTCTGGTCTTCGGCGCAGCCGCCGATCAGGGCGAGCAGCAGTGGAACAAGCAGCGGTCTGGTACGCATGAGCCAATCCTTCTGCGCGGAATCGGTCAGATACCGGCCAGCGGATTGCTTCATGGCCTCGAAAGGCTTTGAGCGTCAAGCGGGGCAGCCGTTCAACGTTTCGTGTGTTGCGGTCAGTAGCGAAACGAGGCGAGCCTGATCACCGGCCCGCCCGTCGACTCAGCCCTCGAGTTTGCGTTTGAGCAGCTGGTTCACCTGGCCAGGGTTGGCCTTGCCTTTCGATGCCTTCATCGCTTGCCCGACGAAGAAGCCGAACATTTTGCCGCGCCTGGCTTCGTCGCTGGCGCGGTACTGCTCGACCTGCTCGGCGTTGGCCGCCAGCACCTCGTCCAGCATCGCCTCGATGGCGCCGGAGTCGGTGACTTGCTTGAGGCCTTTCTTCTCGATGATCTCGTCAGCCGAGCCTTCGCCGGAGGCCATCGCCTCGAACACCATCTTGGCGATTTTGCCGCTGATGGTGTCGTCCTTGATGCGCACGATCATGCCGCCCAGCTGTGCGGCGGATACCGGCGACTGGTCAATCTCCAGCCCATCCTTGTTGAGCAGGCTGGACAGCTCGCCCATCACCCAGTTGGCGGACAGCTTGGCATCGCCGCAGGTTGCATTGACCTGCTCGAAGTAATCGGCCAGCTCGCGGCTGGCAGCCAGGACGTCAGCGTCATAGGCGGACAGCCCGAATTCGCGCTGGAAGCGCTCGCGCTTCTGTACCGGTAGTTCCGGCAGGCTGGCACGGATATCGTCGAGAAAGCTCTGCTCGATCACCACCGGTAGCAGGTCGGGGCAGGGGAAGTAACGGTAGTCGTTGGCTTCCTCCTTGCTGCGCATGGAGCGCGTCTCGTCCTTGTTCGGGTCGTACAGGCGAGTTTCCTGAACCACCTTACCGCCGTCCTCGATCAGTTCGATCTGGCGCTGCACCTCGTGGTTGATGGCCTTTTCGATGAAGCGGAAGGAGTTGACGTTCTTGATTTCTGCGCGGGTACCGAACTCGGCCTGCCCCTTGGGCCGTACCGAGACGTTGCAGTCGCAGCGCAGCGAGCCCTCGGCCATGTTGCCGTCGCAGATGCCCAGGTAGCGCACCAGCGAGTGCATGGCTTTCACATAAGCGACCGCTTCCTTGGCCGAACGAATGTCCGGCTCGGATACGATTTCCAGCAGCGGCGTGCCGGCGCGGTTCAGGTCGATGCCGCTCATGCCGTGGAAGTCTTCGTGCAGGCTCTTGCCGGCATCTTCTTCCAGATGCGCACGGGTGATGCCGATGCGCCTGGTAGTGCCGTCTTCCAAGGTGATGTCGAGAAAGCCCTTGCCGACGATGGGGTGGTCCATCTGGCTGGTCTGATAGCCCTTGGGGAGGTCCGGGTAGAAGTAGTTCTTGCGCGCGAAAACGTTCTTCTCGGCAATCTCGGCATTGATCGCCAGGCCGAATTTGCAGGCCATGCGCACGGCTTCGGCGTTGAGCACCGGCAGCGTGCCGGGCATGCCCAGATCAACCAGGCTGGCCTGAGTGTTGGGTTCGGCGCCGAAAGTGGTAGCGCTGCCGGAGAAAATCTTCGATTGGGTCGAGAGCTGTGCGTGAATTTCCAGCCCGATCACGGTTTCCCATTGCATCTTCAATCTCCTCAGAATCCGGCCGGGGCGCGCAGGTGCCAGTCGCTGACCTGTTGATACTGGTGCGCCACGTTGAGCAGGCGCGCTTCCTGGAAGTAGGGCGCCAGAAGCTGTACGCCCACCGGCAGACCGTCGATGAAACCGGCCGGCATGGACAGGCCCGGAATGCCGGCGAGGTTGGCGGTGATGGTGTAGATGTCTTCCAGATAGGCCGAGACCGGATCGGCGTTCTTTTCGCCGAGCTTCCAGGCCAGGTTCGGCGTGGTCGGGCCGAGAATCACGTCGACTTCATTGAAGGCGCTGACGAAGTCGCTCTTGATCAGGCGACGGATCTTCTGCGCCTTCAGGTAATAGGCATCGTAGTAGCCGGCGGATAATGCATAGGTGCCAACCATGATTCGGCGCTTGACCTCGTCACCGAAACCTTCGGCGCGCGACCGCTTGTAGAGATCGGTGAGGTCCGCTGGATTCTCGCAGCGGTAACCGAAACGCACGCCATCGAAGCGCGACAGGTTGGAGCTGGCTTCGGCGGGCGCGATCACATAATAGGAAGGAATGGCGTGCTGCATGTTCGGCAGGCTGATGTCCTTCACCGTGGCGCCGAGCTTCTTCAGTTCTTCGACCACCGTCATCACCGCAGTGGCGATCTTGGGATCGAGGCCTTCGCCGAAGTATTCCTTCGGCAGGCCGATACGCAGGCCGGCGAGCGGCTGGCTAAGCGCGGCAAGGTAATCGTCCAGCGGTTGGTCGACGCTGGTGGAATCCTTCGAGTCGAAACCGGCCATGGCGCCGAGCATCAGCGCGCAGTCCTCGGCGGTGCGGGCCAGCGGGCCGCCCTGATCGAGACTGGAGGCATAAGCGATCATGCCCCAGCGCGACACACGGCCGTAGGTGGGCTTGATGCCGGTGAGGTTGGTCAGCGCGGCGGGCTGGCGGATCGAACCGCCCGTGTCGCTGCCAGTCGCGGCGGGTATCAAGCGCGCCGCCACCGCAGCGGCGGAACCACCCGAGGAGCCGCCCGGCACGCGGGTCAGGTCCCAAGGGTTTTTCACCGCCCCATAAAAGCTCGATTCGTTGGCCGAGCCCATGGCGAATTCGTCCATGTTCAGCTTGCCCAGCGAGACCGCACCGGCTGCGGCGAGCCGCTCGACAACGGTGGCGTCATAGGGGGACTTGAAACTGTCGAGGATCTTCGATCCGCAGCTGGTACGCACCCCCTGGGTACAGAAAAGATCCTTGTGACCGATTGGCGCACCCAGCAGCGCGCCATTCTCGCCATTGGCACGGCGTGCGTCGGCCGCCTGAGCCTGGGCAACGGCCTGCTCTTCGGTCACGGTGATGAAACTGTTCAATTGCGGATCGAGCGTCTGGATGCGTTCGAGCAGCGAGCGAGTCAGCTCTTCGGCGGAAAAGCGCTTGTCGGCCAGGGCGCGGGCGATCTCGGCGAGGGTCAGTTGATGCATGTCGGCGTCCTTCATTACTCGATCACCCGCGGGACCAGATACAACCCGTCTTCCACGGCCGGTGCGATCGCCTGGTAGCTGTCGCGCTGGTTGCGTTCTGTGACCTCGTCCGCACGCAGGCGCTGGCTAGTTTCCAGCGGGTGCGCCAGCGGCTCGATGCCGTTGGTGTCGACGGCTTGCATGCGGTCGATCAGGCCGAGGATGTTGTTCAGGGTCTCGGTGGTGCGGGGCAGGTCGTCTTCATTCAGACCCAGGCGGGCCAGATGAGCGATCTTTTCCACCTCGGAGCGTTCAAGCGCCATCGGGATTCTCCAGCGGGAAGCGAGTCGGGCGTGCCTTCCGTCGGCCAAGACCGACGCAAGAGCAGCAGGGGCGAGTCGCAGCGGTGGGCATTCGAGCCCGGAAAAGCCATCAATCTTACATGTCTACGGCGCTTGCCGGTAGCGCGGCTGCGGCTTGCCGGCGGTCTGGGGGTTTCGCAGCGTCGATCATTTTTCGCGCGTTGGCTCACGTCTGGCCCGCCAAGCGCGGACTCGCGCCTTGCCCTACGTTCGCACCATTGTTAGAGTTTGCGGCACTTTTTTCCCCACGCGTTTGCCCCAGGGCCCTTTTCCCATGTTCAAGAAACTGCGTGGCATGTTTTCCAGCGATTTGTCGATCGACCTGGGCACTGCCAATACCCTTATTTATGTGCGCGATCGCGGCATCGTCCTGAACGAGCCGTCAGTGGTTGCCATTCGTTCTCACGGCAACCAGAAAAGCGTCGTCGCGGTGGGTACCGACGCCAAACGCATGCTCGGTCGTACCCCCGGCAACATCAACGCCATCCGCCCGATGAAAGACGGTGTGATCGCGGACTTCAGCGTCTGTGAAAAAATGCTGCAGTACTTCATCAACAAAGTTCACGAGAACAGCTTCCTGCAGCCCAGCCCACGCGTGCTGATCTGCGTTCCTTGCAAATCCACTCAGGTCGAGCGCCGTGCGATCCGTGAATCGGCTCTCGGTGCTGGTGCGCGTGAAGTATTCCTGATCGAAGAACCAATGGCTGCGGCCATTGGCGCCGGCCTGCCGGTCGACGAAGCGCGCGGTTCGATGGTCGTCGATATCGGCGGCGGTACCACCGAGATTGCGCTGATCTCTCTCAATGGCGTGGTCTACGCCGAATCCGTCCGTGTCGGCGGCGATCGTTTCGACGAATCCATCGTCACTTACGTGCGACGCAACTACGGCAGCCTGATCGGCGAATCCACTGCCGAACGCATCAAGCAGGAAATCGGCACCGCCTTCCCCAGCACCGATGTGCGTGAAGTCGACGTTCGCGGTCGCAACCTGGCTGAAGGCGTGCCGCGCAGCTTCACGCTCAACTCCAACGAGGTGCTCGAGGCCCTGCAGGAATCCCTGGCGACCATCGTCCAGGCGGTAAAAAGCGCGTTGGAGCAATCGCCACCGGAACTGGCCTCCGATATCGCCGAGCGCGGTCTGGTGCTTACCGGTGGTGGCGCTCTGTTGCGCGATCTGGACAAGCTACTGGCACAGGAGACCGGTCTGCCGGTGATCGTCGCCGAAGAGCCGCTGACCTGCGTAGCGCGTGGCGGTGGCCGGGCGCTGGAAATGATGGATCGTCACGCCATGGATCTTTTGTCCACGGAGTGAACCACAAGCAATAAGCTCCAAGCGCAAGCCGAAAGCGGGGTTGGCCCTGCTCTCGGCTTGTCGCGTTTAGTTTGAAGCCTGCAGCTGCGAGGACCCGTCCATCAAACCACTATTCGCCAAAGGACCCCTGCTCGGAGTGCGCCTGCTGGTGCTTTCCGTGCTCTGTGTCGTGTTGATGGTGGTGGATGCACGCTTCGAGACGCTCAAACCCTTGCGCAGCCAGATGGGGCTGGTGCTGACGCCCTTTTACTGGCTAGCCGATCTGCCAGTGCGAACCTGGCAGCGGGCCACGGAGCAGCTCACCAGCAGCACCAGCCTGGTCGCCGAGAACGAGAAGCTCAAGGCCGAGGCGTTGTTGATGCAGCGGCGCCTGCAGAAGCTGGCGACGCTGACCGAGCAGAACGTGCGGTTGCGCGAGTTGCTCAACTCCGCCGCACTGGTCGATGACAAGGTGATCGTCGGTGAGTTGATCGGACTCGATCCCAAT
Organism: Pseudomonas sp. MTM4; assembly: GCF_019355055.1. Lineage (NCBI taxonomy): Bacteria > Pseudomonadati > Pseudomonadota > Gammaproteobacteria > Pseudomonadales > Pseudomonadaceae > Pseudomonas > Pseudomonas sp. MTM4. The sequence goes on from NZ_CP048411.1 coordinate 3,897,813, forward strand.
CCTTTCACGCACCGCATTCTGATCGACAAGGGCGAGCGTGACGGCGTGTTCCTTGGCCAGCCGGTGCTCGACGCCAGTGGCTTGATGGGGCAGGTCGTCGAAGTGATGCCCTATGCCGCCAGGGTGCTGTTGCTGACGGACGTGACCCACAGCATCCCGGTGCAGGTCAACCGTAACGGGCTGCGGGCCATTGCGGTTGGCACCGGTAGCCCGGACTACCTGGAGTTGCGCCACGTTGCCGAGACGGCTGATATCAAGGAAGGCGATCTGTTGGTCAGTTCCGGGCTGGGGCAGCGTTTTCCCAGCGGCTATCCGGTCGCTCAGGTCACCGAAGTGGTGCGCGGCTCCGGCCAGCCTTTCCTGATCGTCCGCGCCATTCCCACCGCCATGCTCAACCGCAGCCGCTATCTGCTGCTGGTCTTCAGCGATTCGCGAACGCCAGAAGAACGTGCTACCGACGCAGCGCAGGCGCAGGAGACGGCGGATCGCGAGGCGGCCGATTCAGGCGAATCAGCGACGGCCGCACCCGCCGAGGCTGAATCCGACGCTCAAACACCCGATGCCGCGGTCGCGCCGAACGAAACACCGCCGAATGGCGAGGAGCGGCCATGATCAGCGGACGGCAGAATAATGGCTGGGTCATCTGGTTATCGCTGGCGCTGGCGCTGCTGCTCAGCGTGGCGCCCATGCCGCAGAGCTTCGGGCTGGCGCGTCCGCTCTGGCTCGGCATGTTCATCGCTTACTGGGCAATTGCACTACCGCACCGTGGTGGCATGGCGGCGGCGTTCTTCTTCGGCTTGATGCTCGATGTGCTGTCTGGAACCTTGCTAGGGCAGAACGGTTTACCGCTGATCTTGATCACCTTTCTGGTGCTGAGCCTGCAGCAACGCCTGCGGATGTTCCCCTTGCTACAGCAAAGTCTCGTGTTGATGGTGATTCTGGGGATCGGGCAACTGGTGCAGCTGTGGCTCAATACGCTGACAGGCAATCGCCCGCCGACGCTTCTGTTTCTCATACCCGTGCCGGTCAGTGCCTTGCTCTGGCCCTGGGTCTTCGTCGCCCTGCAATGGGCGCGTCGGCGTTTCAACGTCTACTGAGCTGCAGGTGCACGGTTCCGGGATGCTTCCGAGCATGGACTGGATCTGCGAATCTGCTTCGCTCATACCCAAGGAGTTGGCATGCCGACATTGTTTCTCGCCTCCGCCTCACCGCGCCGCCGTGAACTGCTGATGCAGATCGGCGTTCCGTTTTCCGTCCTCTCTGTCTCCATCGATGAAACCCCTGGCCCAGCAGAGCCGCCGGACGTCTATGTCCAGCGTCTGGCCCGGGAGAAAGCCTTGGCTGGTCTGGCGCTGCTCGACGATGCCTCGGCCTGTGTGCTGGGCGCCGATACCACGGTCGTGCTGGACCAGCAGATCCTCGGAAAACCGGCGGACAAGACCGATGCGCTGAAAACGCTGCTGGCGCTGTCCGGACGCGAACATGAAGTGATGACCGCCGTCGCGCTGGCTAGCCCGGCGGGTTGCGTGGTGCGACTGGTCACCAGCAAGGTGCGCTTTCGGACCATTCGGCCTGAGGAGGCCGAAGCCTATTGGGCCAGCGGCGAGCCGCAGGACAAAGCGGGCAGCTACGCCATTCAGGGCTGGGGAGCGGTCTTCGTCAGCGCGCTGGAGGGCAGCTACTCGGGCGTGGTCGGGCTGCCGTTATGCGAAACGGCGCAACTGCTCGGCACGCACGGGATCGAGTACTGGACTAAGAGCTGCGCCTAGCCTGTACGGCTAGTTGATTACCTCAAGTTCGGACGACTGAGGTTCTGAGACGAGGCGCTGCGACGAGTCATAGCTGGCTATGGTGAGGAGCGGCAACGCAATATCAGGGCCTCAGGCGCCGAAATTGACTAATTGAACTAGCCACACAGGCCACTACAGCCCTGTGGCTTGAAGGCGTATGCCGTTAGAATCGAGCCAACTCGTCAGCTTCGGCTGGTTCACCTGTCCATCGGCCGAGAACAACAATGAGCGAAGAAATTCTGATGAACATCACCCCCATGGAGTCGCGGGTGGCGGTGGTGGAGAACGGTGTCCTGCAGGAGGTGCATGTCGAGCGCACCCAGCGCCGCGGCATCGTCGGCAATATCTACAAAGGCAAGGTGGTCCGCGTGCTTCCCGGCATGCAGGCGGCCTTCGTCGACATCGGTCTGGAGCGTGCGGCATTCATCCATGCATCGGAAATTTCCAGCCGGGAAGGCAATGCGGTCGAGCCCATCAGCGCGCTGGTTCATGAGGGGCAGGCGCTCGTCGTGCAGGTCACCAAGGACCCGATCGGCACCAAGGGTGCGCGCTTGACCACGCAGCTGTCGATACCTTCGCGCTATCTGGTCTATATGCCCAGAACCAGCCATGTCGGCATTTCCCTGCGCATCGAAGATGAAGCCGAGCGGGATCGTCTCAAACAGGTGGTGGCCGAATGCGTCGCGGCTGAAGGCATCAAGGAGACTGGAGGTTTCATCCTGCGCACCGCCGCTGAAGGTGCCGGCAGCGATGAAATTTTGATGGACATTCGCTACCTGCGCCGCTTGTGGCAGCAGATAGACGGGCAGATGAAAACCGCCGGCGCGCCATCGGTCATTTATGAGGATCTGTCGCTGGCCATGCGCACCCTGCGTGATCTGGTCAATCCGCGCATCGAAAAGATCCGTATCGACTCGCGCGAGAATTTTCAGAAGGTCAGCCAGTTCGTCGATGAGCTGATGCCCGAGCTGAGCGAGCACCTGGAGCATTACCCCGGCGAGCGGCCGATATTCGATTTGTACAGCGTCGAGGACGAAATCCAGAAGGCGCTTGAGCGCAAGGTCATGCTCAAGTCCGGTGGTTATCTGATCATCGATCCGGCCGAGGCGATGACCACCATCGATGTGAATACCGGTGCCTTCGTCGGCCATCGCACCCTCGAGGAAACCATCTTCAAGACCAACCTTGAGTCCGCCACCGCCATCGCCCGTCAACTGCGGCTGCGCAATCTCGGCGGGATCATCATCATCGACTTCATCGACATGGAAGATGAGGAACATCGGCGCCAGGTCCTGCGCACCCTGGAAAAGCAGCTCGAACGCGATCACGCCAAGACCAACATTATCGGCATCACCGAACTGGGGCTGGTGCAGATGACGCGCAAGCGTACGCGCGAAAGCCTTGAACAGGTGCTGTGCGAGCCGTGCATGTGCTGCCAGGGGCGCGGCAAGTTGAAAACCCCCGAGACCGTCTGCTACGAGATTTTCCGCGAGATTCTTCGCGAGGCCCGCGCCTATCAGCCCGAAGGCTATCGGGTGCTGGCGAACCAGAAGGTCATTGACCGGTTGCTCGACGAGGAGTCGGGAAACGTTGCCGATCTCGAGAGCTTCATCGGACGCTCGATCAAGTTCCAGGTCGAGACCATGTATTCCCAGGAACAGTACGACGTGGTGTTGCTCTGAATAAGGTCTGTTGCCGTTTCGCTGCGAGCCGCGCAACCCGTAGGGACGGGCCGGTTTTTGTGCGATACGGCGTTTCTCGTCGCTTATTTGGAACGACCAAACTGCGCGACTCGTGCGATCTCCATGGATGGAGTGAATGCCGCAAGCCCGCCGGGAGCGGGCGCGGCCTTGTCTCGCGCAAAAACCGGCTCCGTCGCGGCCGCGACGAAACGGGAACAGACCCTAGACGCAAGCCTGGCCATCCGGGCTCGGATGAGCGGAGCGTATCCGTATGAGTCGGCTGCTGGCGGTGGTTCTCGTCTTCCTGCGTCGTTGCCTTTGGTTGGGCGCGATCGGCCTGATGCTGCTGGCGCTCTACGTGAGTCTCGGTCGTCAGCTGGTTCCGCTGGTCGCGGAGTACCGTTTGGAGGTTCAGGACAAGGCGCGTGAGTTGCTGGACATGCCGGTGGCGCTCGGAAAGCTGGAAGGCCGCTGGGATGGTTTTGCACCGCAGTTGCTGGCGCAGGATGTGATTCTGGGCGCGGGCGATGCGGCGGTGCGGCTGGATCGACTGACGCTGGTGCCGGACGTGGTCGCGAGCCTCCTGTCTCGTCAGTTGCACTTCAACGCAGTGGAGTTCACCGGCGTGCACCTGAGCCTGGTGCAGAGCGCCGAAGGCAAATGGCGTGTCGATGGTCTGCCCGAGCGCACCGACAACACCGCTATGGACCCTCAAAAGCTGCTTGCCGAGCTGCAGAAGATTCGGTGTTTACGGCTTCTGGACAGCCAGATAACCCTTGAGGCCCATGCCGAAGCGCCACTGACCCTGACCTATGCCAATCTCGAATTGCGCACCGAGGACGGAAAGCTGCGCCTGGACGGCCGCTTGCTGTTACCGGATGGTCAACCCTTGAGCCTGCGTGCCCAAGCGCGCGTCGCAGCGAATGACTGGCGCGCCAGTGAGGCCGAGCTCTACGTCAGCCTGCCGCAGAGTGATTGGGCCGCCTGGATACCGGCGAGTCTGACCGGCAACTGGAACCTCGCACAGCTACAGGCCGGCGGAGAGATTTGGCTGGACTGGCGTGACCAGAGCGTGTCCCGCGCGGTGGCCCGAATGAACGCGCCGGCATTACAGGTCGGCCAATCGCAACGCGAGCCGGTGCAGATTCAAGATCTGGCGATAAATGCTTATCTCGACCGCGCGAGCGAAGGCTATCGCTTGCACCTCGATGGTCTGGCGTTCACCTTCGAAGAAACTCGCTGGCGGGAGACCGCCGTGGTGCTCCAGCAGAACATTGCCGAGAATCGCTGGCGCTTGCAGACCGATCACATCGCCATCGCGCCGGTAGCGGCGCTGGTGCATGCCGGAGTCGAACTGCCCGAAGTAGCCGCCGAGTACCTGCTCGGCCTGGCTCCCAGCGGAACGCTGCGCAATCTGCAACTCGACTACCGCCCGGCCGCGCCCGGTGCAGAGCGGCTGGCCTTCACCGCCAACCTCGATGAGGTCAGCATCGCTGCGCATAAGTGGATACCGGCTGCGCGCAATGTCAGTGGCGTGGCAGAGGGTGATCTTGCCGGCGGTGAGCTGCGTTTCGATAACCACGACTTCAGCCTGCATTTAGCTGAGTTGTTCCCGGAGCGCTGGGATTACCCTCGCGCCCGCGGCAGCCTGCGCTGGAAGCTCGACGAGCAAGCGTTCACGCTTGCCGCGCCCTATCTGCAGATCGATGGAGATGAAGGGCGCATCGCCGGCGATTTCCTGATCCGCCTGATGCGGGATCCAGCGGTCGAAGACTATATGGATCTGCGGGTCGGCATCAGCGACGGCGATGCTCGCTACACGCAGAAATACTTGCCGACCCGTTCACCCGCGTTGAGCCCTGCACTGAGCGGATGGCTGAACACGGCGATACGCGGCGGTATCGTGGAACAGGGTTATTTCCAGTATCAGGGAGCGTTGGGTAAAAGCGCTGACGATAACGCCCGCAGCCTTAGCCTGTATTTCAACGTGAAGGATGCCGAACTTGCCTTCCAGCCTGGCTGGCCGGTGTTGCGTGAAGGGCGTGGCGAGGTACTGATCGAGAACAGTGGCGTGCGGGTACGGCTTGCCGAAGCGCGCATGCTCGACAGCCGTGTGCGTGACGCCACGGCAGACATCCCGCTGGGCCACGCCGCTCCGCCGCGGTTGAATATTCAGGGTCGGGTGGACGGCCATCTGCGGGACGCGCTGACCGTGATGCAGGTGGCTCCGATCGGCACCGCCGAGCTGTTCGCCGGCTGGCGCGGTGACGGTCCCCTGAGTGGCTCGCTGCAATTGGGTATTCCGCTGGGCGGGGGCGGGCGCCCCCAGGTGATTGCTGATTTTTCCAGCACCGATGCTTCGCTGTCGATTACGCAGGCAAAGCTCCAGCTCGAAGCGTTGGCGGGCGAGTTTCGCTATGACAGCGAGCGGGGCTTTAGTGCTAAAGCGTTCCGAGGGCGCACGCTGGGTAGTCAAGTGCAGGGAAAGGCGACCGCCACTGGTGAGCCGGGCAAACCGTCCACGCGAATCGAGGCGTCAGGCACCGTGGCGGTGCAGCAGCTGCTGGCGTGGGGCGAAATCGAACAAGCCTTGCCGGTATCTGGACAGCTGCCTCTCCGGCTAAACCTTTTCCTGGGGAGCGAAGGCAGCCATTTGCAGGTGGACTCTTCGCTGCTGGGCGCGGTGCTGGCGCTTCCCGCGCCGTTCGGCAAGCCTGCCGTGGAGCGGCGCGACACCACGCTACGGATGACATTCGGTGGTGAGCGCCAACAGTACACGCTCAGGCACGACAGGCTGGCGGCGTTGACCTTCGTCGCGCCGGGCACCAACTGGGCTGAGGGCGGCGGTGAGCTGGTACTGGGCGGTGCTGCGGCAAACCTGCGCACTGATCAGGGCTTGCATGTGCGAGGCAGCCTGCCACGGCTGAACCTAGGGAAATGGCAGGCGTTGCTGGAATCCTATGGCGATACGTCGAAGAGTGAGGCCGGTGTTGCGATGCTGCGTTCGGTTCAACTCAACATCGGTGTCTTTGAAGGCTTTGGCACGCAAATCGATAACCTGGGTATCGAGCTGCAGCCTGCTTCTACCGGTTGGTTGCTGGGTCTGAATAGCGAGACGGTCGCTGGGACTGCCCGCTTGCCGAATACCGACGGCGAACCCATCGTGCTGGATCTTTCACGCTTGCGGCTTCCGGCAGCCGACCCGAACGAGCCACAGGAGCAGCCACGTGATCCGCTGGCCGCCGTTGACCCCAAGGCGCTGCCGGCAATAGATATCGCCGTGGCCGAAGTGCTGCGCGGCGAGGAGCCGCTGGGCGCCTGGTCGTTGAAGATGCGACCCACCACCGATGGCGTGGCTTTTTCAGATATCGATCTGAACCTCAAAGGGCTGAGGATCGGCGGCAATGGCGGTTGGAACGATTCACGAACCTGGTACAAGGGCCGGCTAGAAGGCGAGAACCTCGCGGATGTGTTGCTGGCCTGGGGCTTCGCCCCCTCGACTACCAGCGAGGATTTTCGTCTGAACGTGGACGGCAATTGGCCGGGGTCGCCGGCATTCTTCGGTATGAATCGATTGTCCGGCCGGCTCGACGCCCGACTGCGCAACGGGCAGCTCCGCGAAGTGGACGGCGGGGCGCAGGCGCTGCGGGTCTTTGGCCTGCTCAATTTCAACTCGATCGGACGTCGACTACGGCTGGATTTCTCCGATCTGTTCGGCAAGGGGCTGAGCTACGATCGGATCGAGGCTGAACTGCTCGCGACCGACGGCATCTACACGACCTCAAAGCCGCTGACGGTTACCGGGCCGTCAAGCAATCTCGAACTCAATGGCCGGCTGGATCTGGTCAATGATCAGATCGACGCCAGGCTGCTGGTGACGCTCCCGGTCAGCAACAACCTGCCGCTGGCGGCGCTGATCGTCGGCGCGCCGGCCATCGGCGGTGCTCTGTTCGTCGTCGATAAGCTGTTGGGCGACAAGGTTGCCCGCTTCGCCAGCGTTCAGTACAGGGTCGAGGGCCCGTGGCAATCGCCGAAGATTACCTTCGACAAGCCTTTCGAAAAGCCCAACTGAGCCTCCCTCAACCCGGCCAACTGCCAGAGTATCTCCATGACCTTTGCCGTGATCCAGATGACCAGTCAGGCCGACATCCAGGCGAATCTCGTCACTGCCAGACGGTTGCTGGAACAGGTTGCCGAGGCTGGAGCAAAGCTTGCGGTGCTGCCGGAAAATTTCGCCGCCATGGGGCGCACCGATCTACCCGCAGTCGGAAGGGCCGAAGCCGAGGGTGCCGGCCCGATACTGCCGTGGTTGAAACAGACCGCACGTGACCTCAGGTTATGGATAGTCGCCGGCACGTTGCCGCTGCCGCCGGATGATCAGCCGCAGGCGAAAGCCAGGGCCTGTTCGCTGCTCGTCGACGACCAGGGTCAGCGCGTTGCGCGATACGACAAGCTGCATCTGTTCGATGTCGATGTCAGCGATGCGCGGGGCCGCTACCGTGAGTCGGACGACTATGCAGAGGGTGATCGGTTGGTGGTAGTCGATACGCCGGTGGGCCGGCTGGGAATGACCGTCTGCTATGACCTGCGTTTTGCCGAGCTGTACTCGGCGTTACGTCTGGCAGGCGCCGAGTTGATCAGCGCCCCTTCGGCCTTTACCGGGGTGACCGGTCAGGCTCATTGGGAGATGTTGATACGCACGCGGGCCATCGAGACGCAATGCTATATGCTGGCCGCAGCCCAGGGTGGCGAACACCCTGGCGGACGAATGACCCACGGGCATTCGTCTATCGTGGATTTCTGGGGACGCGTATTGAGCGAGCAGGCCACTGGCGAAGCGGCATTGATCGCCAAGCGGGATGCCGACGAACAGGCTGCGATGCGCCAGCGTATGCCGGTGCTGAACCATCGCCGATTTTGCGCGCCCCGTATTGCCTCGGGCACTTTGGAGTAGATATGAGTGAACTGTTGTTACCCGTCACCGAGCGACTGCTGACACCGGGTGGGCTGGGGCTAGATGATTTGCCGGGCTTGCTTGGCGAACTGGCCGGCCCCGGCATCGATGCTGCGGACCTGTATTTTCAGGACCAGGTGACCGAGTCCTGGGTGTTAGAAGATGGCATCGTCAAGGAAGGCAGTTTCCACATCGAGCAGGGCGTGGGCGTCCGCGCATTGTCCGGAGAAAAGACCGGCTTCGCCTACAGCAACGCGATCACAGCCGATGCGCTGCGCCAGGCAGCCGAAGCTGCCCGCTCGATTTCTCGCAGTGGCCAGCAGGGCCGTGTCGAGGTGCTGTCGAAGGCGGCCTTTGCACCGTTATACGTTCAGGACAATCCGTTGGATGAACTCGGCCGGGCGGAAAAGGTCGAGCTGCTCAAGCGCATCGACGTCGCCACGCGGGCGCTGGACCCGCGCATCAAACAGGTGACGGTGAGCCTGGCCGGTGTTTGGGAGCATGTGCTGGTGACGGGGCTGGACGGCGGCATGGCTGCCGACATTCGCCCGCTGGTGCGCTTCAACGTCAGCGTCATCGTCGAGCAGAACGGACGTCGCGAGCGCGGCGGGCAGGGCGGCGGTGGACGTACCGGCTATGACTACTTTCTCAGCGAAGACCGCGCGATGGGCTATGCGCGTGAAGCACTACGGCAGGCGCTGGTGAATCTCGAGGCCGTGGCGGCGCCGGCCGGCACCCTGCCTGTCGTGCTTGGGCCGGGCTGGTCCGGCGTGTTGCTGCACGAGGCGGTGGGGCATGGCCTGGAAGGCGATTTCAATCGCAAGGGCAGCTCGGCCTACAGCGGCCGGATCGGCCAGCAGGTCGCCTCCAAACTGTGCACCATCGTCGATGACGGCACCCTCGCCAACCGCCGGGGCTCGCTTAGCGTCGACGACGAAGGCACGCCCACTCAGTGCACAACGCTAATCGAAAACGGCATTCTCAAGGGCTACATCCAGGACAAGCTCAACGCGCGTTTGATGGGCGTTGCGCCTACGGGTAATGGACGGCGTGAGTCCTACGCGCACCTCCCGATGCCACGGATGACCAACACCTACATGCTGGCGGGCGAAAGCGACCCGGAAGAGATCATCCGCTCGGTGAAGAAGGGCATCTACTGTGCGAGTCTCGGCGGCGGGCAGGTGGATATTACCAGTGGAAAATTCGTGTTCTCGACCAGCGAGGCCTATCTGATCGAGGACGGCAAGATCACCGCGCCGGTGAAGGGGGCGACTCTGATCGGCAACGGTCCGGACGTGATGAACAAGGTGTCGATGGTCGGTACCGACCTGGAACTGGACAGCGGTGTCGGCACCTGCGGCAAGGACGGCCAATCGGTGCCGGTGGGTGTCGGACAGCCGACACTGAAGATCGACGGGATTACGGTTGGGGGAACGGGAGCTTGAAGCTGAGGCCCGAAGCTGAAAGCCAGTCCAGATCACTTCAGCTTCAGGCTTCAAGGCAGCTTATTTCAAACCGCGCTTGGTTTCATCGAGGTCGCGGATGTACTTAAAGATCTTGCGACTGGCCGCTGGCGGCTTGTTTCGCGTCGCTTCGTGCTGGGCATGGCGGATCAGGCTGCGCAGTTGCTGGCGGTCGGTTTCGGGATATTCGGTGACGAAGGCTTCGAGGGTTTCATCGTTGCCGGCGATCAGGCGATCGCGCCAGCGTTCCAGGGCGTGGAAGCGCTCGTTGTACTGGCGAGTGGAGGCGTCGAGCTGGTCGACGAGGGCCAGGATGCCTTCGATATCCTGGTCGCGCATCAGCTTGCCGATGTATTGCAGGTGGCGTTTACGCGCGATGTTTGCCGTGTGCTTGGGCGCATCGGCCAGCGCCTTGCGCAGCGCATCGGTGAGAGGAAGGCGATCCAGCACGTCGGGCTTGAGTGTGGCGAGGCGTTCACCCAGCTCCTGCAGAGCATGAAGCTCGCGCTTGACCTGGGTTTTGCTTTTTTCCTCGAAGCCGTCGAGATCGGAAATATCAGACATGGGGCTGGTCCAGTAGGAAATGCCGCCATGATAACAGCAGCTTTGCTGCGCAGCTCAGCCGAGCGCTGGCGGCTGCGATTTGATCGAATCAATGCTTGGAGTGTTTATGAGTGAAGTTGAGGGGATAGGCCCGCACGTGTTGCCGGGACTGCGCGACAGGATTGCGCAGATCATCGAAGAGGCGAGCCGCCAGGGTGCCAGTGCCTGCGAGGTGTCCGTCTCGATGGAGCAGGGGCTGTCGACGACGGTTCGTCAGCGAGAAGTGGAAACGGTCGAATTCAATCGTGATCAGGGCTTCGGTATCACGCTGTACGTCGGTCAGCGCAAGGGCTCGGCGAGTACCACCGGCAGCGGCGACGAGGCGATTCGCGAAACCGTGGCGGCGGCACTGGCGATCGCCAGGCATGCGTCGGAAGACGAATTCGCCGGGCTCGCCGATCCTGCTCTGATGGCTAAGGATGTGCCGAACCTGGACCTTTACCATCCCTGGAGCATTGCGCCGGATGAGGCGGTGGAGTTGGCCTTGAGCTGCGAGGCGGCGGCCTTCGCGGCTGATTCGCGCATTCGAAATGCAGACGGCACCAGCCTGAGCACCCACCAAGGGTGCCGCGGCTATGGCAACAGCAACGGCTTCATTGGCGCCTACTGCAGCACCCGCCACAGCCTGAGCAGCGTGATGATCGCCGAGTCCGATGGGCAGATGCAGCGCGATTATCACTATGACGTCAGCCGCGTCGCCAGCGATCTGGCCTCTGCCGAGTCGATCGGTCGTCGTGCCGCTGAGCGCGCCGTTCGCCGTCTCGGCGCTCGCCCCGTGCCGACGTGCGACGTTCCAGTGCTGTTCTCCTCGGAACTGGCGACTGGGTTGTTTGGGCATTTCCTCGCGGCGATTTCCGGCGGCAATATCTATCGCAAGTCTTCCTATCTGGAAGATGCGCTGGGCCAGACGCTGTTTCCCGAGTGGCTGAGCCTCGACGAGCGTCCGCACCTGCTGCGCGGGTTGGCCAGTTCGGCCTATGACAGCGATGGCTTGGCGACCTACGCCAAACCCTTCGTCGAGAATGGCAAGCTGCTTTCCTATGTGATGGGCACCTACTCCGGACGCAAGTTGGGAATGCCCAGCACGGCCAATGCGGGCGGCGTGCACAACCTTTTCGTCACCCACGGGGATGAGGATCAGGCTGCACTGATTCGCCGTATGGGACGTGGTTTGCTGGTCACCGAGTTGATGGGGCAGGGCTTGAACCTGGTCACCGGCGACTACTCGCGCGGTGCTGGCGGTTTCTGGGTCGAGAATGGTGAGATTCAGTTCCCGGTACAGGAGGTTACTATCGCCGGCAATCTGCGCGACATGTTCCGCCAGATCGTCGCGGTCGGCTGCGATGTCGAGACGCGTAGCAGCATTCACACGGGATCGGTGCTGATCGAGCGAATGAAGGTGGCGGGGAGTTAAAGCGGCAAGTTGAAAGCCGATAGCAGCTGGAGGCTGGCTGGGCGAAAAGAGGCTGTAAGGTTGAAGCGAGTAGTTTGAAAAGGCGCGGCTGGGCTCGGCACTGTTTCGCTTCCAGCCTTCCAGCTGCTCTATTCCCCTTCCTCGAAATAGTCTTCGATCAGTGCTATCAGCGCATCGACCGCCTCTTGCTCCTGCTCGCCCTCGGTGTGCAGGTGCAGGTTGGTGCCCTTGCTGGCCGCGAGCATCATGACCGCCATGATGCTTTTGCCATCAACGAGGGTGGCAGGACAACGGCCAATGCGGATGTCGCAGGGAAACCGGTTGGCGACGCCGACGAACTTGGCGGCTGCGCGGGCATGCAGGCCCAGCTTGTTGATGATGGTGATTTCGCACGAGGGCATGTGGGGTCCTAAGCCAGGTCGCGATGGCGTACCTGGACATTCTTCAAAGGTTCGCGCAGCGCCTGGCCGAGTCGCTCGGCCAGATAGACCGAACGGTGGTGCCCGCCAGTGCAGCCGATGGCGACCGTGACATAGGCGCGATTGCTGGCGGCAAAGCGCGGAAGCCATTTGCTCAAGTAGGCGAAGATGTCCTGAAACATCTCTTCGACATCCGCTTGTGTGGCGAGATAGTCGATGACGGGCTGGTCCAGCCCGGAAAAGTCGCGCAGATCGGCCTTCCAGTACGGATTCGGCAGGCAGCGCACATCGAACACGAGGTCGGCATCAACCGGCATTCCACGCTTGAATCCAAAGGACTCGAAGAGAAACGCCGTACCCGGTTCCGGCTTGTTCAGCAGGCGAAGCTTCAGCGTGTCACGCAATTGATAGAGGTTCAGATGCGTCGTGTCGACCTTGAGATCGGCGAGGTCGATGATGGGAGCCAGAAGCAGCTCCTCGTCACGGATAGCTTCGGCCAACGAACGATTCTGATTGGTCAGCGGGTGGCGCCGGCGGGTTTCCGAGAAGCGCTTGAGCAGTGTCTCGTCCGCCGCATCGAGGTACAGCACATCGCACTGGATATGCCGGGCACGGGCCTCTTCGAGCAACTCGGGAAAACGCTTCAACTGGCTGGGCAGGTTGCGCGCATCGATGGATACGGCGACCTGCGGCTGTATCAGCTCCGTATGCAGCAACGCCCGTTCCGCCAGTTCCGGCAGCAGTCCGGCGGGAAGGTTGTCGATACAGTAGAAGCCGTTGTCCTCGAGCACGTCGAGCGCGGTGCTCTTGCCAGACCCGGAGCGACCGCTGACGATGATCAGGCGCATGGCGGCGCGACGCCCGGCAGGATACGAGCGTGCTGGCATGAGCCTGGCTGCACGCTGTACTGTCGAGGTGGTTGGTGCAAGGTTAGGGACACGTCTCTTTCCTCACTCGTCGCAGGGCCAGCGAGATGGTTTCCGCTAGTGGCCGCTCTGAATATCAACGACGGTCTGATACAGATCCTGTCCCGTTCTGGCCTGGCGCAGACGCTCACGAACGTCCTCGCGATCGAGCATGCTAGCAATCTGGCGAAGCAGTTCGAGGTGTTCGTCAGTCGCCGCTTCCGGCACGAGCAGGACGAACAACAGATCGACCGGAGCGCCGTCGATGGCATCGAAGTCCACCGGATCATCCAGCCTCAACACCGCGCTGAGTGGCGAGGTGCAGCCGGGCATGCGGCAGTGCGGGATGGCGATCCCGTTGCCGAAGCCGGTCGAGCCTAGCTTTTCGCGGGCAACGAAGCTTTCGAAAATGGTTTGAGAATCCAGATCTGGAAGGTCTCGGCCAAGCACCTTGGCGATCTGTTCCAGTACGCGCTTCTTGCTGCCGCCCGGCACGTTCACGAGGGAACGTGCGGGGGTCAGGATGTTTTCTAGTCGGATCATGATGGGCTAGCGAGCTATTGCACCCTGGTTATGGTCGAGCTGTTTTTCTTTGTGCTTGATGAGCTGCCGATCGAGCTTGTCGGCAAGGAGATCGATTGCCGCGTACATGTCTTCATGCTCGGCATTGGCGACGACCTCGCGTCCGGCGACGTGCAGTGTGGCTTCGGCTTTTTGCTTGAGCTTTTCGACTTGGAGGATCACCTGAACGGCAATGATGCGATCGAAATGCCGTTCCAGTCGGCTGAATTTCTCTTCGACGTAGTTACGCAGGGCTTCTGTGATTTCCAGATGAAGTCCAGTGATGTTGGTTTGCATACTGCATCTCCTTTTTGCCACGTGCGATTGACGGGATGACCCGCCACCGGAAGAAATCGACCTGACATTTACATCAACCGCTTACGTTCGCTGGATGGTGCGATACCGAGTGATTCGCGGTACTTAGCGACGGTACGGCGTGCAACTTGAATCCCCTGTGCCTCCAGTAAACCAGCGATCTTGCTGTCGCTCAATGGCTTTTTCGGGTTTTCCGCAGCCACCAGTTTTTTGAGTATCGCCCGTATGGCGGTGGAAGAGCATTCGCCGCCCTCCGCCGTGCTGACATGGCTGGAGAAGAAGTACTTCAGCTCATAGATGCCGCGTGGCGTGTGCATGTACTTCTGCGTGGTGACTCGTGAGATCGTCGACTCATGCATGCCTACCGCCTCGGCGATGTCGTGCAGCACCAGCGGCTTCATCGCTTCATCGCCGTGCTCGAAGAAGCCGCGTTGATGTTCGACGATCTGCGTGGCGACCTTCATCAGCGTCTCGTTGCGGCTGAGCAGGCTCTTGATGAACCAGCGCGCCTCCTGAAGCTGGTTGCGCATGAAGGTGTTGTCGGCACTGGCATCGGCGCGTTTGACGAAGCCTGCGTACTGAGCGTTCACGCGCAGGCGGGGCATTGCCTCCTGGTTCAGTTCGACCAGCCAGCGGCCATTGTGCTTGCGCACGATCACGTCGGGCACGACATACTCCGGCTCGCTCGCTTCGATCTGCGAGCCGGGCCGTGGATTGAGCGTCTGGATCAGATCGATGACTTGGCGCAGCTCGTCTTCCTTGAGCTTCATGCGGCGCATCAGCAGGCTGTAGTCACGGCTGCCGAGGATATCCAGATGGTCGCTGACCAGCCGCACCGCCTCGCTTAACCACAGGGTTCGCTCCGGCAGTTGACGCAGTTGCAACAGCAGGCACTCGCGCAAGTCACGTGCCCCGATGCCAGCCGGTTCGAATTGCTGAATGCGGCGCAGCACCACCTCGATCTCGTCGAGTTCGATTTCCAGCTCTGGATCGAACGACTCGAGTACTTCCTCAAGGGTCTCGTCGAGGTAACCCTGTGGGTTGATGCAGTCGATCAATGTGGCTGCGATAAGGCGGTCTGTATCGCTCATCGGTGCGAGATTGAGCTGCCAGAGCAAGTGGCTCTGCAGGCTTTCACCGGCTGAGGTTCGAGTGGTGAAATCCCATTCGTCATCATCGCTGCTGGGCAGGCTGCTGGCGCTCGTCTGGTAGATGTCTTCCCAGGCGGTGTCCACCGGAAGCTCATCGGGAATGCGGTCACCCCAATCGCCTTCCTCGAGGTTCTCCACCGTGTTGATGGGTTCCTCGTAGTGATTGTCAGGCTCGCTCTGTTCGGTCGGCGTGCTTTCCGGCTTTTTCTCGATCGACTCGGCCATCGGATCGGAGTGATCGAAATCCTCTCCGTCCTCTTCACGCTCGAGCATGGGATTGGAATCCAACGCTTCCTGAATCTCCTGCTGGAGATCGAGCGTGGATAACTGGAGCAGTCGTATGGGTTGTTGCAGCTGCGGTGTCATCGTCAGCTGCTGGCCCATCTTCAGGACTAGCGATGGTTTCATGGCAGAGGACTTCGAACCTTGTTTGCCGGCGCAACCGCGCCTGTTCCGATTTCGCTGGCGCTGGCAGGCGCCAATGTAAGCAAATTATATGCCTGCCATCGAAGCTTTTGCCTAGTCCTGGGTGGCCGTCTCGGCGGAAAAAAATGACATCAGAGGCGGAATTCGTGCCCGAGGTAAACTTCCTTGACCAGCTGATTGGCCAAGATCGTCTCGGCGCCACCTTCGGCAATCAGTTGGCCATCGTTGACGATGTAGGCGGTTTCGCAGATGTCCAGTGTTTCGCGTACGTTGTGGTCGGTGATGAGTACGCCGATGCCTTTGGCCTTGAGATGGTGAATGATCTGTTTGATGTCGCCGACCGAAATAGGGTCGACGCCCGCAAAGGGCTCGTCTAGAAGAATGAACTTGGGCGCGGTGGCCAGGGCGCGGGCAATTTCGACGCGCCGCCGCTCGCCACCCGAGAGGCTCATGCCGAGGCTGTCGCGAATGTGGTGGATATGAAATTCCTGCAAGAGCCCTTCAAGCGCTTGCTGACGCCCGCTGCGATCGAGGTCCTTGCGGGTTTCCAGGATCGCCATGATGTTGTCGGTTACCGACAGTTTGCGGAAGATAGACGCTTCCTGCGGCAAGTAGCCGATGCCTGCGCGCGCGCGACCATGCATGGGCAGATGCGTGACGTCCTGTTCGTCGATCAGCACGCGGCCCTGATCGGCCTTCACCAGCCCGACGATCATATAGAAACAAGTGGTTTTCCCGGCGCCGTTCGGCCCCAGCAGACCAACGATCTGTCCGCTTCCAATGGACAGACTTACATCACGCACGACTTGGCGGCTTTTGTAACTCTTCGCCAGATGCTGGGCCTTGAGGGTCGCCATTACTCGGTCTGCTCCGCTGCCGGCTGATCTTTACTGCGCGGCTGAATCACCATGTCCACGCGCGGGCGCGGCGTGGTGACATCGGTATCGGTCGCACGGCCGGCATTGACGATCTGCCGCTGGGTGTCATAGACGATTTTTTCGCCTTCGAAGGTATTGCCTTCCTGAACGACTTTCGCCTGATCGATCAGGACGATGCGCTCGTTGGCTGCGAAATACTGGATGGTCAGGCCGTAAGCCTTGACGATCTCCTTGTCGACCGCAGGCTTCTGCTCATAGTAGGCGGGCTTGCCGATGGATGTGAATACCTCCACATCGCCATTTTCGTCCTGGGTGATCGTCACCGTATCGCCAGTGATCTTCATGGTGCCCTGGGTGATCACCACATCGCCGCGATATACGGCTACGCCCTGTCGATCATCAAGTTCCGCGGTATCCGCCTGGACGCGGATCGGCTGGTTGCGGTCTTCTGGAAGCG
Organism: Pseudomonas sp. MTM4; assembly: GCF_019355055.1. Taxonomy (NCBI): domain Bacteria; kingdom Pseudomonadati; phylum Pseudomonadota; class Gammaproteobacteria; order Pseudomonadales; family Pseudomonadaceae; genus Pseudomonas; species Pseudomonas sp. MTM4. Next base: position 3,914,831 of record NZ_CP048411.1, read on the forward strand.
CATGTGCAGTCGTGCCAAGCAGAAAGATGCTCAAGCCGATCAGGAGGGGGAGGGTCTTAACGCAGCTCATGCTGGCCTCTTACATTGGATAGCAGGAGCATCCTGCCTTCATTCAGATACGCTTTCATGCCCGTGGCGGTAGTCACGCCGTTCGCGGCGACGATTCTAACGGGTTGGCGGGTCTCGGCATAATCCTTCTCGGGAAGCACCGTCATCCGGCTGGTGGTGACTATCGTCGGACGTCCCTCGGCGTCGTTGCGTTCGATCCTGACGTTATCGATCAGCTCGACTTCCTCGCCCTTCGGGCCGACTTCTCCACGCTCGCTGGTGATATGCCACGGCAACTCAGCGCCCCGATAGGAACGCAGATCGGGGCGGGTCAGCAGGCTGACATCGCTGGCCTTGACGTGCTCGACCTTCTCGGAGAACAGCACGTAGTTGCGCTTGCCATCCGGTTGATACTGCACGGTTCGTGAGTTGATGACGTAAAAGTCGATCGGCGATGTCTCGCCCTGTGTCACCGGAGCTTCCTGCATGAAGCTTTCGGGGCGAATGTTCCAGTAGCCGACAGCGATCAGTAACAGTGCGATCAGCAGCAGGACGGCAGGGAAGCGGATTCTGCTCAGCATTGGAACCTCTAGAGATAAGCGGCCTGGGCGGCTTCGAGGCTGCCCTGCGCGCGCATGATCAGTTCGCAGAACTCGCGCGCTGCGCCTTCGCCGCCGCGGGCGCTGGTCACACCATGGGCATGATCGCGGACGAAGGCGTCGGCGCTGGCGACGGCCATTCCCAGACCGACCCTGCGGATCACCGGCAGGTCCGGCAAGTCATCGCCTAGATAGGCCACTTCAGCGTAGTCGAGTCCGAGTTCGGCGAGCAGTTCATCGAGGACCACCAGTTTGTCCTCGCGTCCTTGGTAGAGATGCTGGATGCCGAGGTTCTGTGCGCGACGCTCGACCACTGGCGTCTTGCGACCGCTGATGATCGCGGTTCGCACCCCTGAATTGATCAGCATCTTGATGCCATGGCCGTCGAGTGTGTTGAATGTCTTGAATTCGCTGCCGTCGACGAGAAAGTACAGCTTGCCGTCCGTGAGTACACCGTCGACGTCGAAAATGGCCAGGCGAATGTCGCGGGCGCGCCGCAGTAGGTCGTTCACTTACATCACTCCCGCACGCAACAGATCATGCATGTTCAGCGCGCCGACCGGTCGGTCATTGTCATCGACCACCACCAGCGCGTTGATCTTGTTGTCTTCCATGATTCTCAGAGCTTCAGCGGCGAGCATGTCGGCGCTGGCGGTCTTGCCGTGGATGGTCATGACCTGATCGATGCTGGCCTGACGCACGTCGACGCCTTTGTCCAGCGTACGGCGCAGGTCGCCGTCAGTGAATATGCCGGCCAGACCGCCATCGGCCTCCACCACCGCCGTCATGCCGAGCCCTTTCTGAGTCATTTCCAGCAATGCTTCGCGTAATGGTGTGCCGCGCTTGACCTGGGGCAGACGATCGCCTGCGTGCATGACATGTTCGACCTTGAGCAGCAGGCGTCTGCCGAGTGCACCGCCCGGGTGCGAGAAGGCGAAATCCTCGGCGGTGAATCCGCGCGCTTCGAGCAGGGCGATCGCCAGGGCGTCACCGAGTACCAGGCTGACGGTGGTCGAGGAGGTCGGCGCGAGATTTAGCGGGCAAGCTTCGATGGCTACGCTCGCGTCGAGGTTGACCGCCGCCGCCTTGGCGAGCACCGACTCGGGATTGCCAGTCATGCTGATTAAGATGATGCCGAGACGTTTGATCAGTGGCAGCAATGTCACGATCTCGTTAGTGCTGCCGGAGTTGGACAGGGCCAGAACGACGTCGTCGCGGGTAATCATGCCCATGTCGCCATGGCTGGCTTCGGCTGGGTGAACGAAGAACGCAGTGGTTCCGGTGCTGGCGAGCGTGGCAGCGATTTTGTTGCCGATATGTCCGGACTTGCCCATACCGACCACGACGACGCGGCCTTTGCATTGCAGGATGAGCTCGCATGCCTTGACGAACTGTTCATCGATGCGGGCCTTGAGTTGCTCGACCGCTTCAATTTCCATGCGAATGGTCCGCTGGGCAGTCTCGATCAGCTGGCTGCTCTGACTCATGTCTGTTTCATCGCCTGAATGAAAGCGCGGGATTATAGCGGCAAACCCATCGCGGCTCACCGAAAAGCTTTCAAGCGGATCGTCGCGTCTGAAGCTGAACTCAAGCTGAACGAATGTGCGCTCGCTCATGCGGCGATACAGACGCTGGCTTGGGAGGCTCCCGGCGCGGTGCTATAGTTCGCGCCGCCAAAACGGCTCTGCGAAGTATCTCCGAAACATCGGAGGGCGTCAGATTCGCAGACCGTATCCGAGGAGATCCGATGAGCGCCGCCAACGCTAACGCCGTCGAGCTGAAGGGGGTTACCTTCATGCGCGGCGAGCGGAGCATTTTCAATAATGTCGATATCGTCATACCGCGAGGCAAGGTGACGGCCATCATGGGGCCGTCCGGCTGCGGTAAGACCACGCTGCTGCGTCTGATCGCCGCCCAGCTCAAGCCGACCAGCGGCGAAGTCTGGGTGGCCGGGACCAACCTGCCCACGCTGTCGCGTCGCGAACTGTTCGACATGCGCAAGCAGATGGGCGTGCTGTTCCAAAGCGGTGCACTGTTCACCGATCTCGATGTCTTCGAAAACGTCGCCTTCCCGCTGCGGGTGCATACCAAACTGCCGGAAGAGATGATTCGCGACATCGTTCTGATGAAGCTGCAGGCGGTGGGTTTGCGTGGTGCGGTGGAGCTGATGCCCGATGAGTTGTCCGGCGGTATGAAGCGTCGCGTGGCGTTGGCGCGGGCGATCGCGCTCGATCCGCAGATCCTCATGTACGACGAACCTTTCGCCGGCCAGGACCCGATTGCCATGGGCGTGCTGGTGCAGCTGATTCGTCTGCTCAACGATGCACTGGGCATTACCAGTATCGTGGTTTCCCATGACCTGGCCGAAACCTCCAGTATTGCCGATTACATTTATGTGGTCGGCGATGGGCAGGTGCTGGGGCAGGGCACGCCGGCCGAGCTGCGCGAATCCACGAACCCGCGTATCCAGCAATTCATGCGAGGCGCGGCGGATGGTCCAGTGCCTTTCCATTTTCCGGCGCCGGCCTATGCCGAGGACTTGTTGCGAGGCTCCGATGCGTAAGCGTTCCCTGATCGAGCGAATCCGGCTTTTCGGTGAGGCCGGATTGAATGTGGTTGCCGCGCAGGGGCGCGCCACGCTGTTCCTGTTCCACGCATTGTTCGGTCCCAGCGGGCTGGACAACCGTTTCTCTTTGCTGGTCCGGCAGCTCTATTCGGTTGGCGTATTGTCACTGGCGATCGTGGTGGTTTCCGGCATCTTCATCGGCATGGTGCTGGCGCTGCAGGGCTACAGCATTCTTAGCAATTACGGTTCCGAGCAGGCGGTGGGGCAGATGGTCGCCCTGACACTGCTGCGTGAGCTGGGGCCGGTGGTCACCGCGCTGCTGTTCGCTGGCCGTGCCGGGTCTGCGTTGGCTGCCGAGATCGGCAACATGAAATCCACCGAGCAGCTGTCCAGCCTGGAAATGATCGGTGTCGATCCGCTGAAATACATCGTCGCGCCACGGTTGTGGGCCGGCTTCATTTCCCTGCCGTTGCTGACCGTCATTTTCAACGTGGTCGGTATCTGGGGTGGTGCGATGGTTGCCGTGGACTGGCTCGGCGTCTACGAAGGCTCGTTCTGGGCCAATATGCAGAACAGTGTTGTCTTCACTTCGGATGTGCTCAACGGCGTTATCAAGAGCATGGTGTTCGCTGTCGTGGTGACCTGGATTGCGGTGTTCCAGGGCTATGACTGCGAGCCCACCTCCGAAGGTATCAGTCGTGCCACCACCCGAACGGTGGTTTACGCCTCGCTGGCCGTGCTCGGCCTCGACTTTATTCTGACCGCGTTGATGTTTGGAGATTTTTGATGCGTATCCGCACCCTGGAAATTGGTGTTGGCCTGTTCCTCTTGGCGGGCGTCCTGGCCCTGATGCTGCTGTCGCTACGGGTCAGCGGGCTGAGCGTCGATAGCGCTGACACGTATCGGCTGTACGCCTATTTCGACAATATTGCCGGTCTGAGTGTCAGATCCAAGGTAACCATGGCCGGCGTGACGATTGGCAAGGTGACGGCGATCGACCTGGATCGCGAGAGCTATACCGGGCGTGTCACGCTGGAGGTTCAGCAGGACGTCGATATCCTGCCGATCGATTCCACCGCGTCGATTCTGACCGCCGGCCTGCTGGGCGAAAAATACATTGGCATCAGCGTCGGCGGCGAAGAGGAAACACTGGGTGACGGCGATACGATTCGCGACACCCAGTCGTCCTTGGTACTGGAAGATTTGATCGGCAAATTTTTGCTCAATTCGGTCAATAAAGAGTGAGGAACATCCCCATGATGAATGCCCTGCGTCGCAGTTTGCTGGTATTGCTGACCGCCCTGCCCATGCTGGCTCTGGCGGCCCCGAGCGCTCACGAAGTGATTCAGAAGACCACCGACGAGCTGCTCGCCGACCTCAAGGCCAATAAGGATCAGTACCGGCAGGACCCGAACGCCTTCTACGAGTCGCTCAACGACATCCTCGGTCCGGTGGTCGATGCCGAGGGGATTTCGCGCAGCATCATGACCGTGAAGTATTCGCGCAGCGCCAGCCCGGAGCAGATGACCCGCTTCCAGGAAAACTTCAAGCGCAGTCTCATGCAGTTTTATGGCAACGCGCTGCTGGAATACAACAATCAGCAGATTCGAGTGCTGCCGGCCAGTGGCAAGCAGGATGCCGAGCGTACCAGCGTTGGTATGGAAGTAACCGGTCGCCAGGGTGAGATCTATCCGGTGTCGTACACCATGGTCAATCAGGGAGGCGAATGGCGGGTGCGCAACGTGATCATCAACGGCATCAATATCGGCAAACTGTTCCGTGACCAGTTCGCCGACACCATGCAAAAAAATGGTGGTGATCTGGACAAGACCATCGCTGGCTGGGGCGAAGTTGTCGCACGCGCCAAGGACACCGAGGCTGGCCAGCAGGCGACAGGCGATGAGTGAGGGGCGTGTCGAAAGCGGCGCCAGCGGCGAGTTGCGGCTTTCCGGCGTGCTCGATTACCAATCCGGGCCGGCCTTGCGCCGGGCCGGTCAGGCCTTGATCCGTGGTGTTAAAGGGCAGCCGCTGCTGATCGATTGCTCGTCGGTGGAAAAATCCAGCAGCGTCGGGCTGTCGCTGCTGCTGGCCTATACCCGGGACGCAATCTCGTTAGGACGCGAAGTGACCATCGCCGGCATGCCCGGCGACATGCGTGAAATCGCCAGGGTGTCCGGCTTGCTGGACGTCCTTTCGCTAGCGGACGAAGTGCGAGGAACGGTTTGATGACGCTACGCTGGGCAGAAACGGCGCGCGGCAAGGTGCATGCCGTTGCCGAGTCGCTGGGTAATCTACTGGTCGAGACCTTTCATTACCTGGCCCTGTTCGGCATCGGTGCGGTCACCGCCTGGGCCGGGTTGGTGGCCTTTCTGGGCATGATCGAAAAGGGAAGCATCAGTGTCGATGACATCCTGTTGCTGTTCATTTACCTCGAACTCGGTGCGATGGTTGGTATTTACTTCAAAACCAATCACATGCCGGTGCGCTTCCTTATCTACGTGGCAATCACTGCCCTGACTCGCTTGCTGATTTCGGATGTTTCGCATCATCACCGTCCGGACATGGGGGTCGTCTATATTTCCGGAGCCATTCTGCTGCTTGCGGTGGCGATTCTCGTCGTACGCTTTGCGTCTTCAAGGTTTCCCGCAGTAGAGGCGGGCACGCATCACAGGCGTCCGCGCAGCAGCGAGGCAGAGGCGCTCGATTAGCGAGGCTGCGTTAGCTCGACGGGCTTCGGGGTTCGCAGTCTTCGGGCTTTTTTGTATGATGGCCGGCCGCGCGCGTCCGGCGCCGATAGAGGTTGAACATGCAGGCCTTAGAAGTTAAGAATTTTCTGGAAGAGAAGCTTCCGGACGCACAGGTGGAAGTCGAAGGCGAAGGCTGCAATTTCCAGCTCAACGTGATCAGCGACGAGTTGGCCGGATTGAGTCCGGTCAAGCGCCAGCAGCAGATTTATGCGCAGCTGAACCCGTGGATAGCCGACGGCAGCATTCATGCCGTCACGATGAAATTCTTCAGCCGTGCCGACTGGCTGGCGCGTAGCTGATCACCGGTCACGACAGACATATTCGAGCCGCGCGCTGCACTGACTGGGCGCGGCCCCTCTTCGCAAGCGCTTCGAGCATGCGGGTTACAGGAATATCATGGATAAATTGATCATTACTGGCGGTGCCCGCCTCGATGGCGAGATTCGCATCTCCGGTGCCAAAAACTCGGCCCTGCCAATCCTGGCGGCCACCTTGCTTGCCGATACTCCGGTAACCGTTTGCAACCTGCCGCACCTACACGACATCACGACGATGATCGAGCTGTTCGGCCGCATGGGCGTGCAACCGGTCATCGACGAAAAGCTCAGCGTCGAAGTCGACGCCAGCAGCATCCAGACGCTGGTCGCGCCTTACGAGCTGGTCAAGACGATGCGTGCATCGATCCTGGTGCTCGGACCCATGGTTGCGCGTTTCGGCGAAGCGGAAGTCGCGCTGCCAGGCGGTTGCGCCATTGGCTCGCGCCCGGTCGACCTGCACATCCGCGGCCTGGAAGCGATGGGCGCGCAGATCGACGTCGAAGGTGGCTACATCAAGGCGCGGGCGCCAGCTGGCGGTCTACGCGGCGCGCACTTCTTCTTCGATATCGTCAGCGTGACCGGCACTGAGAACATCATGATGGCCGCGGCGCTGGCCAACGGCCGCAGCGTGCTGGAAAACGCCGCGCGCGAGCCGGAAGTGGTCGATCTAGCGAACTTCCTCAATGCCATGGGCGCGCAGATTTCCGGCGCCGGCACCGACACCATCGTCATCGACGGCGTCAAACGTCTGGGTGGCGGTCGTTACAGCGTGATGCCGGACCGCATCGAGACGGGCACTTATCTGGTCGCCGCTGCGGCAACCGGCGGTCGCGTGAAGCTCAAGGACACCGACGCCACCCTCCTCGAGGCGGTATTGCACAAGCTCGAAGAAGCCGGTGCCTATATCGATACCGGTAGCAACTGGATCGAGCTGGACATGAAGGGCAATCGGCCGAAAGCGGTGAACATCCGTACTGCGCCGTATCCTGCATTCCCCACCGATATGCAGGCGCAGTTCATTGCGCTGAACGCCGTTGCCGAAGGCACTGGTACGGTGATCGAGACGGTGTTCGAGAACCGCTTCATGCATGTATACGAAATGAACCGCATGGGCTCGCAGATTCTCGTCGAGGGCAACACTGCCATCGTGACCGGCGTGCCGAAGCTCAAGGGCGCGCCCGTCATGGCGACCGATCTGCGTGCCTCGGCGAGTCTGGTGATCGCCGGCCTAGTGGCCGAAGGCGACACGCTGATCGATCGCATCTACCACATCGATCGTGGTTATGAATGCATCGAAGAGAAGCTGCAATTGCTGGGCGCCAAGATTCGCCGCGTACCGGGCTAGCTATCGGCAATGGGTCGAAGCCGTCACTCTCGGAGTCGGCGGCTTTGGCTGAGACTGGCGCTCGTTCGCCGCTGCCTGCGCCAAGGTCGCCATTAACAGGCTTCAAGGAATAACCGTCCATGCTCACCATTGCCCTTTCCAAAGGCCGCATTCTCGACGACACGCTGCCGCTGCTGGCGGCGGCAGGTATCGTGCCCACCGAGAATCCAGATAAAAGCCGCAAGCTGATCATCCCGACCACGCAGGATGACGTGCGTCTGCTGATCGTGCGCGCCACGGACGTGCCGACCTACGTCGAGCATGGCGCGGCGGATCTTGGCGTGGCTGGCAAGGACGTGCTGTTGGAGTACGGTGGCCAGGGGTTGTACGAGCCGCTGGATTTGAAAATCGCCAACTGCAAGCTGATGACGGCCGGCAAGGTCGGTGCGCCGGAGCCCAAAGGGCGGCTACGCGTTGCGACCAAGTTCGTCAATGTCGCCAAACGCTACTACGCCGAGCAAGGCCGTCAGGTCGACATCATCAAGCTCTATGGCTCGATGGAGCTGGCGCCGCTGGTGGGATTGGCGGACAAGATCATCGACGTGGTCGACACCGGTAATACGCTGCGTGCCAACGGGCTGGAGCCGCAGGAGCTGATCGCCATGATCAGCTCGCGCCTAGTGGTCAATAAGGCCTCGATGAAGATGCAGCATGCGCGTATCCAGACGCTGATCGATGCGTTGCAGAACGCGATCGAACAGCAGAACTGATCTTCCGCCGGGCTGCTACAGCCGGCTCGCCTATTCGTGTCATAGCCTTAATTCTCAGGTGCCCGCACGGTTGGCTTGTTAATCTACGGGCGCCTGCAAACCGCTTCGCCGCACTCCTTATGAGGCCCGTTATGACCGCTCCCATCGACATCCGCCGACTCAACGCTGCCGATCCCGAGTTTTCGCGACACCTGGATCATTTGCTGAGCTGGGAAAGCGTGTCCGATGACGGCGTTAACCAGCGCGTGCTGGAGATCATTAAGGCGGTGCGCGAGCGCGGCGATGCGGCACTGGTCGAGTTGACGCAGCGTTTCGATGGATTGGAAGTGGCCTCGATGGCAGATCTGATCCTGCCGCGTGAGCGTCTCGAGTTGGCGCTCGAACGCATCAGCTCGGCGCAGCGTCATGCACTGGAATCAGCCGCCGAGCGGGTTCGTCGCTATCACGAAAAGCAGAAACAGGACTCCTGGACCTACACCGAAGTCGACGGCACGGTGCTGGGTCAGAAGGTCACGCCGCTCGATCGTGCTGGGCTTTACGTGCCAGGCGGCAAGGCGTCTTACCCCTCGTCGGTGCTGATGAACGCCATTCCGGCGAAGGTTGCCGGTGTGCCGGAAGTCGTCATGGTCGTGCCCACACCGCGCGGTGAAATCAACGAACTTGTGCTGGCTGCGGCCTGCATCGCCGGTGTCGACCGCGTGTTCACCATCGGTGGCGCCCAGGCGGTCGCCGCGCTGGCCTACGGTACCGAGAGCGTACCGCCGGTGGACAAGATCGTCGGCCCCGGCAACATCTACGTCGCCACGGCCAAGCGCCACGTCTTCGGCAAGGTCGGAATCGACATGATCGCCGGACCCTCCGAAATTCTGGTGGTATGCGACGGCCAGACCGATCCCGACTGGATCGCCATGGACCTGTTCTCCCAGGCCGAGCACGACGAAGATGCCCAGTCGATTCTGGTCAGCCCGGATGCAGCATTCCTCGACAAGGTTGCCGAGAGCATTGCCCGGCTGCTGCCGACTCTGGAGCGTAGCGAGATCGCCCATGCATCATTGCAGGGCCGTGGTGCGCTGATTCGGGTCGCCGACATGCAGCAGGCCATCGAGGTGGCCAACCGCATTGCGCCGGAACACTTGGAACTGTCGGTGGAAAATCCCGAGCAGTATCTGGAGCAGATCCGCCACGCCGGCGCGATCTTCATGGGCAGATACACGGCCGAAGCGCTGGGCGACTACTGTGCCGGCCCCAACCACGTATTGCCGACCTCCGGCACCGCGCGCTTCTCATCGCCGCTGGGTGTTTACGATTTCCAGAAACGCTCGTCGATCATCAATTGCTCGGCGGAAGGTGCGTCTGAACTGGGCAAGATCGCCTCGGTGCTGGCTCGCGGCGAGTCGCTGACCGCGCATGCGCGCAGCGCGGAATATCGGATTAAAAGATAGATCGCTAGAAACTAGACCCTGCACTGATGCTTTCTTCCAGCTTCAGGCTTCTAGCTTCCAGCTTTCCCCCTACCAATCGAGGAACTGTTTGTGAGCCGTTTCTGGAGCCCCTTCGTCAAAACCCTGGTGCCCTACGTACCGGGTGAGCAGCCGAAGCTGAGCAAGCTGGTCAAACTCAATACCAACGAAAATCCCTACGGCCCGTCGCCCAAGGCCATTGCTGCGATGCAGGCGGAAATCGGCGACAGCCTGCGCCTGTATCCCGATCCGAACGGCGAGCGCCTCAAGCAGGCGGTGGCTGACTATTACGGTGTGCAGCCGGGCCAGGTCTTCGTCGGCAATGGGTCGGACGAGGTGCTGGCGCACGCCTTTCACGGCCTGTTCCAGCACGGCAAGCCGCTGCTGTTTCCCGATGTGACCTACAGCTTCTATCCGGTCTATTGCGGGCTCTATGGAATCGACTACGAAACCATCGCGCTGAACGCGCAGTTCCAGCTCGACGTGGCTGACTACAATCGGCCGAACGGCGGCATTATCTTCCCCAATCCCAACGCGCCCACCGGGTGCCTGCTGGCGCTGGAAGCGATCGAGCGGTTGTTGCAGGCAAACCCCGATTCGGTGGTCCTGGTGGATGAGGCCTATATCGATTTCGGCGGCACATCGGCCATTGCGCTGGTGGATCGCTATCCGAACCTGCTGGTCACTCAGACCCTGTCGAAGTCCCGTTCACTGGCGGGACTGCGCGTTGGTCTGGCTGTCGGGCATCCGGATCTGATCGAGGCACTGGAGCGCATCAAGAACAGCTTCAATTCCTATCCGCTGGACCGAATCGCCATCGCCGGGGCGGCGGCCGCGTTCGAAGATCGCGATTATTTCGAGCAGACCTGTCAGCAGGTGATCGCCAGTCGCGAAGCGGTGGTGACCTCGATGCAGGCGCTGGGCTTCGAGGTGTTGCCGTCGGCGGCGAACTTCATTTTTGCCCGTCATCCGCAACGCGACGCTGCCGAGCTCGCCGCAGGGCTTCGGGAGCAGGGCGTCATCGTGCGGCATTTCAAGCATCCGCGAATCGACCAGTACTTGCGGATCACCATCGGCACGCCGGAGCAGAATCAGGCGCTGTTACAGGCGCTATAGGAGCGGCTACAAGCTCAAGCCACAAGCTTCGAGTAAGCAAAAGCATCGTTGTCGTTTTCAGCGTCGGCCCGCATGCTGATTCGCTTGCAGCTTGCAGCTTGCAGCTTGCAGCTTGCAGCTTGCAGCTTGCAGCTTGCAGCTTGCAGCTTGCAGCTTGCAGCTTGCAGCTTACTGCGGACTCTTCTCTACCGGAGGCCGCATGCCGACCTCGGCGGTAAGTGTCAGCGGTTTCCCGTTGCGCAGAATATCGATATCGATCTCATCGCCCGGCCGCACGCGCGCGACCTGGTTCATCGAGGTGCGTCCGTCACTGGACTGCTGTCCATCGATGCTTAGGATCAGATCACCTGGCCGCAGACCGGCGCGTTCAGCCGGTCCATCCCGATAGACGCCGGCAACCACGATTCCCGGCCGACCTGCCTGGCCGAAGGATTCCGCCAGTTCCTGGGTCAGCGATTGCACCTCCACGCCGAGCCAGCCGCGAATCACCTGGCCGTGTTCCACGATGGATTTCATTACTTCCATGGCGAGCTTCACTGGAATCGCGAACCCGATGCCTTGCGAGCCGCCGGATTCAGAGATGATCGCCGTGTTTATGCCAATCAGATGTCCGGCGGTGTCGACCAGCGCGCCGCCGGAGTTTCCACGGTTGATCGCCGCGTCGGTCTGAATGAAATCTTCATAGGTATTGAGACCGAGCTGGTTGCGCCCGGTGGCGCTGATGATGCCCATGGTCACGGTCTGGCCGACGCCGAACGGGTTGCCGATCGCCAGTGTCACGTCGCCAATGCGGATGCTGTCCGAACGGCCGATGGTGATCGCGGGTAGCTCCGCCAGATCAATCTTCAGCACCGCAAGATCGGTTTCCGGGTCGCTGCCAATGACCCGCGCGAGCGTTTCCCGGCCATCGCGCAAGGCCACCACGATCTGCTCGGCATTGGCGGTGACGTGGTTGTTGGTCAGCAGATAGCCTTCGGGGCTCATGATTACCGCGGAGCCCAGGCTTGATTCCATGCGGCGCTGGCGCGGCAGGTTGTCACCGAAGAATCGCTGAAACAGAGGATCGTCCTTGATCATCGGCGGCTGGCTGGAGCGGTCGATCACCTTGGTGGTGTAGAGGTTGGCCACAGCTGGCGCCGCGCCGCTGACCGCATTGGCATAGGAATAGGGGCCTTGTTGCGGTATCCCCACCAGCGGTGCCTGACGCAGGGTGTATTCCGGCTCGGTACTCAGGCCTACCAGATGCGGATAACGCTGAATGATTAGCAGGGCCACCAGCAGGCCTACCAGCAACGGCCAGCCAAGAAAACGCAGGGCATTGATCATCGCGATTCGAAATCCGGACAGGTTGCGGAGGGCGATTGCGCCCCTTAAGGTGGCGGCATTATACGAAGCTGGCTGCGAATTGCAGCCTTGCCGATGGCGATTCTGTGCCGGGCCGGTGAGGTGGTTTCAGCCATGTCGTTTCAATCCGTCCATCGCGCAGCTTTCAGCCTCCGCGGCGGCCGCGAGATACCCGTATTTGCCAAGAGGATGTATGCATGGCCGTTGAGCTGAGCACGCTGGTCGAAGAAGCCGATCGCTACCTGAACACCACCAAGATCTCTGACTATTGCCCCAACGGCTTACAGGTAGAAGGACGGCGGCAGGTGACCCGCATCGTTAGCGGTGTGACTGCCAGCCAGGCACTGCTCGATGCCGCAGTCGAAGCGCAGGCCGACGTGGTGTTGGTCCATCACGGCTATTTCTGGAAGAACGAAGACCCGCGCGTCGTAGGCATCAAGCTGCGGCGGTTGAAGACGCTGCTCAGCAACGACATCAGCCTGCTTGCCTATCACCTGCCGCTCGACGTGCATCCGGAAGTGGGCAACAACGTGCAGTTGGCACGGCTGCTCGGCCTCACCGTTGAAGGGCCTCTGGAACCCGACAATCCCCGCTCGGTTGGCCTTGTCGGCTCGCTCGATGTACCGCTCGCGCCTGCTGATTTCATGCGACGGGTGACGGCCGCGCTAGGACGTGAGCCGCTGATGGTCGAAGGTCCGCGGCCGATCAGACGCATCGCTTGGTGCACGGGCGGCGCCCAGGGCTATATCGATCAGGCCGTGGCCGCGGGTGTTGACGCGTATCTAACCGGGGAGGTTTCGGAGCCCACGGTGCATATCGCGCGTGAAAATGGCTTGAGCTTCTTCGCCGCCGGACACCATGCCACCGAGCGTTACGGCGTTCAGGCGCTCGGTGACTATCTGGCGAAGCGGTTTGCCGTCGAGCATCGGTTCATCGATTGCCCCAATCCGGCCTAGGTCGCCTAGAGGCGCTGCCTTGGTGCGCAAAGCGCACCCTACGACAAGCGAACACCGCCTATGGCAAATGATTTGGACGTAGGATGCGCTCTGCGCACCGGCGGCGCTGTAGAAGCAGACGGCTTTGTTTCTGGGCCATGAGCTTGGCCTCGCAGCTGAAAGACCCCGCTGAGCCGCCATCTTTTGCCCAATGACCGAGGCATAAATTTAGTCAATTTCGTTCTAAGCAGCGGCCTGATTAGAAGTTTGCGCCGTGTTAGAGTTGCGCCCTCGCTCCGGCCTGCCGGCCGTCCATCTGCCAAATTCGTGAGTAGCCATGGTCGACAAACTGACGCATCTGAAACAGCTGGAGGCGGAAAGCATCCACATCATTCGTGAAGTGGCCGCCGAATTCGATAACCCGGTGATGCTCTATTCCATCGGCAAAGATTCCGCCGTAATGCTGCATCTGGCACGCAAGGCGTTCTTTCCCGGTCGTCTGCCGTTCCCGGTGATGCACGTCGACACGCGCTGGAAGTTCCAGGAGATGTACCGCTTCCGCGAGCAAATGGTCACGGAAATGGACCTGGACCTGATCACCCACGTCAATCCGGATGGTGTCGCTCAGAACATCAACCCGTTTACCCACGGTAGCGCCAAGCACACCGACATCATGAAGACCGAGGGTCTCAAACAGGCGCTGGACAAGCATGGCTTCGACGCTGCTTTTGGTGGCGCGCGTCGTGATGAAGAGAAGTCCCGTGCCAAGGAGCGCGTGTACTCCTTTCGCGATAGCAAGCACCGCTGGGACCCGAAGAACCAGCGTCCCGAGCTGTGGAATGTCTACAACGGCAACGTCAAGAAGGGCGAATCCATCCGCGTCTTCCCGCTGTCGAACTGGACCGAGCTGGACATCTGGCAATACATCTATCTGGAACAGATTCCGATCGTGCCGCTGTATTTCGCCGCCGAGCGCGAAGTCATCGAGAAGAACGGCACCCTGATCATGATCGACGACGAGCGCATCCTCGAGCACCTCACTGACGAGGAAAAGGCGCGGATCGAAAAACGCATGGTCCGCTTCCGTACCCTCGGCTGCTACCCGCTGACCGGCGCAGTGGAATCCACGGCCTCGACCCTGCCCGAAATCATCCAGGAAATGCTCCTGACCCGCACGTCCGAACGTCAGGGTCGGGTCATCGACCACGACGGCGCCGGGTCGATGGAAGAAAAGAAACGTCAGGGCTACTTCTAAGGATTCCGCACCATGTCTCATCAGTCTGATTTGATCAGCGAGGACATCCTCGCGTATCTGGCCCAGCACGAGCGCAAGGAGCTGTTGCGCTTTCTCACTTGCGGCAACGTCGACGATGGCAAGAGCACCCTGATTGGGCGCCTGCTGCATGACTCGAAGATGATCTATGAAGATCACCTCGAAGCGATTACCCGTGACTCGAAAAAGTCTGGCACCACCGGCGATGACGTGGACTTGGCACTGCTGGTCGACGGCCTGCAGGCCGAGCGCGAGCAGGGCATCACGATCGATGTCGCCTACCGCTACTTCTCTACTGCCAAGCGCAAGTTCATCATCGCCGACACGCCCGGTCATGAGCAGTACACCCGCAACATGGCCACCGGGGCCTCGACCTGTGATCTGGCGATCATCCTCGTCGATGCCCGCTACGGCGTGCAGACCCAGACCAAGCGCCACAGCTTCATCACCTCGCTGTTGGGCATCAAGCACATCGTCGTCGCAGTTAATAAGATGGACCTGATGGACTTCGACCAGTCCGTTTTCGAGCGCATCAAGGCGGATTATCTAAACTTTGCCGAGCGTATCGATCTGCAACCGACTTCGCTGCACTTCGTGCCCATGTCGGCGCTCAAGGGCGACAACGTGGTTAACCGCAGCGAGCGCGCACCCTGGTATGAAGGCCAGTCGCTGATGGAGATCCTCGAAAGCGTCGAGATTGCCGGCGACCGCAATTTCGACGACCTGCGCTTCCCGGTGCAGTATGTCAATCGTCCCAACCTCAACTTCCGCGGCTTCGCCGGCACCCTCGCCAGCGGCATCGTGCGCAAGGGCGATGAGATCACAGTGCTGCCGTCCGGCAAGCGCAGCAAGGTCAAATCCATCGTCACCTTCGATGGCGAGCTGGAACAGGCCACGCCGGGCGAGGCGATCACCCTGACGCTGGAGGACGAAATCGACGTGTCCCGTGGCGACATGCTGGTTCACGCCGACAACCAGCCACGCATCGCCGACGGCTTCGAGGCCATGCTCGTATGGATGGGCGAAGAGCCGATGCTGCCGGGCAAGAAATACGACATCAAGCGCGCCACCAGCTATGTGCCGGGCTCGATTGCCAGCATCACCCATAGCGTCGACGTCAATACTCTGGAGCATGGCGCGGCGAGCAGCCTGCAGCTCAACGAAATCGGTCGCGTCAAGGTCAGCCTGGATGCGCCGATTGCCCTGGATGGCTACGCGCAGAACCGCACGACTGGCGCATTCATC
Source organism: Pseudomonas sp. MTM4 (assembly GCF_019355055.1). Lineage (NCBI taxonomy): Bacteria > Pseudomonadati > Pseudomonadota > Gammaproteobacteria > Pseudomonadales > Pseudomonadaceae > Pseudomonas > Pseudomonas sp. MTM4. The sequence goes on from NZ_CP048411.1 coordinate 3,930,575, forward strand.
GTCATCGATAGGCTCACCAACGGCACCGTTGGTGCCGGCATGATCATCGCTGACCCGCTTGCTCATGGTTCTACTGGGCATCACGGTGCGCTGGCTCATGTGTCCACCGAAGAGCGCGCGGCGCGCTTCGGTCAGCAGCCGGCCACCGTGTTGTTCACTGGCCTTTCGGGCGCGGGCAAGAGCACGCTGGCCTACGCCGTGGAGCGCAAGCTGTTCGACATGGGGCGTGCAGTATACGTGCTGGATGGCCAGAACTTGCGCCACGATCTGAACAAAGGCCTGCCGCAGGACCGTGCCGGTCGTACCGAGAACTGGCGCCGCGCCGCCCATGTGGCGCGCCAATTCAACGAGGCGGGTCTGCTGACCCTTGCGGCCTTCGTCGCGCCGGATGCCGAAGGCCGCGAACAGGCCAAGGCGCTGATTGGTTCGGATCGGGCGATTACCGTATACGTTCAGGCCTCACCGCAAACCTGCCAGCAGCGTGACCCGCAAGGTCTGTATGCGGCGGGTGGCGACAACATTCCCGGCGAATCCTTCCCCTACGATGTGCCCGGCAATGCCGATCTGGTACTCGATACCGAATCGCTGACGGTGGAAGAGGGCGTCAGGCAGGTGATAGATCTGTTGCGCAAGCGCGGTGCGATCTAGTTCCGAGGTGACAAAAACGCCCTGCAGATGCAGGGCGTTTTGCTTTCTGGGTTCGCTCCGCTGCTCAGTCGGAGTTGAAAGCTAGATGCAAGCCGTGCGCGTGAGTTCAAGCTTCGCGCCGGGGGCGGCGCTCCCACGAAGCAAAAGCCCACCAAACCCTGTGGGGGCCGCGCCCCCGCGGCGATTGCAGGCGAGAGCCTGCCAGCAAACTATAAAACTTCGCGCCGGGTCGCGCTCCCACAAAGCCAAAGCCACCACACCCTGTGGGAGCTGCGCTCTCGCGGCGAATAAACTGTAAATCCGTCGGCGGAGCTGAGCCTTTTTTCAGTCGCGCAGCACGTATTTAAGAATCTCCACTACCTGTTCGGTGGTCGTTGCCCAGGCCATCGCCGCTGCATCGACTTCCTTCAGTGGGTGAACGATATCCTCCGCGTGCAGGGTGATGTAGGGCTTATCTAACGCAGCGCAATAGCCGGCATCGAAGGCGGCGTTCCATTGCTTGTACTTGTCGCCGAAGCGCACTACGACCAGGTCGGCCTGCTGGATCAGCGTCTTGGTGCGGATCGCGTTCACCTTGGACGACTTGTGGTCGCGCCAGAAGGCATTGGTCTCGGCGCCGAGACAGTCGCCGGCCGCGTCGCTGGCGTCATGGTCGGTTACGGCGGAGGTGAACACCACATCCAGCCCGGCGGCTTTCGCGCCTCGCTCGATCTCATCGCGCCAATTGGTATGGATTTCGCCGGACAAATAAACGGTAAAGCTCATGTTTTCTCCTGAACGTAGGTATCGCTTGCGATATGCCTCACAGATAAAAGAGGACCGATGCTAGCCCAGCAGCATGTGTGAGGGCCAGAAGTTGACTGATTCGTAAGTTGTTGCAACCGGCGTTGCATTAGCCGGAGACGTAATCCGACGTTCGTAGGCGCGAGCCGCCAGGTCGCGATACCGCTATCGTTTCTGTTCGTGGCTCGTATCGCCGAGCAAAACCGCTTTCGAGTAGGCGAGAAATCCACCCAAGTGTCGGGTAATCACCGCAACGGCTATCGGCAACTTTAACGCCTGATATCCATGCACCGCGATATTGCGATAGCCCACCATTCGCTTCAGGGCGTCAGCCAGATCATTTTCAATCCAGCCTCCTGCGACAAGCAGCGCGAATACGTCGCGAGCGCTTTGCGGGATACTCAGGCGTTCACGCCTGATCAGATGCTGCCGATGTCCAGCGCCGCTTCGCAGGCACGCTGAATATTCAGGATCGCTGCATCCTGGCGAGTAAAATCATCGGCGAAGGTCGCCGGGTCGCGCTCGTACTCCTCGCGCGCACGCTTGACACATCGCTCGCTGCCTTGTTCAGCAGCACATCATCGGCCATACACTCGCCCCTCCCGCTCGATATCCTGCAACAAAGCCGCCCGGCGCCGATCTAGCTCCAGTTTCTCGCTGAGCATGGCGCATTCGACCAGGCCTGCCTGCTCTCCGCCAGCCCACCAGCGCTCGCCGCCCAACAGAATCTGTTGCTGCATCACCGTCGAAGCGTTGCGCAGATCCAGCAGGTCAACCGGGCAGCCGGCGATATCGGCAGCCTCCCCGGCGAGCTGCCACAGCACCAGCGGATCGGCATAGACCTGCACCAGCACAGCCAGATCCAGGTCGCTCTGCGCCCCGTCGTCCCTTGCACTCGACTGCCAAAGGCATAGACGGCAAGCGAGCCATCGACACATGAACGTATCAATTCAGTCAAGGCCCGTTTGTTCATGGAAAAGCTCCCAGCAAGACTCCAGGAGTGTATTTCAAAGACACTGTGAGGCTGGCGATGGCTTTGATTGGCTACACCAAGTGAAGGGTGGCGACTATATTCGAGGAGGTGGTTAAGGTGCCGCAGTGCCGGACCGGGTAAGAAGCAGATTTAGCCAGAACGTTGTATGTATTAGGGCAAGCTAACCGGGGTACTCGTTGGCCTCTTGCGCCAGCGACGAATCGGTTGTTCGATCAGGTGATGGCTGAACATGGCCAGAACAAACGCTACGGCTGTACCAGCCAATAGGGTCAACCACCATAGATGCTGGAGTTTCAGGTATTCCATGGCAGGGTAATGAAACAGGTACAGCCCATAGGACAGCTGGCCGACATACACCAGAGCGCGCCAGGCCAGCATCTTGCCCAGCAATCCATGCGGTCGGCAGTGCAGCCAGAGCAGGATATATAGCACCGTTACTTCAACCAATGGCAGGCCAAAGCTCAGCCGCCCCTTGTCATCGGTTGGGTACAGCATCACCGCCAGCAATACCAGCCAGGCCAATACCAGCCAGTGCCTGCGCAACAGCTGCTCTGGCACTGGCAGTTTGTTACCGATCCACATACCTAGGCAGGCACCGAGCAGCAGGCCGCTGATACGCATGTCGAAGCGATAATAAGCTTCAACACTGCCAACCCCCCCTATTTGTAGGGCTGTCATACGCCACAGCCCCAGCAGGGCAATACCGGCAAGCAGTAACGTCAAGGCAACACGTAGGTTTCTCAAAGCCATCAGGCCGAGCAGGGCCGGTGGCCAGAGCAGATAGAACCGCTCTTCGATACCCAGCGACCAGGCATGCAGCATCATTTGCGGCCCCATGCCGAATACAAGTGCCAGATCGGCCTGATAGATCAGCACCACGATCCAGTCACGGATATGGAAGTAATAATCCGGCCACAACAGGGGTGCGAACAGGGCATAGAGTAGCAACAGCAGAAGTAGCGGTGGGGTCAAGCGCCAGAGCCGCTGGCGATAGAAACGTCGTAGATCAACGGCGCCACTGGCCTGATGCTCCGCCAGCAGGATACGGGTGATCAGATAGCCGCTGAGGACGAAGAAAATGTCCACGCCGACATTGGCTCCCGGCAACCCCGGCATGCGCCCATGGAAAAGCAATACCAGTAATATGGCGACAGCGCGCAGGCCGTCGAGGGCGGGGGAATAAGGCATGTGCCGCTCCTTGTCTGTCCTCAGACAGTCTCGCTGACAATGTCGTCGAACAGCTCCTCTAGGGAATTCTGCGGATGAGCATTGAGCAAGGTGCCGCCGGCATCGGCAATGGAGGCTAGGGTTGTCGGCATCTGAGCGCGTTCACAACTGCCTTTCCAGATCATTCCGGCATCCTCGACAAAGCCCGGGAGGGCCTTGGTGCCGTAGTAGCGCACCACGAGCGTGTTCTGGCTGGCCAGCATATCAGCGATGCTCTGCTGGGCACGGATGCGGCCCTTATGGATCATCAGGAAACGGTCGGCCAGGCGCTCGACGTCATGAAGGATATGGGTAGAGAAAAACAGCGTGCCGCCGCCCTGGCGATACTCCTGCATCAGGTCGGCGACCTGGCGACGGCCCACCGGATCAAGACCCGACATCGGCTCATCCAATACCAGCAGTTGTGGCTCGATGGCGAAGGCATGGGCCAGTGCGGTGCGCTGGGTCATACCCTTGGACAGGTTGCGGATGCGCTTGTCTGCCGCATAGGCGATACCCAGGCGCTCCAGCCAGTGTTCGGTACGGCGATGGTTTTCGGGGCCCTTGATGCCGTGCAGACGCAGGCCGCTGCTCACCACCTCGCGCGGCGTCAATTGATCGTAGAGATAGGGGTTTTCCGGCACATAGCCGACGCCCTGACGTGAAAGCGGATCATCCGCGGCGCGCCCCATCAGCAGCGCCTGGCCGGCATCGGCGCGCAATGCGCCGAATAGTATCTTGATGCTAGTGCTCTTGCCGGCACCGTTCTGCCCAATAAACCCGACCGACTGGCCGCTCTTGACGGTAAAGCCCACATCGTCCAGCGCCTTGATGGCCTTGCCCTTGCTCTTGAAGGACTTGTATAGCCCTCGCACTTCGATTGGTGTCATTGCGAATCCTGTTGCTTCACATGATCGGCCAGCAGCGGCTGACCCTCGGCGGACAATAGATAACCCAGCTGCAGCGGGTCTTCAGGCAAAGCTTCAAGCCCGGCATGGCCGATCAGCTCCTCAAGCTGCGACGGTGCACGCCCGTGTTGTTGGTGATATTCGTCGGCCGCTGTGCGCAGCGCCTGCAAGCCTTGTAGACGCACAATGCGCGCGGCGAGCAGGGCGCGAAAATTCTCGTCCTTGCTCTGGTCATACATGGCGATAAGGATGCTCAGGGCGATTTCAGGGTCGTCGTCTCGCTCGTACCACTTGGCCGCCATATCGCGCAGAGCTGCTGCATTGCCAGGATGGCGTTGGGCAGCCACTTCGGCCCAGTGGCCGGCCTTGTTCATGTCGCGCTCGAAGTACATAGCGTTGAATGCGTAATAGAACGCGGGCCACATATCCCAGTCTCGACTCTGTGCCGCCTTGAGCAGCACATCCTGCGCCGCAGCCACCTGGCCGTTCCACGGCAAGATGGCTGCGCCAACATAGTAGTTATCCTCGTGGCGAGAATTAAAGAACGCTGCGTCAGCCTGCAACTGCCCCTGAATGCGGTAGGTCTCCTGCTCGGTGATGGAAGCCGCCACCATCAGGCTACGAAACACGTTGAGGTTGGCAGCTAGGAAGGGATCTCCTGCCGCATAGGTCAGCTGCACCGGGATGGGCATGCGCACCCGCAGCACCTCGGCGCGGGCCTCCGGGCGGGCATGGTCGCGTAACAGCTGGCCGGTGACGGCAAAGCCCGCCCAGGCGAACAGCATGATCGTCAGGACAAACAGCGTTCTCATGTGAAATTGCGCCGCTGGAAGATCAACACGGCCAGCGCCAGTAAGGCGCCGATATAGGCCAGTGCATTGAGCGCCGCCAGTGTCATGGCCAGCGGCTCGGCGGGCAGGTCATAGAGCGATAGCACGCGCCAGTCCAGGCGCGACAGGTCGGGCAGCCAGACGTAGGCATGCTCCAGGAGCGGGCTGAACACTTGCTCATGCAGCGGGTCGGAACGCTCGCCGCGCAGGTAATCGATGGTCGGCCCCATGCCGCGTGCCGCCAAGGCAAAGGCCAGGCCGAGCAGAAACGGCAGAAAAGGTGTGGTCGAAAGGGTTGCTAGCAGCAGCGCAAAAGCTGCGACCACCAGCAGGTCCAGCCACAGGCCCAGCAGAACCAGGGCATAGCTCCAGCCCAACGCTGGCGGGCGCATCTGTGCGTATTCGGAGCCGAAGAGATACAGCAATACCCAGAAGGCCGCGCCGATAAACAGTACGCTCATGCCGCCCAGCGCGGCAACGGCGAAAAATCTCGACAATAGGAACTGCCAGCGGGCCACCGGGTAGGCCAGCATGAAATATACCGACTTGCGTTCGATATCGCGGGCCAGCAAGTCCTGCATCCAGACCAAAACCATCAGCAGCAGGACAATGCGCATACCGCTGAAAGCCACATCGAGGGTCACTGTCAGTTGCTGGCGGCCGGAAAAGTTGCCGGCCAGAAAGGCCATGCCCAGTAGTGCCAAGGTAGCCAGCAGTAGGATGCGAAAGCCGAGGCCACGCAAGCCCATGCGCACACCAAGCCTTGTGAGTTCAAACATGCTTGCCTCCATAACAAACAAGCCCCCTAACGGGGGCTTGTTTGAACACTAACCGCGATCAGATCTCACGGTTGCAACCGTTGGCTTTACTGAGGTCAAGGGTCCCCGTTACAACCAACCCCGCGCTGAGGTTTGTATCGGATTTGGCTGTGGGCTTGCCGCATTGAGAAACACTGCCGCCTACGGAGGAACCGGTGAATACGGTATAACCCTTGTTAGAACCGGCGACCACGCCCATCCGGTTATTGGCTGCATCATCGTTCAAGCCGGCAATTACGTTGGCCGACAGGGTGCCTTCAAAGTCGTTCTTAATGAAGCCAGCGCGGGATGCGATTGCCGTGAAAGCATATTGGCGCGCCAGGTTGATGTTAGTGGTCACGTTGCCGATCGCATTATAGCCAGTCACGAGCGGGATGGTGGTAGTAGTACTACCACCGCCACCACCAGTAGCATGAGCACCAACGGAGACGAAAGCACTAGCGAAGAGAGCTGCGGCAATAATCTTTTTCATCGCAAAAATTCCTTTTGACTTAGTTGGAGTTGGCGATGCCGCCGGTCAGGATATTACGAGCGTCGGATTGCGCCGACTTGTCGTAGCCCTTGGCTTGGTAATCCTGGAATTGCGGAATGGCGACTGCAGCCAGGATTCCGATGATCGCGACCACGATCATCAGCTCAATCAGGGTAAAGCCTTTTTGCTTCTTCATTGGAAAGCTCCTGTGTTGGTGAGGTCGTTGGACCTGTAAATACAGGAGCAGCTTCTGTGCCAGGCGAAGCGGGGTAGCTGGTTGGAAGTTTGGGGTTGTGCGGTAGCTCACTTTTCTGTGGCTTTGCCAGTGCGGTGTTTTGGCGCGGGATTAGAGGTGTCGAATGCGGGTTTTAGCCGCAGGGCGCGCCTTACAAAAGAGCAGGTTGTGCCTGGAGCTATGCTGGACTTGGGTTCGCGGTGCCTTTGGGGTGGGAGTTGTGTTGGTGGGTCAGTCTCGGTGAGCGCCTTTCCTTTATATAAAGGTAGTCGGCTGCGTCATCGTCGCGAGGGTGCGCCTCCTGCAACGATAAAGGCGCGATTTGGTTGGCGATAGCCGTCACCCCTATCGTCAAAGCACCCCTTACAGTCAGCAAGTGACAAAAATTGCCACTTTGTTTCTGCGCGTTTGGCTCTCCCTAGGAACTGCGTTATAAGGGCGCGATATTTATTCAGCCTTTATAGGCAATTTAATGAACGAAAACGCTCCTCTCGGTGGTTTAGCTCGCCAGTTGGTATTGGTTGGTCAGCTTGATGAAAAGGTCGCGCAGCAGGCCCAGCAACAGGCCCAGCGTAATCAGGTGTCGCTGGTTTCCTGGTTGGTGCAGAACAAACTGATAAAAAGTCGGACGGTGGTGGATGTCGCTGGTGAGCAGTTTGGCGTTCCGTATTTCGATCTGAGTGCTCTGGACAGGGAAACCCAGCCTACGGACCTGATTAGCGAAAAGCTGGTACGCCAGCACCGTCTGCTTCCACTGCAGCGTCGCGGTAACAAATTGTATGTCGCGATTTCCGATCCAACTAATCATCAGGCCATCAGCGATATCCAGTTCAACACCGGGCTTTCTGTCGAATCGGTGCTGGTTGAAGATGACAAGCTTGGCGAAGCGATTGAAAAACTGTTCGAGTCTGCCGACGCTGCGATGGATGGGCTTACTGATTCTGATCTCGACGAGTTGGATGTCGAGATTAGTGGTGGCGCCAATGAAGAGGATGGAGGGCACAACGAGGCCGATGATGCGCCGGTTGTGCGCTTCGTCAACAAGATGCTGCTAGACGCAATCAAGCGCGGCTCGTCGGACCTGCACTTCGAACCCTACGAGAAATCCTATCGGGTGCGCTTCCGTACCGACGGTGTGCTGCATGAGGTAGCGAGGCCGCCAGTGCAGTTGGTCAGTCGAATTTCCGCGCGCCTCAAGGTCATGGCGGCGCTGGATATTGCCGAGCGGCGCAAGCCGCAGGACGGCCGGATCAAGATGAAGGTCTCTAAGAGCAAGTCCATCGACTTCCGTGTCAACAGCCTGCCGACGCTATGGGGCGAGAAGATCGTGATGCGGATCCTCGACTCATCCAGCGCCAAGATGGGCATCGATGCGCTGGGCTATGAGGAAGAGCAAAAAGCGCTGTACATGGCTGCGCTGAAGCAGCCGCAGGGGATGATTTTGGTCACCGGCCCAACGGGATCGGGCAAGACGGTTTCGCTGTACACCGGCCTGAATATTCTCAATACCATCGATGTGAATATTTCTACTGCTGAAGACCCGGTGGAGATCAACCTCGAAGGCATCAATCAGGTCAACGTCAATCCGCGTCAGGGCATGGACTTTGCCCAGGCGTTACGCGCCTTTTTGCGTCAGGACCCGGACATCATCATGGTCGGCGAAATCCGCGATCTGGAAACCGCCGAGATCGCCATCAAGGCGGCGCAGACAGGCCATATGGTGATGTCAACGCTGCATACCAACAGTGCCGCTGAAACCTTGACCCGCCTGCGCAATATGGGGGTGCCGGCATTCAATATCGCGACTTCGGTCAACTTGATCATCGCCCAGCGTTTGGCGCGCAAGTTGTGTCCCGGTTGCAAGAAGCCGGTCGAGGTGCCGCGCGACGCCTTGCTGAAGGAAGGCTTTCCAGAAGACAAGATCGGCACGTTCCAGCTTTATGGGCCGGTGGGTTGTGACAATTGCAATGGCGGTTACAAGGGCCGTGTCGGTATTTATGAAGTGGTTAAAATCACGCCTGCTCTACAGCGGCTTATCATGGAGGAAGGAAACTCCATCGATATCGCTATTCAAGCGCGCAGAGATGGCTTCAATGATTTGCGTCTTTCGGGTCTGGTCAAAGCCATGCACGGCATCACCAGCCTGGAGGAAGTCAACCGCGTGACCAAGGATTAACCATGGCGCAGCAGAAAGCGTTGAAAACCAGTGTGTTCACCTGGGAAGGCACTGACCGCAAGGGCAGCAGGATCAAGGGAGAGCTGTCTGGCCAGAGCCCGGCGCTGATCAAGGCGCAACTGCGCAAGCAGGGCATTAATCCGCTTAAGGTGCGCAAGAAAGCGGTCTCGCTGTTCAGCGCGGGCAAGAAGATCAAGCCGATGGACATCGCGCTGTTCACCCGGCAGATGGCGACCATGATGAAGGCCGGTGTGCCGTTGTTGCAGTCGTTCGACATCATCGGTGAGGGCTTCGACAATTCGAACATGCGCAAGCTGGTGGATGACGTGAAGCAAGAGGTGGCCGCTGGTAACAGCTTCGCCGGTTCGTTGCGCAAGAAGCCGCAATATTTCGATGACCTTTATTGCAACCTGGTGGAATCCGGTGAGCAGTCCGGCGCGCTGGAAACCTTGCTGGATAGGGTCGCAACCTACAAGGAAAAGACCGAGCAGCTCAAGGCTAAGATTAGAAAGGCAATGACTTATCCGATAGCAGTTATTGTGGTGGCGGTCATAGTTTCCGCGATCCTGCTGATCAAGGTGGTGCCACAGTTTGAGAATGTATTTCACGGTTTCGGTGCGGAACTGCCTGCTTTCACCATGATGGTGATTGGGCTCTCGCGCTGGCTGCAGGACTGGTGGTATCTGGTTATCGTTGGGATGTTTGCGGCGGCATTTCTATTCAAGCATAGCTATAAGCGCTCGGAAAAATTTCGCGATGTGCTGGATAGAGGGCTCCTCAGGTTGCCGATTGTAGGCAACATTCTTTACAAGGCCGTTGTGGCGCGTTACGCGCGAACTCTTTCGACTACCTTCGCTGCCGGCGTACCACTTGTCGATGCGCTGGATTCGGTAGGGGGTGCCACTGGTAACGTAGTGTTCCGCAACGCGGTCGCTAAAATTCGTAACGATGTGTCCTCCGGTGTGCAGCTTAATTTCTCGATGCGTACTACCGCGGTGTTCCCCTCAATGGCGGTTCAGATGACGGCCATTGGTGAGGAGTCAGGCTCGCTGGACGAAATGCTGGATAAAGTTGCGGGTTTCTACGAGGACGAAGTGGACAATATGGTCGATAACCTGACGACTCTGATGGAACCCATGATCATGGCGGTGCTGGGGGTGCTGGTGGGGGGGCTGATCATCGCGATGTACCTGCCTATCTTCCAGCTTGGCAGCGTGATCGGTTAACTCAATGATTCTTCAGTTGCTGGCCAGCAACCTGCTGGCCTTTGTTTTCTGCGTGTTTGTGCTTGGTCTGCTGGTCGGCAGTTTTCTCAACGTCGTGATACACCGCCTGCCCATCATGATGCAGCGCGATTGGCGCGCTCAGGCTCGTGAGTTTCTCGAGCTGCCTGGCGAGCCTGCCACGACGTTCAATCTGATCCTCCCTCACTCCCACTGCCCGCACTGCGATCACGAAATTCGGCCGTGGGAGAACATCCCGTTGGTGAGTTGGCTGGCGCTGCGGGGCAAGTGTTCGTCATGCAAGGCGCCGATCAGCAAACGCTACCCTTTAGTTGAGCTGGCGTGCGGATTGCTCTCGGGCTACGTCGCCTGGCATTTCGGCTTCACCTGGCAGGCCGGTGCGATGTTGCTGCTGACCTGGGGGCTGCTGGCGATGAGCATGATCGATGTCGATCATAAGCTGCTGCCGGACTCCCTCGTGTTGCCGCTGCTTTGGCTGGGATTGCTCGTCAATCTGTTCGGCCTGTTCGCTACGCTGCCGGATGCGGTATGGGGTGCGGTTGCCGGCTATCTCAGCCTGTGGTCGGTGTACTGGTTGTTCAAGCTGGTGACCGGCAAGGAGGGCATGGGCTATGGCGACTTTAAGCTGCTGGCGATGCTTGGTGCCTGGGGTGGGTGGCAGGTCTTGCCGTTGACCATTCTGTTGTCGTCGGTCGTTGGGGCGGTGCTGGGTACGATCATGCTGCGTGTGCAGAAGGCCGATAGCGGCACGGCCATTCCTTTTGGGCCCTATCTGGCGATCGCTGGCTGGGTCGCCCTGCTTTGGGGTGATCAAATCACGTCGAGTTATCTGCAGTTCGCGGGGTTCTGACGAACGGAGCGTTGTGCTTGTCAAGAAGGGCGGACGCGGAGCAGCCTAGCCTTCGTGCCCACGCGGGGCGTGGGTAAGATCGCATGCAGAAGCTTCGCCCCGAGGGCGGGCCTCCTACAAAAAACGGCGCACATCTTCGGTGGGCAACGGGCCCGCGGCGGAGAAAGCTTGCTGCCGGCTCGAAGCCCATCGTTGTCACTCCAGGGATTGACCGCGTTGATCGCAAATTTTGCCATCCATGGGCACCATCAACTTGCATCCACGCTGATCAGACGTTACTACTGCGCGTCGTTTTCCGGTCTGGGCGGTGCGTGATGAAGCCATGGGTGCTTGGTTTGACTGGCGGTATTGGCAGCGGAAAAAGCGCTGTGGTGGAAGCGTTCGGGCAGCTCGGGGTGCACTGGGTGGACGCCGATCATGCCGCGCGCTGGGTGGTGGAGCCTGGCAAGCCGGCGTTGAGGTTGATCGCAGAGCGCTTCGGCGAGGCGGTTCTTGCATCTGATGGCACTCTGGATCGTGCAGTGCTGCGTGAGCGGATATTCCAGGACCCGGCTCAGCGCAAATGGCTCGAGGAGTTACTCCACCCGCTGATTCGCCAGGAAGTCGCTGGGCACCTCGCCCGGGCAACCTCTCCCTACGCCATCATGGTGTCGCCGCTGCTGGTGGAGTCCGGCCAGTATCGTCAGGTCGACCGCGTGCTGGTTGTCGATGTGCCTGAAGCTATGCAGATCGAGCGTGCTGCCCGGCGAGATCAGTCTAGCGAAGCGCAGATCCAAGCCATCATCAAGGCCCAGGCCAGCCGCGAGGAGCGTCTGCGTCATGCCGACGATGTGCTGGTCAACGATCGTGATCTAGCTTGGCTGAAAGCTGGGGTGGAACGGTTGCACAATTTCTATCTGACGTTGCGAGGAGGTCAGGAATGAGCACTATGGTTGAATGCCCTACCTGTGGCGCGCCAGTCGAGTGGAGCGTGAAGAGTCCGAATCGGCCGTTCTGTTCCGAGCGTTGCAAGCTGATCGATCTGGGTGCCTGGGCGTCGGAAGAGCATGCGATTCCGGGTAATGAGGTCGAGGATGATCTTTTTTCCGGTGACGTGCCGCCTCGTCAGCATTGAGTCTGCGGCTCAAGCCTGCTTGTTGCCGTCATCTTTCCAGGGGGCTTGCAAATAGCGGCTGCGGTTGAAGGTTTCCATCCAGTCTGGATAGAAGACGACCAGAGCGCTGACGACGGTTCCGTTGATGAATGCCTCGGGAAACATCACCAGCCAGATATAGCCGGCAAAGTCTTCCAGCCAGGGAGGCATTGGATAGCGACCATCGATCAGCAGGATTCCCAGTCCGGCCAGAATGCACAAAAGCGCTGCTAGGCCGGCGGCAAAGAAGCCGGAAAAGAAAATGTAGACGAAAAGATTTCGCGGCTGGGTGCGTTCCACGGCAAAGGCGCAGAGCTCCGTTACCGTAACCGGTATCAGTACTAACAGCACGCCATTCAGGCCGAGCGCTACCAGCTGTTGATGGCCCGTCACGGTCAGCCCAAGCTGGGCAATGAAGGCGGCAAGGATTGCCAGTGGCCAGTCCAGTAAGAGTGTTACGGCTGTCAGTCCGATGAAGTGGAAGGACAACCCAGAGTCGAAGTCTCGACGAACCAGCCACAGCAGAAATATCGCCAGAACGGCGCCGAACACTAGATGCTGGCGCCGGGTATCGCTGAACAGTTCCACCCAGGGCGCTCGCGCGCAGGCCCAGAGCAGCCCGGCGGTATAAAGCAGCCAGCCCAGAAAAAGGCTGAATGGTGCGAGCAGTTCGGCGGCAATCATGTTCGGGCTCTTCGCTTGTGCGGGCTGGGTTTGGCGATCGTGGCGATACCAATATTCTGGCTCTTTTTTGTGTATTCCTCAGGGTGCGGGATTGGGTTGTTCGGTGTGAATCGCCTCTATGCCTTCAAGCACCTCGGCGGACAGTCGCAATTCGGCGCTGGCGAGATTGGTTTCCAGCTGGTCGAGTGACGTGGCACCGATGATATTGCTAGTGACGAAAGGCTGTTGCGTGATATAGGCCAGCGCCATCTGGGCCGGGTCCAGGCCATGTTCGCGAGCAAGTGCCACATATCGAGAGCAGGCGGCTTGCGACTGTGGATTGGTATAGCGCAAAAAACGGCTGAACATCGTGATTCGTGCTCCGGCCGGTCGAGCGCCTTGTTCGTATTTGCCGCTGAGCATGCCAAAAGCCAGGGGCGAATAGGCCAGCAGCCCGCACTGTTCGCGAATGGCTATTTCGGCCAAGCCGACCTCGAAGGTGCGATTGAGCAGGTTGTAGGGGTTCTGGATCGAAACGGCGCGCGGCCAGCCTCTGGCTTCGGCGAGCTGCAGGAACTTCATTGTGCCCCAGGGGGTTTCGTTCGACAGACCGATGTGGCGGATCTTTCCGGCCTTTACCTGCTCGTCCATGGCTTCGAGCGTTTCCTCGATGGGCGTGAAATCCTGCTCCTGATGGCGGTAACCGAGTTGGCCGAAGAAATTGGTGCTGCGTTCTGGCCAATGCAGTTGGTACAGATCGATCCAGTCCGTCTGCAGGCGCTGAAGGCTTGCATCGAGGGCCGCAACGATGTGCTGCCTGTTCATCTTCAGCTGGCCGTCACGGATGTGACTGATTCCATTGCCGGGTCCGGCGATCTTGCTGGCCAGGATCCAGTCGGCACGATTCCCGCGGGCCTTGAAATAGTTGCCGATGTAGCGCTCTGTGGTGGCATAGGTTTCCGCTCGCGGCGGCACTGGATACATTTCGGCGGTATCGAGGAAGTTGATGCCTGCGGCTCTGGCGCGATCCAGCTGAGCGAACGCTTGATCCTGATCGTTCTGTTCGCCCCAGGTCATGCTGCCCAGGCACAGCGCGCTGACATTCAATTCGGTGCGGCCAAGTTGGCGCAGTTCCATGCGGAGTCCTTTGGTCTGTTAGGTTCGTGAATCGGATTATGGGGTCGGCCGATAAGTTTCGTTCTGAGCCACGAGCCGAGTCGGTTCGTGCTGATGCGCGATTATGCCTCGGTGAGTGACGGGGCGGGCACGGCGGGTGATGATTCGCCTACTAACATGCTTGCTATTTTTCGCGTAATCCGGATAATTCCGCAGCCTGTCGCCGGGGATGCCTAGCCCGCTGACGCAAAAACCAAGGTAGGGGATGCCTAGCCTGCCGAACACTGCCGTAGCGGACGCGCTGACCCGAGCCCCCGATAGCGTCTGTTTCCGGCTGTCCTGGCCTTGCCAGGGCGAGCACCATTCAGTAAGATTCGCCGTCTTATTTTCAGGGCGGCCCCTGAGGCTATAACGAATGAAGACTTTTACTGCTAAACCGGAAACCGTCAAGCGCGACTGGTTCGTCGTCGACGCTGCCGGCCAGACCCTGGGTCGTCTGGCAACCGAAATCGCTAGCCGCCTGCGTGGCAAGCACAAGGCGGAATACACCCCTCACGTCGATACCGGTGACTACATCGTTGTTATCAATGCTGAGCAAGTGCGTGTTACCGGTGCGAAAACCACCGACAAGATGTACTACTCTCACTCCGGCTTCCCGGGTGGCATCAAATCGATCAACTTCGAGAAGCTGATCGCCAAGGCGCCAGAGCGTGTGATCGAGACCGCGGTCAAAGGCATGCTGCCTAAGAACCCGCTGGGTCGCGACATGTATCGTAAGCTGAAGGTGTACAAGGGTGCCAATCATCCGCACACCGCTCAGCAGCCCCAAGAACTGAAGATTTAACGGAATAGTTCATTATGTCGGCGACTCAAAATTACGGCACTGGCCGTCGCAAGACTGCAACCGCGCGCGTGTTCCTGCGCCCGGGCACTGGCAAGATTTCCATCAACAACCGTGAGCTGGACAACTTCTTCGGGCGCGAAACCGCTCGCATGGTGGTTCGTCAGCCGCTGGAGCTGACCGAAACCGTCGAGAAGTTCGATATCTACGTTACCGTTCTTGGTGGTGGCGTAAGTGGTCAAGCTGGCGCCATCCGTCACGGCATTACTCGTGCGCTGATGGATTACGACGAAACACTGCGTCCTGCTCTGCGCAAAGCTGGCTTCGTTACTCGCGATGCTCGCGAAGTTGAACGTAAGAAAGTCGGTCTGCGTAAAGCGCGTAAGCGTCCGCAATACTCGAAGCGCTAATCCGCTTCACAAAAAACGCCCAGCTTCATACGAAGCTGGGCGTTTTTTTATGGGCTGATTTTCACCCATGCGACAGCGTGTCGCGTTTAAGAAGTCCCGACTTTCGGGGCCTGGCGCCTAGTTGTGTCCGGTTATTACCTTGTCATGCAAGGGGCTTTTCTTTACCATTTGGCGAATTTTTTCGCGGCCTAGTTTTACGGTAGACGCACGTAGTAGACGCCTGCTTTCGGTAGGCCATAAGAAACTGATGGGAGACGACTGAATGAGCAATGACGGCGTGAATGCTGGCCGGCGTCGCTTCCTCGTAGCCGCTACTTCGGTAGTAGGTGCTGCAGGAGCGGTGGGTGCCGCGGTCCCGTTCGTGGGATCGTGGTTCCCGAGTGCCAAAGCCAAGGCAGCCGGTGCACCGGTTAAGGTAAATATCAGCAAGATCGAGCCAGGTCAGCAGATGGTTGCCGAGTGGCGCGGTCAGCCGGTGTTCATCGTGCGTCGTACCGAGGAGGCGTTGGCCAATCTGGGCAAACTCACCGATACGGTCGCCGATCCGAATTCCGAAGCTTCCGAACAGCCGACCTATGTTGATCCTGCGGTTCGCTCAATCAAGCCGGAAGTACTGATTGTGGTCGGACTATGCACTCACCTCGGTTGCTCCCCGTCCTTCCGTCCGGAAGTTGCGGCGCCTGATCTGGGTGCCGATTGGCTCGGTGGCTATTTCTGCCCGTGCCATGGTTCGAAATATGACATGGCTGGCCGCGTCTACAAGGGCCAGCCTGCGCCCTTGAACCTGCCGGTTCCCCCTCACACTTACGAGACGGACTCTTTGGTCGTCATCGGCGTGGATCAGGAGAGCGCGTGATGAGCAAGTTCATGGAATGGGTCGATGCGCGCTTCCCCGCGACCAAGATGTGGGAAGACCACCTGAGCAAGTACTACGCACCGAAGAACTTCAACGTTCTGTACTTCTTCGGTTCCTTGGCGTTGCTGGTTCTGGTCAACCAGATTCTCACCGGCATCTGGCTGACGATGAGCTTCGAGCCGTCCGCCGAAGGTGCATTCGCATCCGTCGAATACATCATGCGGGACGTGGAATACGGCTGGATCATCCGGTACCTCCACTCCACTGGCGCATCGGCGTTCTTCGTCGTCGTCTATCTGCACATGTTCCGCGGCATCCTCTACGGCTCCTACCAGAAGCCGCGCGAGCTGGTGTGGATCTTCGGCATGATGATTTATCTGGCGCTGATGGCCGAGGCTTTCATGGGCTACCTGCTGCCTTGGGGCCAAATGTCCTACTGGGGCGCCCAGGTAATCATTTCGCTGTTCGGTGCGATTCCTGTCATCGGTGCTGACCTGACCCAGTGGATTCGCGGTGACTACCTGATCTCCGGCATCACGTTGAACCGCTTCTTCGCGCTGCACGTCATCGCGCTGCCGATCGTGATCCTTGGCCTGGTGGTTCTGCACATCCTGGCACTGCACGAAGTGGGTTCGAACAACCCGATGGGTGTGGATATCAAGAAGACCAAGGACGAGGCTGGCGTGCCGCTCGATGGCATTCCGTTCCATCCTTACTACACGGTCAAGGATATTGTCGGTGTGGTGGTGTTCCTGTTCGTGTTCTGCGCCATCGTGTTCTTCTTCCCTGAAATGGGTGGCTATTTCATCGAGAAGCCGAACTTCGAAGTGGCGAACGCCTTCAAGACGCCCGAGCACATCGCGCCTGTCTGGTACTTCACGCCTTACTACGCGATCCTGCGCGCCGTTCCGGACAAGCTGCTGGGCGTAATCGCCATGGGTGCCGCGATCGCTGTGCTGTTCGTGCTGCCATGGCTGGATCGTAGCCCAGTCAAGTCCATGCGCTACAAGGGCTGGATGAGCAAGGTAGCTCTCGTGCTGTTCTGTATTTCCTTCGTCATCCTCGGCGTGCTTGGCGTGCTGTCTCCTACTCCTGAGCGCACATTGGTATCTCGGATCTGTACTGCTATCTACTTCGGTTACTTCATCCTGATGCCGTTCTACACCAAGCTCGAGAAGACCAAAGTAGTTCCGCAAAGGGTGGCTGGCTGATGAAAAAGCAATTTGCTGCATTGATTCTTGCACTGGTGCCGGCATTTGGTTTCGCCGCTGGTGGCGGCGTTCACCTCGATGAAGTCGATATCGATCTGACTGACAAGGTAGCGCTGCAGGACGGCCTGAAAACCTTTACCAACTACTGCATGGGTTGTCATAGCGCGCAGTACCAGCGCTATGAGCGTGTTGCGACAGATCTGGGTATTCCAGAAGAAGTCATGCTCGACAATATCGTCTTCACTGACGCCAAGATTGGCGATCACATGAAAATCGGTATGAAGCCGGATGATGCCAAGGGCTGGTTCGGCGCGGCTCCGCCGGATCTGACGCTGGTGGCACGAGTGCGTGGCAATGACTGGTTGTACTCGTACATGCGCAGTTTCTACGAAGACCCGGCGCGCCCGTATGGCGTCAACAATACGGTCTTCCCTAACGTGGGCATGCCGCACGTCCTGGCGCCGCTGCAAGGCCGTCAGGTCCTGCCGAGCAAGTTGCCGGAAGGGGAGTCGGTTGCCTGCAAGCAGGTCCAGGTTGTCGAGGATGGCCGCAAGCAGTTTGATCCGCTGACGGGTACGCCGATCACGCATGAAGACTGCAACGCAATGACGGTTGTGCCGGGCACCGGTGAGCTGACCGAAGCGGAGTACGACGAGAAGATCAAGAATCTGGTGACCTTCCTGGCCTACTCGGCCAACCCGGTCAAGCTGGAAAGCCAGCGCATCGGTACGTACGTGCTGCTGTTCCTGGCGGTCTTCTTCGTATTCGCCTATCTGCTCAAGCGGGAATACTGGAAAGACGTCCACTGATCCGTCGCTGTTATGCGGTACCCTGCGCGCGCCCTTTTGGGCGCGCGTTTTTTTCTGCTGCGCCATAAATTTCAATGAGGAGGGACCCTATGGCCGTGACCAACCGGTTGGCCTGCTATTCCGATCCCGCCGATCATTATTCGCATCGGGTGCGCTATGTGCTTGCCGAAAAAGGTGTCGACGCCGAGATAATCGACGTCGATCCGGTGCGTTGTCCTGTCAGGCTGACAGAAGTGAATCCATACGCCAGCGTGCCTACGTTGGTGGATCGTGATCTGGCTTTGTATGAGCCAGGCGTAATCACGGAGTACTTGGAGGAGCGCTATCCGCATCCGCCGTTGCTTCCGGTGTATCCCGTTGCAAGGGCCAATACCCGGCTGCTGGCGCATAGAGTTCAAAGGGACTGGTGTGCTCTGGTGGACCGAATCCTCGATCGCCGAACCACAGAGGCGGTTCGGGTGCAGGCTCGTAAGGAGCTGCGCGAGAGCCTTACAGGCGTATCGCCCGTATTCGCCGAAAAGCCCTATTTCATGAGTGAAGAGTTCAGTCTGGTGGATTGCTGTCTGTTGCCTATCCTGTGGCGTTTGCCCAAACTCGGTATCGAGTTGCCCCGGGCTGCAAAGCCGCTGCTCGATTACATGGAAACCAATTTCGCTCGCGAGGCCTTCCAGGTCAGTCTATCCGCCGTTGAGCGCGGCATGCGCTAAGAGAGGCTGCATATGACTTCAAGTCGTCCCTATCTGGTTCGGGCGTTGTATGAGTGGATCGTGGATAACGATTGCACTCCACATCTGCTGGTCAATTCCGACTATCCGGGTGTTCAGGTGCCTGATGGCTTTGCCAGCGATGGCCAGATCGTGCTGAATGTTGCACCCAGTGCGGTTCGTGGCCTGCAGATGAGCAACCAGACGATTACGTTCGAAGGCCGATTTGGTGGCGTTCCGCATAGTCTGCATGTCCCTTCCGCGGCGGTCATGGCGATCTATGCGCGGGAAAACGGGCAGGGAATGGTATTCGAGATTGAGCCGACGCCGCCGGATGACGATGCGCCCACCGATGATGCCTCGGTTGGAGCAGGCGCACCATCACGCCCGGCCTCTGCGGGCCGTCCTAGTTTGAAGGTCGTTAAGTAAGCAGCTGCAAGCTCCAAGCGGCAAGCCTGAAGCAAGAGCGAAAGAGCACTCAGCTGGCGGAGCTATGGCGCCGCTCATGCTGGCTTGGAGCTGCCTTCAGTCGATATATTCGAACAGTTTGACGATGCGTTGTACGCCGGAGACGCCCTGCACCACGTTTGTGGCACGGTTGCCTTCCTGACGAGTGACGAGCCCCAGCAGATAGACAATGCCGTTCTCGGTGATGACTTTTATGCGCGAGCCGGGAACGTTCTCGTCCGTGAGCATTTGCGCCTTGATCTTGGTCGTCAACCAAGAGTCATTGCTGCGGGCCAGTGCCGATGAGGGCTGCAGTACCTGAAGCTCGTTGTGTACTCGTTTGACGCGCTGTACCGAACTGGCGGCCTGTTCGGCCATTTGCTTCAGCTCTTCCCGTGGCGTCTGGCCGGCCAGCAGCACCACTCCGTTGTAGCTGGCAACGACGATATGCGACGCTTTGTCCAGATCGGCATGAGCCTTAGCGATATTCACGGCTGCTTTTGTTTCGATTAGGGAATCATCGATCTTGCTGCCGATCGTGCGGGTTCCACGGTTGTCGTTGATGGGATCGTCGCGCGTGGCGGTGAGAACTGAGCTGCAGCCGGTTACGGCCAAGGTCAGTGCAAGCGTGAATACAGGCAGTCGAACCGATTTCATTCTTCGCTCCCGAACAGTTGGTTGTCGATCAGATCGCACAGACAGTGGATAGCGAGCAGGTGAACTTCCTGGATGCGCGCGGTCACTTTCGCCGGAACGCGAATCTCGACGTCCTCTGGCAGCAGCAGCGACGCCATTCCTCCGCCGTCGCGTCCGGTGAGCGCGACGACAACCATTTCGCGATCGTGCGCAGCCTGGATCGCCTGGATGACGTTCGCGGAGTTGCCGCTGGTGGAGATCGCCAGCAGCACGTCGCCCGGCTGACCCAGTGCGCGGATCTGCTTCGAGAAAACTTCGTTATAGCTGTAGTCATTGGCGATGGAGGTCAGCGTTGAGCTGTCGGTCGTCAGGGCTATCGCAGGCAGGCTGGGGCGCTCCCGCTCGAAGCGGTTCAGCAGCTCTGATGAGAAATGCTGTGCATCGCCCGCCGATCCACCGTTGCCGCAAGTCAGGATCTTGCCTTCACTGAGCAGCGTGTTGACCATTACCTGTCCGGCCTGCTCGATACTAGGGGCGAGCACCTCCATGGCGTTCTGCTTGGTTTCGATGCTGGCGTGGAAGAGCTGACGTATACGGGATTGCATGTCCATCGGAGTTTAACCTTCAGGTGACGGGCTGGGCTGCTTGGGCCGCGCCGTAAGGAAATTGGTCAGATGCGGTTTTGGCGGTACGCGGCGGAGCGCTCTGATCAACTGTCGAACGCATTTCGGATCCAGTTGGGCTTTTCCGAGGCGTCCGCTGTCGCCCCTATGGCGACCACGTCAAAGCGGCATGGGTGCCTCGCCCAGCGGGACTCCTTCTGCAGGAACAGCTGGGCTGCCTTGATCAGCTTCTGCTGTTTACGCAAGTCGACGCTTTCGAGAGCACCACCCCATGCGGCGTGGCGTCTGTAGCGAACCTCGACGAATACTACTGTATCGCCATCGAGCATGACCAGATCAAGCTCGCCGCTGCGGCATGTCCAGTTTCGACAAAGCAGGCGCAGTCCGTGAAGTTGCAGGTGGCGCTGTGCGAATTCTTCGGCGAGCTGTCCGCTGATCTGTTTGCTGGTTGCGCTCAATAGGGAGTGTCCGCGAGCGGTTGGACTTCACCATCGTGGAATTCGGCCCACGGTAGGCGTCGCTCGATTCGCTGCTCGGGGGTGATGCTGAGCGTGCCGGACAGGCCGTCGAGCTGTGTTTCCGGCAACGCTAGCAGTTGGTTCAGGCGCGGTGCGAGCAGATAGGCGTCGGCACCCATGGCGTATAGCCTGCCCAGGCTTCCCCGCGCTTGTGGCCATTTGCGTTCGATTTCCTGGCGAAGGGGCAGCTGGGGATTCAGCAGCCAGGGTGTTTCGGTGAACCGGATACCTTCGAGATCGAGGTATTGGGTGCGATTATCGGTTGCGGCGTGCAGATGAGAGGTCGCGTATACGGGCAGATCTCCGGCATATTGGAATATCAGGGTGGGCTTGACCTGCTGCGCCTGCTGCGGTGTCGCTGCAAGGAACAGGAAGTCGACATCCTGGCGGCGCGATGGCTGTGATGCAGCGCCGCTGCTGCGTACCTGCAGCAGGTCGGCAATTTGATTGGCCAGTTCGACGGGTTCGGCCAGCGGCGCGGCAGCAACTACGGTTCCACCTTGTTCCTGCCACTCCTGGCGAAACGCGTCATAGACGCGATTGCCCCAGTCGCCCCGCGGCGTCAAAGCTATTGCACGGCGATGCCCATCGGCCCAGGCGCGGCGCGCAACCTCGCGCGCTTCGTCCTCTGCAGCGAGGCCGAACTGAAACAGCTGAGGCGGCGCCTTCTGGTTCGCGTCGCTGTAATTGAGAGCAAGGGTGGTTATCGGCAGCTGCTCGCGGTCGGCCAGCTGGTGCACCATCTTCTTGTCCAGCGGGCCAATGACCAGCTGGACCCCCGACGCCTCTGCCTGTCGGTAGAAGTCATCGAGCGAAGATAGGTGGGAGCTGTCGAACAGCTCGATTTTCAGATCTTGCTGTGCTTCCAGATGCGCGGCGAGAAAACCGTCACGCAGTGCACGCGCTACGCTAGCCAGCGGGCCATCCATGGGGAGCAGTAACGCTACGTGGGTCAGCGGTTTGTCTGCCAGCTCTCGGAGTTTTACCAGCGACTCGGGCAGGCGTCGTGCGGCGGGATGGTTGGGGTTCTGCTGCACCCAGGCGTCGATCGCCCGCTGCTGCTGACTTATGGTTCCGGCCTGTTTTACCGTCGCGGCAAGCGCTAACCAGCCGGAAAGATCCACGTCTGCGGTCGGTTGCAGCTGGTCTGCCGGCAGGCTCGATACCAGCGACCAGATCGCTTCATGATTCCGCTCCGCTGCTTCGCCGCTTAGGAGTGGTGCGATGAAAGTGCGCTCGCGCGCCGCGTCGAGGGGCTGATCGTTGGCTTCAAATGCTTGCGCGCGCGCCAGTTGGGTGCGCAGCTGCTGATCTACCGGCAGCTCCGCGAGGCGTCGGAATGCGGGATGTTGCAAGGCTTGAAGGGCGCGCTGTGGCTCTCCGTCCGCTATTGCCAGCTCCGCCTCCAGGGTTTTGGCAAACATCTGCTGAGCCGGCATCAACTGCTCGATATCGATTTGTTCGAGTATCTGCCGAGCCTGCGCCTGGTTGCCTTGCTGGATGCTCTGGTCGGCAGCCGATAAACGCAACAGTGCAGCTTCGGCCGGGTCGCTGGCATCGGCTTCCTTCAGCAATTGTTGTGTCGACGCCTGCGGAGTGCGCGGCAGCTCGCCCAGGGTAGAGGACGGCGAGCTGGCGCAGGCCGAAAGCACGGCGGCAATGCATAAGAAGAGAAACGGGCGAAAGCGAGCCATCATGTGATCATTCCTGGAGGCGCTGCGAGTGTCGGCGGATTGTACCCAAGGGTTGCAGGGGCTGCGATGTCGTGACCGCTAAACGGGCTACAATGCGCGTTTTTCCGTGACTGAGGTACGCCCTGTGACTGCGCCAGATGATGTGAATTCCGCTGCAGGCACGCTCTATGTCGTCGCCACGCCTATCGGGAATCTTGAAGATATCAGTGCTCGGGCGTTACGCGTGCTGAACGAGGTGGCCCTGATCGCGGCAGAAGACACACGTCACTCGGCTCGTCTGTTGCAGCACTTCGGTATCTCCACTCCATTGGCAGCGTGTCATGAGCATAACGAACGGGACGAAGGTGGTCGCTTCATCAAGCGGCTTCTGGCTGGTGAAAATGTGGCGCTGATTTCCGATGCCGGCACGCCGTTGATCTCCGATCCCGGCTATCACCTCGTCAGACAGGCGCGTGCGGTCGGTATAAGAGTTGTTCCGCTGCCCGGCGCTTGTGCACTTGTTGCAGCGCTTTCCGCTGCGGGTTTGCCATCCGACCGTTTCATCTTCGAAGGTTTTCTGCCGGCAAAGCAGGTCGCGCGTCGTACTCGTCTTGAGCTTCTGAGAGAGGAGCCGCGGACGCTGATCTTCTATGAGGCGCCACATCGTATTCTCGATTCCCTGACCGACATGGAGGAAGTGTTCGGTCCAGAGCGGCCTGCTGTTTTGGGGCGTGAGCTGACCAAGACATTCGAGACGCTGAAAGGATTGCCGTTGGCTGAATTGCGCGTCTGGGTGGCGTCCGATAGCAATCAACAACGTGGCGAATGCGTGCTGGTGGTGGGCGGCTGGCAGGCGCCACAAGGCGAAGGGGCGATCGATGCGAATGCGCTTCGTGTGCTGCGTTTGTTGTTGGCGGAGTTGCCTGTGAAGCGTGCGGCAGCCGTGGCCGCCGAAATAACCGGTGCCAGAAAGAACGTGCTTTACCAGCTTGCGTTGCAAGAAAAGAGTTCGGAATAGAACCGCCTTCATGCTCGCAGGCGTCTCGGTCGGCGAGATTTGTCAGCTTGCAGGCTTCAGCTTGCAGGCTGGGGACGTGCACAGTACCCTAGCGCCCGGAGAGTCGATCAGACAGTCGCTGTCTCTTTTTGTTCCGGCAAAAAGGGAGGGAGGAAAGTCCGGGCTCCATAGGGCGAAGTGCCAGGTAACGCCTGGGAGGCGTGAGCCTACGGAAAGTGCCACAGAAAATAACCGCCTAAGCGCTTCGGCGCCGGTAAGGGTGAAAAGGTGCGGTAAGAGCGCACCGCGCGGCTGGCAACAGTCCGTGGCTAGGTAAACCCCACTTGGAGCAAGACCAAATAGGGATCCATTGGCGTGGCCCGCGCTGGATCCGGGTAGGTTGCTAGAGGCAGTCAGCGATGGCTGTCGTAGAGGAATGACTGTCCTCGACAGAACCCGGCTTACAGATCGACTCTCCGACTTCTTCCCCCGTAATACCCCTTCTGTTAGTCCAAAATATTATTGCTCTTAACAAAGTACTTTAACTTTGTGGGGCAGGCTTTTGGTTTACCTGTAAAAGATCGTCTTGCAAGTTTGTCGCTTGACCGTTCATTCCCCTCTCGTTCGCTAAATTGCCGTTCCGTAAGGCTTTTTCCGCTCAGGCTCACCTTGACGGTGGGGCTGCTGCATTTCTATAGTGCGCACGAGTGGTAAAAAGTGGAGTGAAGTGGGTAATTATGGATACGGATAGCTAAATTCAGAGGAAGCGCAGCCGTGTTTCGCGGAGCAAACGCCATCAGTCTCGATGCCAAAGGGCGGCTAGCTATGCCCAGCCGGTATCGCGACGAGCTCGTTTCGCGTTGTGAAGGCCAGTTGATCATCACCATCGACGCCGTAGACCGCTGCCTCTGCATTTATCCACTTCCCGAGTGGGAGCAAATCGAAGCCAAGCTTCGTGAATTGCCATCGCTGAATGAGGAGAGCCGGCGGTTGCAGCGTCTGCTCATTGGCAACGCGGTAGATCTGGAGATGGACGGCAGCGGGCGTGTGTTGGTGCCGCCACGCCTGCGTGAATACGCCGGCCTAGACAAGCGGGCCATGCTGGTCGGTCAGCTCAACAAGTTCAGCCTATGGAACGAGGACGACTGGAACGCGCAAGCAGATGCGGATCTGGCGGCCATTAAACAACCCGGCGCGTTGCCGGAAGCATTGCGTGATCTAATCCTGTGACCCAGACCAGCTGCTATAACCATGTCACCGTGTTGCTCGACGAGGCCGTTGCGGCGCTCGCTGTGCGCCCGGATGGCCGCTATCTGGACGGCACCTTTGGGCGCGGAGGCCATAGCCGCCTTCTTTTGCGGCAGCTTGGGCCTGAGGGTTGTTTGCTAGGATTCGACAAAGACCCGCTAGCAATCGCTACGGGGCAAGCATTGGCGGCCGAGGATGGCCGCTTTGTCGTTGTGCAGAGAAGTTTCGCCGAGCTCGGGGCCGAAGTCGCGCAGCGCGGCTGGACCGGTACGTTGAGCGGCGTGCTGCTGGACCTCGGGGTGTCCTCGCCACAGCTGGACGATCCGGAGCGCGGCTTCAGTTTCCTCAACGATGGCCCTCTCGACATGCGCATGGATCCCAGTCGCGGAGTCAGTGCTGCGGATTGGATCGCCACGGCCAGCGAAGAAGATATCGCTCGGGTACTCAAGGAGTACGGCGAAGAACGTTTTGCCAAACGCATGGCGCGCGCCGTCGTGCAACGGCGAGCCGAGCGCCCGTTCGAGCGTACGGCCGATCTCGCTCAGGTGCTGACCGTTGCCAACCCCGCCTGGGAAAAAGGCAAGAATCCGGCGACTCGCGCCTTTCAGGGGCT
This sequence comes from Pseudomonas sp. MTM4, assembly GCF_019355055.1. Taxonomy (NCBI): domain Bacteria; kingdom Pseudomonadati; phylum Pseudomonadota; class Gammaproteobacteria; order Pseudomonadales; family Pseudomonadaceae; genus Pseudomonas; species Pseudomonas sp. MTM4. The sequence continues at coordinate 3,956,236 of NZ_CP048411.1, forward strand.
GCGCATCTTTATCAACAATGAGCTCGGTGATCTGGAGGTCGGGCTCGAGGCTGCTCTCGAGGCGCTCGATGTCGGTGGCCGGCTGGTGGTGATCAGCTTTCATTCGCTTGAAGACCGCATCGTCAAACAATTCATGCGCCGCCACGCCAAGGGCGAAGCCGACAACCTGCCCCGCGACCTGCCGATCATTCCTGAGAAGTTCGTGCCACGCCTGAAACTGTTGGGCAAGCCGCAGTACGCATCCGCCGAAGAGGTCAAAGCCAACCCCCGGTCACGCAGTGCCGTGATGCGCGTTGCGGAGAAGCTGCGGTGAATACGCTACGACGCGCCATGCCCAACGGCAGCCTGATGATGCTGGTGCTGTTCATTACCGTGCTCTTGTCGGCGATCGCGGTTGCCTATAGCGCGCACTGGAACCGCCAACTTCTCAACGAGCTGTATGGCGAACTCAGCGTGCGCGACAAGGCGCAGGCCGAGTGGGGTCGCTTGATTCTGGAACAGAGCACCTGGACGGCGCATAGCCGTATCGAGACGCTGGCGACCGAGCAGTTGAAGATGCTCATCCCGGAAGCGGCTGATGTCAGGCTGGTGGCTCAATGAAGCTCCAAGGCGCGCTGTATCCGTGGCGCTTTCGTATCGTCCTGGCGTTGCTGGCGCTGATGGTCGGTGCCCTTGCGTGGCGTATCGTCGATCTGCAAGTGATCGATCAGAGCTTTCTGCAGAACCAAGGTGACGCTCGCAGTGTGCGGCACATTCCTATCCCGGCGCATCGCGGCTTGATTACAGATCGCCACGGCGAACCTTTGGCAGTCAGCACGCCGGTCACGACGCTTTGGGGTAATCCGCGTGAGCTTCAGGCTGCGCAAACGCGTTGGCCAGAGCTGGCGCAAGCGCTAGGCCAAGAACCGGTCGCGCTTCAGCAGCGCCTCAAGGAGCAAGCCGAGCGCGAATTCATCTACCTAGTGCGTGGGCTGACACCCGAACAGGGCCAGCGTGTACTGGATCTCGGCATTCCGGGCGTGTATGCCCAGGAGGAGTTCCGTCGCTTCTATCCCGCCGGCGAGGTTGCCGCGCATGTGGTTGGCTTCACGGATATTGACGATCGTGGCCGGGAAGGCCTGGAGCTGGCATATGACGAGTGGCTGGCCGGCGTTCCCGGCAAGCGTCAGGTTCTCAAGGACCGCCGTGGCCGGTTGATCAAGGATGTGCAGGTAGTCAAGAACGCCAAGCCCGGCAAGGCGCTGGCGTTGTCCATCGATCTACGCTTGCAATATCTGGCTCATAGCGAGCTGCGCAAAGTGGTGCAGGAGCACGGTGCCAAAGCTGCCAGTCTGGTGATGGTCGATGTGCAAACCGGCGAAGTCCTCGCCATGGCCAACCAGCCTACCTACAACCCCAACAATCGCCGCAATCTGCAGCCATCGGCAATGCGCAATCGTGCGTTGATCGACGTGTTCGAGCCTGGTTCGACGGTCAAGCCCTTCAGTATTGCCGCAGCGCTCGGCACAGGTAAGTACCAGCCGGAGTCGGTAGTCAACACCTTGCCGGGCTGGATGCGTATCGGCCGATACACCATCCGCGACGTTTCCCGCGGGGGCATGCTCAACCTGACCGGCATTCTGATGAAGTCCAGCAACGTCGGAATCAGCAAGATCGCGTTAGATATCGGTCCGGAGCCAGTGCACACCATCATGCAGCAGGCAGGGTTCGGTCAGGCCACCGGTCTCGGTTTTCCAGGCGAGCGCGTCGGCAATCTTCCCAATCACCGCAAATGGCGAGATGCGGAGACTGCTTCGCTCGCGTACGGCTACGGCTTGTCGGTGACGGCGGCGCAGCTCGCTCATGCCTACGCCGTACTCGGTAACGAAGGCAACAACGTACCCATGTCGTTGCTGCGTCTGGACCAGCCGCAGGAAGGCGTGCAAGTCATCGACAAGACGATTTCCACCACAGTGTTGCGGATGTTGCAGTCCGTGGTCGAGGAAGAGGGCGGCGGTGGCACCCGCGCCAAGGTCCCGGGTTACCACGTGGCTGGCAAGAGCGGCACGGCGAAAAAAGTATCCGGAACCGGCGGCTATACCAAGGACGCCTATCGTTCATTCTTCGCCGGAGTGGCACCGGTTTCCAATCCGCGTATTGCGGTCGTGGTCGTGGTCGACGAGCCCAGCGAGGGCGGTTATTACGGCGGGCTGGTCGCCGCACCGGTGTTCGGCAAAGTAGCGGCTCGTGCGTTGCGATTGATGAACGTTGCGCCAGACAACCTACCGCCACCCGCAGATGTTCAAACCGCCGAGGCGGCCAAGGTCAAGGGAGGACGGATCTGATGCCGATGCCGTTGAATCAGTTGCTGCCTCAGGCCGACAGCGCCACCTTGATTCGTGAGCTGACCCTCGACAGCCGCAAGGTGCGACCGGGCGACCTGTTTCTGGCTGTGCCTGGTTACCAGCAGGACGGTCGCGTGCATATTGCCGATGCCGTTTCCCGCGGCGCGGCGGCGGTGGCCTACGAAGCCGAAGGCGCGGTGGAAATGACCGCCGCAAGTGCCGTGCTGGTTCCCGTGCGTCATCTGGCGGAGCAATTGTCGGCGATAGCCGGACGGTTCTACGGGGAGCCGAGCCGCAGTCTGCACCTAGTCGGGGTTACCGGAACCAACGGCAAAACCAGCGTCACTTATTTGGTCGCTCAGGCCCTGGATCGCCTGGGCGAGCGTTGCGGCATCATCGGCACCTTGGGCACCGGTTTCCATGGCGAGCTGATACTCGGCCAGCACACGACGCCCGATGCCATTGGTGTGCAAGCCAACCTGGCAAATCTTCGCAAGCAGGGCGCGCGGGCCGTTGCGATGGAAGTGTCGTCTCATGGACTGGATCAGGGACGGGTTGCCGCGCTGGCGTTCGATGTGGCGGTGTTCACCAATCTTTCGCGCGATCATCTGGACTACCACGGCTCCATGGAAGCCTACGGTGAGGTCAAGGCTCGGCTGTTCAAGATGCCAGAGCTCAGCTGCCGCGTGATCAATCTGGATGATGCGTTCGGGCGCGTTCTTGCTGCTGAAAAAAATGAATCGCGGCTGATCACCTACAGCCTGGACGATGCCTCCGCATACCTCTACTGCCCAGAGGCGCGGCTGGACGACAACGGAATACATGCGCGCCTCATCACCCCGCAGGGTGAACGCTCGCTGCGCAGCCCCTTGCTTGGCCGTTTCAACGTCAGCAATGTGCTCGCGGCGATCGGCGCGCTGCTGGGGATGAACTATCCGCTGGATGAAATCCTCGCCGTACTGCCGGAGATCGACGGTCCTGCCGGGCGTATGCAGCGTCTGGGTGGTGGTGAGCGTCCGCTGGTCGTAGTTGATTACGCCCATACGCCTGACGCCCTGGAAAAGGTTCTAAGCGCACTGCGTCCGCATACTCGTGGGAGGTTGTTGTGCCTGTTCGGCTGCGGTGGCGATCGCGACCGCGGCAAGCGTGCACTGATGGCGCAGGTCGCTGAGCGCCTGGCGGACAGCGTCGTGGTGACCGATGACAATCCACGAAATGAAGATCCGCTGCAGATTCTCGATGAGATTCGCGCCGGCTTCGGCGCGCCCGAGCGGGCCGCCTTCGTTCCGGGTCGTGCCGACGCCATCGCCCGCTGCATCGCCGATAGCCATGTCGATGACGTAGTGCTGCTGGCCGGCAAGGGTCATGAAGATTATCAGGAGATCAAAGGAGAGCGCTTGCCGTTCTCCGATCTCGACCAGGCATCGATCGCCCTGGCTGCCTGGAGGGGTTCCGATGCTTGAAGCCATTCGCCTGAGTGATCTCGTCGAGTCGCTGTCCGCCAGGCTGGTGAATGCCGATGTGGCGATCAGTTCGGTCAGCACCGACAGTCGTGCCATTGAGCCAGGACAGTTGTTCGTGGCGCTCACCGGTCCCCGCTTCGACGGTCACGCCTATCTGACCGAGGTCGCTGCCAAGGGAGCCGTTGCCGCCCTGGTCGAGCGGCACGTGGAAGATGTTTCGCTGCCGCAATTGGTGGTGGCCGACAGCCGCATCGCGCTGGGTCAGCTGGGTGCGCTGAACCGTGCCGCCTTTACCGGGCCGGTCGCGGCAATTACCGGCTCCAGTGGCAAAACCAGCGTAAAGGAGCTGCTCGCCAGCATCCTGCGCGCCGCCTTTGGCGCCGATGCGGTACTGGCCACGCGCGGCAATCTCAACAACGATCTTGGCGCTCCGCTCACGCTGTTGGAGTTGTCCCCTCAGCATAAGGCTGCGGTGATCGAACTGGGCGCTTCACGTCTCGGAGAAATTGCCTACACCGTCAGCCTGACGCAGCCGGATGTCAGTCTTATTACCAATGCCGGAACCGCCCATGTCGGCGAGTTTGGCGGGCCTGAGAAAATTGTCGTAGCCAAAGGCGAGATTCTCGACGGGCTCGGCGTGAATGGCATCGCTGTGCTCAATCGCGACGACCGCGCCTATGCCACGTGGCAGCAGCGGGTGGCCGGAAAATCGGTGCTCAGCTTCGCAATACAAAGCCCTCTGGCGGACTTTCATCCCTCATCGATCGCTTATGACCAACGCGGTTGCCCGAACTTCGTCTTGAACGGCCCGTCCGGGTCCGCTCGTGTCCAGCTCAATCTGCTCGGTCGACACAGCGTGGCCAATGCGCTCGCCGCCGCGGCCGCCGCGCACGCGCTGGGTGTCGCGTGCGAACATATCGTCGAGGGCCTTGAAAGCCTGCAGCCGGTCAAGGGGCGGGGTGTTGCGCAAATGCTCGGCAATGGTGTTCGTCTGATCGACGATACCTACAACGCGAACCCAGCCTCCATCTGCGCAGCCACCGACGTGCTGGCCGGCTTCGCCGGGCGTACCGTGCTGACGCTGGGCGACATGGGCGAGTTAGGCGATTGGGCCGAACAAGGCCATCGCGAGGTGGGCAGTTACGCCGCCGGCAAAGTGGATGCCCTGTTCGCGGTCGGACCGCTGATGAAGCATGCGGTCGATGCCTTCGGAGCCGGCGGTCGTCATTTCGCCGATCAGCAGAGCCTGATCGATGCGTTGCGCCTGGAGCAGGGCAACGCCACAACAATATTGATCAAGGGATCACGGAGCGCCGCGATGGATAAGGTCGTCGCTGCGCTTTCTGCGTCCGGCATGGAGAAACATTGATGCTGCTGCTACTCGCCGAGTATCTGCAACGCTTCCACACGGGCTTCGCGGTCTTCCAGTACCTGTCTCTGCGCGGAATCCTCGGCGTGCTTACCGCGCTGGTGCTTTCGCTGTGGATGGGGCCCTGGCTGATCCGCACCCTGCAGCTGCGCCAGATCGGCCAGTCCGTACGGACTGATGGGCCGCAGACGCACCTGTCTAAATCCGGTACCCCGACCATGGGAGGCGCCTTGATTCTCAGCGCCATCGCCATCAGTACGCTGCTCTGGGCGGACCTATCCAACCGCTACGTCTGGGTGGTGCTGGCCGTCACGTTGTTGTTCGGGGCGGTGGGTTGGGTCGACGACTATCGCAAAGTGATCGAGAAGAACTCGCGGGGCCTGCCGAGCCGTTGGAAGTACTTCTGGCAATCGGTGTTCGGACTCGGCGCGGCGATCTTCCTTTATATGACCGCGCAGACGCCGGTCGAAACCACGCTGATCCTGCCGCTGCTGAAAAACATCGAGATTCCGCTCGGGATCGGCTTTGTGGTGCTGACCTATTTCGTCATCGTCGGCTCGAGCAACGCGGTCAACCTCACCGACGGCCTGGATGGTCTGGCGATCATGCCGACCGTGATGGTCGGCGGCGCGCTGGGCATCTTCTGCTACCTCTCGGGTAACGTGAACTTTGCCCAGTACCTTTTGATTCCCTACATCCCCGGCGCAGGCGAACTGATCGTGTTCTGCGGTGCGCTGATCGGTGCCGGGCTCGGCTTTCTTTGGTTCAACACCTACCCAGCGCAAGTCTTCATGGGTGACGTCGGTGCCCTGGCCCTCGGCGCGGCGCTGGGCACCATCGCCGTGATCGTTCGCCAAGAAGTCGTGCTGTTCATCATGGGTGGCGTGTTCGTGATGGAGACCCTGTCGGTGATGATCCAGGTCGCCTCGTTCAAGCTGACCGGCAAGCGGGTCTTCCGCATGGCACCGATTCACCACCATTTCGAACTCAAGGGCTGGCCCGAGCCTCGGGTCATCGTGCGCTTCTGGATCATTACGGTGATTCTGGTGCTGGTCGGTCTCGCCACCCTGAAACTGAGGTAATAAAGAGTGCTCATCGCTTCCGATCAGTTCCGCATCGTCGTCGGTCTCGGCAAGAGCGGCATGTCCCTAGTTCGCCATCTGGCGAGCCGTGGCGTGCCGTTTGCCGTGGCCGATACGCGCGCGAATCCGCCGGAACTGGCCACTCTGCGAGCACAGTATCCGGACGTCGAAGTCCGTTGTGGCGAGCTTGATGCCGAGTTTCTCTGCCGCGCCAGCGAACTGCTGGTCAGCCCCGGCCTGCCGCTCAGCACACCGGCGCTTCAAGTTGCCGCGTCCAGAGGCGTGAAGCTGTCAGGCGACATCGAGCTGTTCGCTCGCGAAGCCAAGGCGCCGATCATCGCGATTACCGGCTCCAATGCGAAAAGCACCGTAACCACGTTGGTCGGCGAGATGGCCGCCGCAGCCGGTCGCAAGGTCGCGGTGGGCGGAAATCTCGGAACCCCCGCACTGGATTTGCTTGACGACGACGTCGAGCTCTATGTGCTGGAACTCTCCAGCTTCCAGTTGGAAACCACCGATCAGCTGAACGCACAGGTTGCGACCTGCCTGAACATTAGCGAAGACCACATGGATCGCTACGAAGGGCTGCCGGCGTATCACCAGGCCAAGCACCGGATTTTCCGCGGCGCACGGCAAGTCGTGATCAATCGTGACGATCGTCTGAGCCGTCCGTTGATCGGTGATGACGTGCCGGCATGGTCGTTCGGCCTTGGCAAACCTGACTTCAAGGGCTTTGGGCTGTTCGAGGAGAACGGGGAAAAGTATCTGGCCTTCCAGTTCGATGCTCTGATGCCTGCTAATCAGTTGAAGATTCGCGGTGCGCACAACCAATCCAACGCTCTGGCCGCTCTGGCCCTAGGGCATGCGGCGGGGCTGCCGTTCGAACCGATGCTCGCTACGTTGCGCCGCTTCGCCGGTCTTGCCCATCGCTGCCAGTGGGTGGGTGAGCGCAAGGGCGTTCATTATTACGACGACTCCAAGGCGACCAACGTGGGCGCTGCGCTGGCCGCCATCGATGGTCTGGGCAGCGATATCGACGGCAAGCTGGTGTTGATTGCCGGCGGCGATGGCAAGGGTGCCGATTTCTCGGGGCTGCGTAGCCCGGTTTCGCATCACTGCCGCCACGTCGTTCTGCTGGGGCGTGATGCCGAGCTGCTCGCGGCTGCGCTCGATGGTGCCGCGCCGATTCACCGTGTCCAGACCCTGCAGGAGGCCGTGCAGCAGGCGGCCGAGCTGGCGCAGTCTGGCGATGCGGTATTGCTGTCGCCGGCCTGCGCCAGCCTCGACATGTTCGTCAATTTCGAAGATCGCGGACGTCAGTTCGCCGCTGCGGTGGGGGCGCTCAACTGATGCTCGCGTTCCTGCGCAGTGCGCCCTCTCCGCTATTCAGCCGCCGTGGCCTGGATCTCGATTTCCCGATGCTCGCGGGTTGTCTGGCGCTGCTGGGCCTGGGGCTCGTGATGATTACCTCAGCGTCCTCGGAGGTCGCTGCGGTGAATGCCGGCAATTCGCTGTACCACATGGTTCGCCATCTGGTGTACGTGCTGCTCGGTCTGGGGGCCGCGGCGGCCGTGTTGTTGGTGCCCTTGTCCGTATGGCAGCGGTCGGACTGGATGCTGCTGTTAGCCGCGTTTGCGTTACTGATCCTGGTACTGATTCCGGGCATCGGTCGCGAGGTCAACGGCTCCATGCGCTGGATCGGCTTCGGCGCCTTCAACGTGCAGCCGTCGGAGTTGGCCAAGCTCTTCGTCGTGGTCTATCTCGCCGGTTATCTCGTGCGCCGTCAGCAAGAAGTACGCGAAAGCCTCTGGGGCTTTCTCAAGCCATTCTTGGTGCTGCTGCCGATGGCGATGCTGTTGCTGCTCGAGCCCGACTTCGGTGCGACCGTCGTCATGATGGGCGCGGCGGTGGCGATGCTGTTCCTCGGTGGTGTCGGCTTGATCCGCTTCAGCCTGCTGGTGCTGCTGGCGGTCGGCGCGGTGTTCATCCTGGTGCAGACTCAGGAGTATCGCCTGCAGCGGTTGATCACCTTCACCGACCCCTGGGCTGATCAGTATGGTGCCGGCTACCAATTGACCCAGGCGTTGATTGCGTTCGGGCGGGGCGAATGGCTCGGTGTCGGTCTGGGTAACAGCGTGCAGAAGCAGTTCTACCTGCCTGAAGCGCATACCGATTTCGTGTTTTCTGTGCTGGCGGAAGAACTCGGCATGGTCGGTGCGTTGCTAACGATTTTGCTGTTCGCCTTCGTCGGCGTACGCGCTCTGTATATCGGGCTGGCAGCCGAGCGCGCACGCCAGTTCTTCGCCGCTTACATCGCCTGGGGCGTGGCGTTTTTGTGGCTCGGACAGTTTCTGATCAACGTCGGTGTGAACGTTGGTCTTCTACCGACGAAGGGGCTGACCTTGCCATTCCTGAGCTATGGCGGCAGTTCGCTGGTGGTGACCTGCGCCAGCATGGCTTTGTTGCTGCGTATCGAGTGGGAGAGCCGCACCGTATTGGGTAGCGAAGACGCCGAGTTCAGCGAAGAAGACTTCGCCGAAGTGCCGGAATCCAAGGTCAAGGGGGTCGCCCATGGCCGCTAACGTACTGATCATGGCCGGCGGCACCGGCGGGCACGTTTTCCCGGCGCTGGCCTGTGCGCATGAATTCCAGAGCCGCGGCTACAGCGTGCATTGGCTGGGCACGCCTCGCGGGATCGAGAACGAAGTGGTGCCGGCCGCCGGTCTGCCGCTGCATCTGATCCAAGTGAGCGGGCTGCGGGGCAAAGGCGTGGCGTCGTTACTCAAGGCTCCTTTCCAGCTGCTGCGTTCACTCGGGCAAGCCCGTCGGATCATGCGGGAGCTCAAGCCGGTCTGCGTGCTGGGGCTCGGTGGCTATGTGACGGGTCCAGGCGGTTTGGCCGCGAAGCTGGCCGGTGTGCCGTTGGTGATCCATGAGCAGAATGCCGTCGCTGGGACCGCCAATCGTGGTCTGGTGCCGTTCGCGCAGCGGGTCTGCGAGGCCTTTCCGAATACCTTCGCCAACAGCGCGAAGCGCCGCACGACCGGTAATCCGGTGCGCCATGAACTGTTTCTCGAAACGCCCCGGCAAACGCTGCTAGGGCGTCGTCCTCGTCTGCTGGTGCTGGGTGGCAGTCTGGGCGCCGAGCCATTGAACAAACTGTTGCCCGAAGCCCTCGGCCAATTGGCGCAGGAACTGCGTCCCGAGGTGTTCCATCAGGCGGGCAAGCAGCACGCCGACATCACCCGGGAGCGCTATACCGCCGCGGGTGTCGAGGCCGAAGTCGCTCCCTTCATTAAAGACATGGCCCGTGCCTACGCCTGGGCCGACCTGGTGATCTGCCGCGCGGGTGCGCTAACCGTCTGTGAGCTGGCCGCGGCCGGGTTGCCATCGTTCCTGGTGCCTTTGCCCCATGCGATCGACGATCACCAGACCCGCAACGCCGAATATCTGGCGAAGGAGGGCGCAGCCGTTCTTCTCCTACAAGCAAAGACCGATGCTGCCGCGCTGGCCGCGCAGCTGACCGAGGTAATGATGCAGCCGGAAAAACTCAAGACCATGGGGGCCACGGCACGCCGCCTGGCTCGGCCGGACGCCACCCGTACCGTCGTTGATATCTGCCTGGAGGTGGCGCATGGCTAAGTCTCCCGCAGCGGTTAAGGCCGAAGTACGTCGCATGCGCCGCATCCGCAGGATTCATTTTGTCGGTATTGGCGGCGTCGGCATGTGCGGCATCGCAGAAGTCCTGCTGAATCTCGGCTACGACGTCTCCGGCTCGGATCTGAAAGAATCGGCTAGCACCGAGCGTCTGCAGAATTTCGGTGCGCAGATCTATATCGGACATCAGGCCGGCAATGTGGCCGGGGCCGATGTGCTGGTGGTTTCCAGTGCGGTGAATGCCTCCAACCCCGAGGTCGCATTTGCGCTTGAACAGCGGATCCCGGTGGTGCCGCGTGCCGAGATGCTTGCCGAGCTGATGCGCTATCGCCACGGGATCGCGGTTGCCGGCACCCACGGCAAGACCACCACGACCAGCCTGCTGGCATCGGTGTTTGCTGCGGGCGGACTCGATCCGACCTTCGTCATCGGCGGGCGCCTGACGGCGGCCGGAACCAATGCGCAGCTGGGTAGCAGTCGCTATCTGATTGCCGAAGCCGACGAGAGCGACGCCAGCTTCCTGCACCTGCAGCCGATGGTCGCCGTGGTCACCAACATCGATGCCGACCACATGAGCACCTATGGCGGTGACTTCGGCAAGCTCAAGCGCACCTTCGTGGAGTTCCTGCACAACCTGCCGTTCTACGGGCTTGCGGTGCTCTGCGTAGATGATCCGGTGGTGCGCGAGATCATCCCCCAGATTGGCCGCCCGATCACCACCTATGGCCTCAGCGAAGATGCCGATGTGCGGGCCGTCAGCATCCGCCAGGAAGGCATGCGTACCTACTTCACGGTGCTGCGCGATGGCTGCGATGCGCTCGATGTTTCGGTCAACATGCCGGGCAAGCACAACGTCCTCAATGCGCTGGCAACGATCGCCATCGCGACTGACGAGGGCATCGATGATGGCGCCATCGTCCAGGGTTTGTCGGAGTTTGGAGGTGTCGGCCGACGCTTCCAGGTCTATGGCGAGCTGCCGGTGGATGGCGGCAGTGTGATGCTGGTCGACGATTACGGTCATCACCCACGTGAAGTCGCCGCGGTGATTCAGGCCGTACGTGGCGGCTGGCCCGAGCGTCGTCTGGTGATGGTCTATCAGCCTCATCGTTTCAGCCGAACCCGCGATCTGTACGACGATTTCGTTCAGGTGCTGACCGATGCCAATGTGCTGCTGCTGATGGAAGTCTATCCGGCAGGCGAGGAGCCGATTCCTGGCGCCGACAGCCGCCACCTGTGCCACAGCATTCGTCAGCGCGGCCAGCTCGATCCGATCTATATCGAGCGCGGTGTCGAACTGGCGCCGCTGGTCAAACCGCTGCTGCGCGCTGGCGACATTCTGCTCTGCCAAGGCGCCGGAGACATCGGCGGACTGGCTCCCCAATTGATCAACAGTCCCCTGTTTGCTGGCGATGCCGCGAGGAAGAGTGAATGACTGGCCTGCAATCGACCCGTGATCCCAAGGCGTTCGGCCGGGTTGCCGTGCTGTTCGGCGGCAAGAGTGCCGAACGCGAAGTGTCGCTGAAGTCCGGTGCTGCCGTACTGGGCGCGCTACAGTCGGCGGGTGTCGATGCGTTCGGCATCGACGTTGGCGACGATGTGCTGGCTCGCCTGAACAGCGAGCATGTTGACCGCGCCTTCATCGTGCTGCACGGCCGTGGCGGCGAAGATGGCAGCATGCAGGGCCTGCTCGAGTGCGCCGGCATCCCCTATACCGGCAGTGGCATTCTTGCGTCGGCGCTGGCCATGGACAAGCTGCGCACCAAGCAGGTGTGGCAGAGCCTCGGTCTGCCAACCCCGCGCCATACCGTGCTGACGACTGAGGCTGACTGTCACGCTGCGGCCGACAGCCTGGGCTTTCCGCTGATCGTCAAACCCGCGCATGAAGGTTCCAGCATCGGCATGGCCAAGGTCGGCGGCATCGCCGAGCTGATTGCCGCTTGGCGCGCTGCCAGTGCCTATGACTCTCAGGTGTTGGTCGAGCAATGGATTCAAGGGCCGGAATACACGGTCGCCACGCTTCGCGGTTCGGTCTTGCCGCCGATCGGGCTGGGTACCCCGCACACCTTTTATGACTACGACGCCAAGTATCTGGCCAGCGATACCCAGTACCGCATTCCCTGCGGTCTGGATGCGGCCAAGGAAGAAGAACTCAAAAATCTTTCCGCCCGTGCCTGCGAGGCCGTGGGTATTCAGGGCTGGGCGCGTGTCGACGTCATGCAGGACAGCACCGGCGCCTTCTGGCTGCTGGAGGTTAACACCGTTCCGGGAATGACCGATCACAGTCTGGTGCCGATGGCGGCGCGCGCGGCTGGGCTGGATTTCCAGCAGCTGGTGCTGGCCATTCTCGATGCCAGCCTGGCGGCAGGTAACTGATCCATGATTACCACGCTACGTCACTCGCAACCCGCTACCGGCCGCGCTTCGCGCAAACCGGCGCAGCGGGGTGCGAGCCGGCTGGTGCAACGTGAACCGCTTTCAGCGCGCCTGCCGCGCCCAAGCCTGAGTTCGCTCAAGCGTGTTCTCTGGCCGGTGCTATTGGTTGCGCTGGTGGTCGGGCTTTACGAACTGGGCGAGCGGCTCGCGCCTTATGCCGATCGGCCCATCGCCAAGGTCAGCGTTCGGGGCGAGCTGAGCTATGTCGATCAACAGGTCGTGCAGGCGCGCATGGCTCCTTTCGTCGAAGCCAGCTTCTTCAAGGTCGATCTCGATGCCCTGCGTCGCGATCTGGAGCAGATGCCATGGATCGCGCACGTGGAAGCGCGCCGTATCTGGCCGGATGAGGTCATGGTGCGCCTCGATGAGCAATTGCCCATCGCCCGTTGGGGCGATGAGGCGCTGTTGAACAACAACGGTCAGGCCTTTGCGCCCAATGACCTAGCTCAGTATGAACACCTGCCGCAGTTGCATGGTCCGAAACGGGCCCAGCAGCGAGTGATGCAGCAATACCAGATGCTTAGCCAGATGCTTCGGCCGCTCGGGTTCTCCATTGCCCGTCTGGAATTGCGGGCTCGGGGCAGCTGGTTCTTGACGACCAGGCAGGGCGTCGAGCTGTTACTGGGAAGGGATCAGATAATCGAAAAAATGCGGCGCTTCACGGCCATCTATCAGCAGGAGCTGGCGCCGGAGAGCGAAAGAATTGCGCGGATCGACCTCCGCTACGCCAATGGCCTGGCCGTTGCGTGGCGCGAGCCGAGCCCGACCACGACGGACGAATCCGTCGTTGCGAAGAATTGAGGAATGAAACACATGTCTAGCGTGCAAAGCGGCAAGATGATCGTCGGCCTCGACATCGGCACCTCCAAGGTGGTGGCGCTGGTGGGCGAAGTGACGCCGGACGGCGAACTCGAAATCGTCGGGATCGGCACCCATCCGTCGCGTGGCCTGAAGAAGGGCGTGGTGGTCAACATCGAGTCCACCGTTCAGTCGATCCAGCGTGCCGTCGAAGAAGCGCAGCTGATGGCCGGCTGCCGCATCCACTCCGCCTTCGTCGGTCTAGCCGGCAACCATATCCGCAGCCTCAACTCCCATGGCATCGTCGCGATCCGGGATCGCGAGGTCAGTACAGCGGATCTAGAACGCGTGCTCGATGCCGCGCAAGCGGTGGCGATTCCGGCTGATCAGCGGGTGCTGCATACGCTTCCGCAGGATTATGTGATCGATAACCAGGAGGGCGTCCGTGAGCCGTTGGGCATGTCCGGCGTGCGTCTGGAAGCGAAGGTTCATGTCGTTACTTGCGCCGTCAACGCAGCGCAGAACATCGAAAAGTGCGTACGTCGCTGCGGCCTGGAAGTCGACGACATCATTCTGGAACAACTCGCATCGGCCCACGCCGTCCTGACCGACGATGAAAAAGAACTGGGCGTCTGCCTGGTGGATATCGGCGGCGGCACAACCGACATCTGCATCTTCACCGAAGGAGCGATTCGGCATACCGCGGTCATTCCGATCGCCGGTGATCAGGTCACCAATGACATCGCCATGGCTCTGCGTACGCCGACCCAGTACGCCGAAGAGATCAAGATCCGCTACGCCTGCGCGCTGGCCAAGCTGGCGGGCCCCGGCGAAACCATCAAGGTACCGAGCGTCGGGGATCGTCCGCCGCGGGAACTCTCACGCCAGGCGTTGGCCGAAGTCGTGGAGCCGCGTTATGACGAACTCTTTACATTGATCCAGGCTGAGCTGCGTCGAAGCGGCTACGAGGATCTGGTCCCGGCAGGGATCGTTCTCACCGGCGGTACGGCGAAGATGGAAGGCGCCGTCGAGCTGGCCGAGGAAATCTTTCACATGCCGGTGCGCCTGGGCGTACCGCACAGCATCAACGGACTCACGGATGTGGTCCGCAATCCTATCTATTCAACGGGCGTGGGCCTGTTGCTGTACGGCATGCGCAAGCAGACCGATGGCACGACCATGTCCGGTCTCGGCAACTTCGCCGAAGAACCCAAAACATCTGTCGTGGACCGGCTCAAAAGCTGGATCCAAGGCAATTTCTGAGCAGTGCGGCAGTAGCAGTAACCACAACTAGAAAGCTGGAAGGAGAGAGGGAAATGTTCGAACTCGTAGATCATACCCCGCAGAGTGCAGTGATTAAGGTCATTGGCGTAGGCGGAGGCGGCGGCAACGCCGTCAATCACATGGTGCGCAACAGCGTCGAAGGCGTCGAATTCATCTGCGCCAACACCGATGCTCAGGCGCTGAAGAAAATCGAAGCGCGGACCGTACTGCAGTTGGGTTCCGCTATTACCAAAGGCCTGGGCGCCGGCACCAATCCCGATATTGGTCGTCAGGCTGCCATGGATGACCGTGAGCGCATTGCCGAGGTGCTGCAGGGCGCTGACATGGTGTTCATCACCACCGGCATGGGCGGTGGTACCGGTACCGGCGCCGCGCCGGTCATCGCTTCGGTTGCCAAGGAAATGGGCATCCTGACCGTAGCAGTGGTGACTCGCCCGTTCCCGTTCGAGGGGCGTCGTCGCATGCAGGTCGCCGACGAGGGCATTCGTCAGCTCTCCGAGTGCGTCGACTCGCTGATCACCATTCCCAACGAAAAGCTGCTGACCATCCTGGGCAAGGATGCGAGCCTGCTCGCGGCTTTCGCCAAGGCCGACGACGTACTCACCGGCGCCGTGCGCGGTATTTCCGACATCATGCAACGCCCAGGCCTGATGAACGTCGACTTCGCCGATGTAAAAACCGTCATGGGGGAAATGGGCATGGCGATGATGGGTACGGGGTGCGCAACCGGCCCCAACCGCGCTCGCGAAGCTACCGAGGCGGCTATCCGCAACCCGCTGCTAGAAGACGTCAATCTGCAGGGTGCTCGCGGCATTTTGGTCAACATCACCGCTGGTCTGGATCTTTCGCTCGGTGAATACGCTGCCGTCGGCGAGATCATCGAGGCGTTCGCGTCCGATGAAGCGACCGTCAAGGTGGGTGCTGTGATCGATCCCGATATGCTCGACGAACTGCACGTTACCGTCGTCGCTACGGGACTCGGCCCGCGTAATGAGAAACCGGTCAAGGTTGTCGACAATACCCTGCAGACCGCAGCGGTCGCGCCGCAGGCAGCGCCGGCTCCACGTCAGGATCAGGCAGCGGTGAACTACCGTGATCTGGACCGCCCGACCATCATGCGCAATCAGGCCAACGTGGCGACTGCGGCGAAAATGAATCCTCAGGAGGACTTGGATTACCTTGATATTCCGGCCTTTCTGCGTCGCCAGGCTGATTGATTTGATTTATCAGGAGTATTGGGTTGATTGGTATTCAGCAAACTGGGGTTCTGCTATGATCGCCACCTTTGTTGGAAACCATTCGCAACAGCGCAATAGCGAAATCAAGCCATGATCAGACAACGCACCTTGAAGAACATCATTCGCGCCACTGGCGTCGGCCTGCATTCGGGGGAAAAGGTATACCTGACCCTGAAGCCGGCACCCGTGGATACTGGAATCGTGTTCTGTCGCACCGATCTCAACCCGCCCGTGCAGATTGCCGCACGGGCCGAGAACGTCGGCGAGACAACCATGTCGACCACGCTGGTAAGCGGTGACGTCAAAGTCGACACGGTGGAGCATTTGCTTTCGGCCATGGCTGGACTTGGCATCGATAACGCTTATGTCGAGCTTTCCGCATCGGAAGTGCCGATCATGGACGGTAGCGCTGGCCCCTTCGTATTCCTGATTCAATCAGCCGGCCTGCAGGAGCAGGACGCCCCCAAGAAATTCATCCGCATCATCCGCGAGGTCACGGTGGAGGACGGCGACAAGCGCGCCACGTTCATACCATTCGAAGGCTTCAAAGTGAGTTTCGAGATCGACTTCGACCATCCGGTTTTCCGCGGTCGCACCCAAACCGCCAGCGTGGATTTCTCCAGCACTTCCTTTGTCAAGGAAGTCAGTCGTGCACGGACGTTCGGTTTCATGCGCGACATCGAGTTCCTCCGCTCGCACAATCTGGCTTTGGGTGGAAGCGTTGAAAACGCGATTGTGGTTGACGAAGACCACGTGCTCAACGAAGACGGCCTGCGTTATGAGGACGAGTTCGTGAAGCACAAGATTCTCGATGCGATCGGTGATCTTTACTTGCTGGGCACCAGTTTGATCGGCGAATTCCGCGGCTTTAAATCCGGACATGCATTGAACAATCGTTTGCTGCGCACCTTGATGGAACAGAAGGACGCGTGGGAGATGGTGACGTTCGATGATTCCCAGACCGCACCGATCTCCTACATGCGCCCGGCAGCTGCCGGCTGAGCAGTACTCTCCTTTCCTTTTTGAGGCCACCTTCGGGTGGCCTTTTTTTGCTTCAAGCTTCAAGCGCGCCAACCTCATCTACGGGCCACACTTGACCGTGCTTTTCTAGACACCCGCCGGTATCTAAGCGTCCTCCATCGATCCGACAATCCTTGCAGGCTGCAGCTTGCAGTCTCAGTTCATGCCGTCGAGCAGGCTGGCCATGTCATCGGCGTGTTCTTCTTCCTGCGCGAGAATATCCTCGAAGATCCGTCGTGTGGTTGGGTCCTTGTCGCCGATGTACTGAACGATCTCGCGGTAGCTGTCGATGGCGATGCGCTCGGCAACCAGGTTTTCGAAGACCATGTCGCGCAGGCCGTTGCCTTCGGCATATTGCGCATGTGATCGCTCGGTAAGGCTGTCCGGATTGAAGTCGGGTGCGCCGCCCAGCTGCACGATACGCTCGGCCAGTCGGTCGGCATGTTCCTGCTCTTCGTTGGCGTGCTCAAGGAACTCTGCTGCGGCAACGCTCGATTTCAATCCAGTCGCCATGTAGTAATGGCGCTTGTAGCGCAGGTAGCAGACCAGCTCGGTGGCCAATGCCTCGTTGAGCAGATTGATCACGGTGTCGCGGTCTGCTGAATAGCTTTCGGTCACCGCACCGTTTTCGACATGCTGCCGGGCACGCTCGCGCAAGGTCTGTTTGTCGCTCAGTTGTACATAGCTCATCACGGTCTCCTGAATTCAATAGGGCTGTTTAGCCATACCGCCGCGCCTGTTGGCGTCTCGCTGGGCTTTAGCTGTGATGGATGAGGAGCTGGAAAGTTTAGCCGGCTCCGCCTTTCTCCGACTGATCAGGGTCGTCGGGGTCTTCGATAGGCACCGGTTGATCGGGCTCCTTGCGCTCTGGATATGGAAAGGGGCTCGGCGTTCCATCGTCCCGCGGATCGGGATCATGCATGTCGGTTTCCATCAGCTGAGTGCCTTGATCAGCTCGTCCTTGCGCATCTTCGACCGACCGCGGACGTCACGCTCACGGGCTTTCTGCATCAGTTCGTCCCGCGTCAGTTCGGTGAGCGAGCTACTGCCGGAGCGATTGCTACGCGCCGAGCCCTTGTTGGGTGAATCGCCGGAGCGTGCTTTCGCTGCGCGATGAGAAGAATCCTTGCGGTCGGCGCGCTTGGCTGTCTCGCTTTTGTTCTGCCCCGACCCACCCTTGCGCTCGCCGCCGCCAGATTGCTTGTTCACCGTGGCCCACGCACGTGCTTCGGCTTCCTTCTCGGGCACACCGCGCTCCTCATAGCTCTGTTCGATATGTTCGGCTTTGCGTTGCTGTTTATCGGTGTACTTGGATTTTTCACCTCTAGGCATAACGATTCCTCCACAAGCATGAACGATGCGAGGCCTACAGGCTTGGGCACGCCGTAGGTTCCGCCATAACACCACCTCTTTCAGATTGGTCCCCACCGGCGGTGTCGAGTTTCACGCGTGTTGGCACCGCCCGCTTGCGATTTGTCTTCATGAAGTTGTCATCACGGCCCCGCCATGCTTCCGACGAGCTGGGAATAATTCTTATCAGCCTTGCTTTCGACGGAACAAAATTCGTTTATGCTGGCCTGAATGTGCTTGAGCCGCGCTATCTCGGCGGTTTCAGCGCGATGGGCCTGTATCGAATCTGCTTTACGAATCGTGCTTGCCGTTACTAGCGAGCTTTGAATGAGGTGATAACCAGATGCGAATCCTTGTATGCGGTGCCGGTGGCCAAGTCGGCCACGAGTTGGTAGACCGTGCGAATAAGTATGGTCTCGAGGCGCTTAGCATGACCCGGGAGCAGCTGGACATTACCGATGCTGATCAGGTGGCAGCTGTCGTAGCCCTGCTCAAGCCGGGGATGATCATCAACGCGGCCGCCTACACCCACGTCGACAATGCCGAGACGCATAGCGAGCAGGCGTTCGCAGTGAACCGTGAGGGGGCGGCCAGATTGGCCGAAGCCGCCCGGTATGCCTGCATCCCATTGCTGCACATCTCCACTGATTACGTGTTTTCCGGCGAAGCCCGAGAGCCTTACCGCGAAGAAGACGAAGTCGAACCAACGGGCGTGTACGGTGCGAGCAAGCTGGCTGGTGAAGACGCCATCCGGGCTGTGTTGGATGAGCATCTGATTCTGCGAACCAGCTGGGTGTATGGCGCGCATGGCCACAATTTCGTCAAGACGATGCTGCGCCTGGGGCGTCAGCGTGACTCGCTTTCGGTGGTCGCTGATCAGTTTGGCTGCCCTACCCAGGCCGGCAGCATTGCCGATGTGCTACTGCAGCTGGCTCAGCGATATGCACGTGAAGGCGCGCTTGCTTGGGGGCTCTATCACTACAGCGGCCGTTCGCCCTGTACTTGGTTCGATTTTGCTGTAGAGATTTTCCGCCAGGCAGCAGTCAAGGGCATGCTTCCTAAACAACCACAGGTATCTTCGATCACGACCGCACAATACCCGACGCCCGCGCGTCGGCCGGCCTGGTCCGTGCTCGATTGCACCCGTTTCGAAACAACCTTTGGCATCGCTACGCATGACTGGCACGAAGAGTTGTCGGTTGTGCTCGACGCATTGGCCACTGCGGAAACGGGTGCCGCGGTTGTCGCTGCGCCTCCTCAGATCTGACGGCTGACCTATCGGATTTGCCCCGGGGTGACTTGGGGCCACACCTGTTGGTTATCCTGTCCGCGAGTCGGTATTCTTTGCCACCTTTTTACGGGGCGGCATGAGGCCGTACCGGTCGTTGGAGAAGCTGCGTGGTCGTGTTTGAGGCAATCCTGCCCATCTTTGGCTTGATCATGCTCGGCTATCTGCTGGGCTGGAGAGGTTGGCTCGCTGGTGAAGCGGCAACCGGGCTCGCCAATATCACTTTCAAGTTGTTCATGCCGGCCGTCCTGTTCACCGGTATCGCCCGCGCACAGCTGAGCGACGGCATGTCGCCGATGCTATTGCTGGCCTATTTTGGTCCGGTACTCGCCATCTTCATCTTCGTAGGGTTGATTGCGCATCGTTTGCTGGGGCGCGCTTCGCCGCTGGGATTGACGGCTGCCTACTCCAATAACGTGCTGGTCGGAATCCCGCTGGTGACCACGTTGCTCGGACAGGCGAGCCTGGTGTACGTATTCGCAATCCTGGTTTTTCACAGCCTGATCCTGTTTTCGCTGCAGAGCTTCTACAGCGCGTTCGGCTCGGGGCAGAAGGTCAGTGGCACGGCGCTGCTGAAGAATCTCGCCAACCCGCTCATTGTGGGGCTGTTGCTCGGAGCCTTGCTGAACGTTTCGGGCTTCGGTCTGCCGCAGTCGATATGGCGCATCGCCGATTGGCTGGCCCTGGCAGCGTTGCCTTGCGCACTGCTGGTGCTGGGTATCAGTTTGTCACGCTATCGGCTGCGTCCTAGTCCCACTGCGTTGGCGCTGACGCTCGTCAAGCTGGGCTTGTTTCCATTGCTGGTGTGGTACATCAGTGGGTTGTTGCCCGGGCTGAGTCATGAAGCACGTAGCGTGCTGGTGCTGCTGGCGGCCTGTCCGAGTGGCGTGAACGTGCTGGCTTTCGTGGCCAATCCGGACGATACCCGCGCGGTCAGTTCGACGGTGTTTCTCTCGACCATGCTCGCGGCGATCAGCCTGCCGTTGTGGATGCTGCTGATGTCGGCGTGATCGCCGAGGCGGTCAGGATTTTCCACCACGCCGATCGGCGTGCGCGTGCGGGGCGATGATGTCCTCGAGGCGCAGGCCGGTCAGGCCGTGAATGGTGCGCCAGAGGTAATAGAAGATCGCCATCATCATCAACATGCTCGGGATCGCGATCATTGGGTAGCTGAGCAGGGTCATGCGACCCAGCTCGGCGTTGAAGGCTTCACTGCCGGCCGGGCTGTTGACGATCCATTTGGCCAGTACATAGTTCATGAAAGAAGAGAAAAAGAAGGTACCGCTGAGAAAGTAGGTGGCGCGCAGCAGCCGCGTTTCGAAGTGAGCGGTTTGCCCGTTGCGCTCGAGCTGCTCGTGGACCTTGTCGACGTTGAGCACCTTGGGGTTGTAGAGCAGGGTGCGGATCAGCGGGAAGCGGGTGCGGGTCGAGGCCAGTACCGCAATGCCGATGATGCCGGGAATTGCGGCTTCCTTGACTGCCAGCCATTGGGGGTCGAGTTGCAGCAGGCCGATGCCGCCGGTAAGCAGCACGCTGACGAGGCCCAGCAGGGCGATCCAATTGAATTTACGATATTTCGCCAGTTCGAACAGACCCCAACCGAGCGGAAACGCCAGCGCCAGCAGGAGCGCGCCGTCGGCGCCAAGGCGGTTCTCGCCGCTAAGCTTCATCAGGATCAATGATGGGATCACGATGCTGATCGCCAAATCCATCAAGGGCCGTGGCTTGTGCTCGGGCGGTTGATTGGAGCCTGGTCGGGTGGTACGGGTGTCGGTCATGTGATTTCGTGTTTCATCTCGAAATGGAGGCGAATGATCACCCGAGCGAGCGAACATAGCCATACTGCAATGGTGGTGTTCCCGTAGTTTACTGACCGGAGCCGATGCCGGTGCGTCGTTTTGCCGACCACTGGGTGGCTTCGAATACCATCACGATCAATATCGCCAGGGCGAATGGCAGCAGAAGATAGAAGGCCCTGAATACGATCAGTGCAGCCAGGACGTCGGCTGTAGGCAGCTCCGGCAAGGCGGCGATGAAGGTCACCTCGAGTACCCCGAGCCCGCCGGGTGCATGGGACAACAACGCCAGCGAGAAGGATGCGAGAAATACCCCGAGTACCACCAGATAGCCGGGGTTCTGCGCGTCGGGAAGCGCGAAGTAGATGATTGCCGCCGCGCAGGCCAGTTCCAGTGGTGCGGCAATCAGCTGCCTGCCGACGATCGGAAGGCGTGGGTAATCGATTCGCCATTTCCCAAGATGCATGGGCGCGAAATGTCGCCAGGCCCCAATCACGTAAAGACCGACCAGGCACAGCAGGGACGTCCCAATGGCGAGCGAAAGCCAAGGATCTGCGTCGATGAGCCTGCTCAGCAAATCCGGCCGCAGAATCAATACGGCTCCCCCAGCCAGCAAGGTGCCGAGAAAAAAAGTGAGGGAACAGAATACGATCAATACGCCGATCTCATGCGGACTGAGCCCCTTGCTGCGATACGCGCGATAGCGCACAACCGCCCCGGAAAACACCGACGCGCCCACGTTGTGCGCCAGGGCATAGGTGGTGAACGAGCAGAGCGTGATGAACCACCAGGAGATGTTCTTGCCCAGGTGGGCTATGGCAATCCGGTCATACCAGGCCAGCGCGGTGTAGGCACCAAGCGTCGCCAGGCCGGCCAGCAGCCAGTCCCGATAGCTGATGGCCTCGAGACTTTCGGTGAGTTCGGCCAGCGAGAGATTGTGAATTTCCTGATATAGCAGATAGCCGGAAAGCAGTACCGCCGTGATGCCGACAAAGGTCCAGACGACATCGCTCCTCTTCATCATTGGGTTGGCTCCTTGGCGATGGCTTATGCCTCGAAGCGAAGGTTCGGACAATGGGTCACAAGCGTCGCGGAATAGTTCGGCCAGTCTTTTATCGGCATCGGAGCGCGCGTTTTGTTCATTCTGGCATTGGTGTGAGCGGGAACGGGCACCGGGGCAACGGGATGAGGTCCACCGTAGGGCCTGACATCAAGGGAGGAAACAGTAGTGCCTGATATCCCGCGTGATCTACAAGCAGAGAGTTCGCTTTCGCTGCTCAGCGAAGGGTACTCGTTCATTCCCAGCCGATGTCAGCGGCTTGGATCAGACATCTTCCAGGTCCGCCTGCTGCTACAGAACACGATCTGCATGAGCGGCGAAGAGGCTGCGAGGTTGTTTTACGACGAGCAGCTATTCGAGCGTCAGCACGCCGCACCGCGCATGCTGCAGAAAACGCTGTTTGGCCAAGGCGGTGTGCAGGGGCTGGATGACGAGGCACATCGGCATCGCAAACGACTGTTCATGTCATTGCTGACCGACGATGCGGTCGCCGAACTGGTGCGGTTGAGCGAGACCCATTGGCAGGCGGCCATCGAGACCTGGCAGCGTAGCGACCGCATCGTTCTCATGCCGGAGGTCCAGGCGATTCTCACCCGCTCGGTGTGTGGGTGGGCCGGCGTACCGCTCGCCGGGGGTGATGTACTACTGCGTCGTGATCAGCTGACCGCCATGATTGATGGCGCGGGTGGTATTGGAGCCCGCCACTTGCGCGCGCGCAAGGCGCGTAAAGAGGCGGAAAACTGGATGATCGAGCTGATCACCCGATTGCGAGCCGGGGAACTGCAGGTCGATGAAACTCGGGCGCTGGCCGTGGTTGCGCAGTATCTCGATTTAGACGGAAAGGCGCTTGATGAAAGAGCGGCGGCAGTCGAAATGCTCAATCTGTTGCGCCCGACAGTTGCGGTTACGCGCTTCATTATCTACGCCGCGCTGGAATTGCTGGCGCATCCAGCGTGGCAGCAGCGGTTGCAGCGAGATGATGCTGCGCTGGAACCCTTTGCACAGGAAGTTCGCCGGCTTCATGCCTTTTTTCCTTTCACTGCGGCGCGCGTGCGAAAGGATTTCGAATGGCGGGGCTATCACTTCCCTAAAGGTACGCGAGTGCTCCTGGACCTCTACGGGACCAATCGGGACTCGCGGCTCTGGACTGAGCCTGAAGCGTTTCGGCCCGAACGTTTCGCCACCTGGGATGGCAGTGCGTTCAATTTCATCACTCAGGGCGGTGGCGATGCCGCGACAGGGCATCGCTGTCCCGGCGAGCGATTGGCGATCGCACTGCTGATGAGTGCACTGCGCATGCTGACGCGACGGATGACTTACGCCGTCCCTGCTCAGGATTTACGGATGGATACTTCACGAATGCCGGCGCAACCGGAAAGCCTCCTGGTAATTGAGGATGTGCGCAGCGTGTCGCCAATTTCCCAGCAATGATCAGGGGCGGTTGTGCCGATCCGCAGAGGCTGCCGCTCGGATATCTACCCAACGTTCGATCAGTTCACGTAGTTGCGACATCTCGACGGGTTTGGACATGTGCCCATCCATGCCAGCTTCGCGGGCGCGCTCGCGATGCTCGCTGAGAATATGAGCCGTCAGCGCCACCACAGGCGTTCGCGGGCGACCTGCCAAAGACTCCCAGGCGCGTAGCCTCGCGGTCGCCTCGAAGCCGTCCATGACAGGCATCTCGCAGTCCATTAGCACCAGATCGTAGGGTTGCGTCTTGATCAGTTCGAGCGCTTCCTCGCCGTTGCTGGCAGTGTCCGGCTTGAGGTTCAGCTTGTTCAGCATGCCTCGGATGACTTTGGTGGAAATACTGTTGTCCTCGGCGACCAGGATGAGGAAGTCGTCCGGTACCGAAAACGGTGTGCTGGATTGAATGGCGGTGGAGGCTACGGTAGTGGTGCGGCGAGAGATCTCATCGGCGAGGGTCGTTTTCAGGGTGTAGCCGGCAACGGGTTTGGCCAGGATGCGCTTGATTCCGGCGTTGCGCGCAATGATTTTGCTCGGCGCGCTACTCATACCGGTCAGCATGATCAGCAGAATGTCGTGGTTGATGCTGAAGTCTTCCTTGATCTTGCTGGCCAGCTGCATACCCGTCATGCCGGGCATGTCCTGATCGAGCAGGACGACATCGAAGTATTCGTGCAGGTGCGCCTTGGTGCGGAGCAGGGCAAGCGCCTCCTTGCCAGAGGCCACGGCACTGACGTCCAGGCCCCAGCTGCTGCACTGCTGGCTGATTACCTTCCGGCAGGTGTCGTTGTCATCGACTACCAGCAGGCGTGCCCCTTTCAGCTGGCTGTCGAGA
This sequence comes from Pseudomonas sp. MTM4, assembly GCF_019355055.1. Taxonomy (NCBI): domain Bacteria; kingdom Pseudomonadati; phylum Pseudomonadota; class Gammaproteobacteria; order Pseudomonadales; family Pseudomonadaceae; genus Pseudomonas; species Pseudomonas sp. MTM4. Next base: position 3,980,700 of record NZ_CP048411.1, read on the forward strand.
TCGCTGGCGGGTTGTTCGGTAAGTTCGGCACCCAACGGCAGGCTTATCCATAAAGTGTTGCCTGAGATGCCGCCGGTCTGGATGCCGAACTCGCCGTCCATCAAGTGAACGAGTTGTCTGGCGATGATCAGACCGAGTCGGCCGCCGTGGCGGGTTGCGGCGAGGAAGTCGCGGCTATCCAGAGCAGCATTGAGCAACGCATCGCGTTCCTGCGCTTCCAAGGGCCGCCCACTGTCCTGCACGGTGATGCGCAGACGCGGAAGCGCTTCGTGCTCGTCCACCGCTGCGATCAGCAGGACTTCGCCTTCTTCCGTCTGCTTGAAGGCATTTTCGAGCAGGTTCAACAAGGCCTGGCGCAGACGGGTAGGGTCGCCTGCGACGACATGTGGAATCTGCGGCTGAACGAAGCTGATCAACTCGACCTTCTGCTGCTCGGCCTTGGCCCGGAAGATACTCAGACAGTCCTCGATCAGGGCATTGAGGTCGAACTGAACATCGTCCAGTTCGATTTGTCCGGACTCCAGCTTGGAAATATCCAGGATCTCGTTGATCAGGTTGAGCAGCTCGTTGCCCGAGCTGTGAATCGTCTGTACGTAATCGCGCTGTTTGGCCGACAGCGAAGTGTCTAGCAACAACTCGCTCATACCCAGCACCCCGTTCATGGGGGTGCGAATTTCGTGACTGATCTTGGCCAGGAAGTCCGCCTTGGTCCGTAGCTCAGCGCTGGTGACCGCCTCAGCAGTGTGCTGATTGCGAGTGTTGGCCTGGATCTGCCGTTGCCGCTCCAGCAATGCGAAGCTGAGGATTAGACCCGAGCACGTGGCGACACTGAACATGATGCCGGTCAGCCAGTTGGGATCGAGCTGGTCGAAGCCCAGCAGAATGGGCAGAACGAATAAGAAGCCGCCATCGAACAGCAGCATACCGGCGACTACTAGTCTGGCGGGCTCATAGCGCTGCCGCCAATGATGGATTGCCACCGCGGTAACGCTGAGCGCAGTGACCAACACCGAGACGTAGATCAGCCAACTGAACCACAACTCGCCGGTGAGCAATATGATGGTAGCCAAAGCGATGACAATGCCTGCTAGCGTCGCCAGCAGCCACGTCACCCAATATCGCGTGCGGTGCTGGAAGAAGCCAAAAGTGTAGGCAAGCAAGGACAGGCAGGTGAGCAGCGCCGCCATATCGGCAATCAATGGTTGGCTATAGATCAGGTTCGGTATCCATACAGCCAGCAAACCGAGGTTCGCCATGGCGCAGATCAGCAGTGCGCCGTGTAGCACGGCCAGCCATACATGGCTGTAACTGAGCGTGTAGGCGAAGCGCAGCAGGTTGTAGACCATCAGCAGCGCCAGGGCACCGAACAACGCACCGAACAGGTACGCCGGGCGGGCCTGCTCGACCAGCCCAGCTTCGTCGATCGTATAGAACCAAGTCATGATCGGGTGCGACGACTGCAACCGAACGTAGGCCTCGCGAGGCGCATCGTCGTTGGGCAGCGAGAACAGGTAGGCGCGCGTCGGCAGAGGACGCGAATCCAGCGGTCTCAGCTCGCCGGTTTCAATATGTTGCTCGAGCTGCCCGTCGCGTAGCAGGTAGAAGTCGAGATATTGCACACGAGGGGCGAATACCCACAGCCAGTTCGGCTGAGTGAAGGGCGGGAGGCTCACCTGTAGCCAAACGGCGCTGTCGCTTGCCGGAGCAGCATAGGAGCGGGTATCGATTCGCTGGAACAGACCACGCTGATCCAGAACCTCATCGAGCGTAAGCAGGCCTGACTGATCAATGAGCAGTCGCCAATTGGGTTCCGTTTGTTGCGTGGCGGCAGCGGGGTCGGAAGAGAGTGGCTCGGCCACCGCGTCGAATGACGACAGCGCAGCCAGCAATAGACTGAAGGCAAAAGCAATGGCGACTCTGAGTCGACGCACGATTGAAGTCCCTTCATCTGTCTGACGGCAGATTATAGCCATCGCCATGTGCCCCTGTAATACGTGCAACGGAAGATAAGGTCTGCCGTTGCGCACATTCCAGCGAGTTTCTCGCTCAGCTTTTGCCCTGTTCGCGCGCAATTGCACGGTAGCCGATGTCATGGCGGTAGAAGTGGCCGTCCCAGTCGACGCGAGCAGCCAGCGCGTAGGCGTTCTGCTGGGCTGCCGAGACCGTTTCGCCCATGGCTGTTGCGCAGAGCACGCGTCCGCCGGAGGTAGTGATCGCGCCGTCCTTCAGCGTCGTGCCGGCATGGAATATCTTGCCTTCCAGTTGCGCTGCAGCCTCCAGGCCGCGAATCGTCGCGCCCTTGCTGTAATAGCCGGGGTAGCCTCCAGCCGCGAGAACGACGCCCAGACTCGGGCGAGGATCCCATTGTGCCTCGATCTTATTCAGCGCCTTCGCCAGTGCGGCCTCGACCAGGAGCACCAGACTCGATTGCAGGCGCAGCATGATGGGCTGGGTTTCCGGATCGCCGAAGCGGCAATTGAACTCGATGACCTTCGGTGCGCCGGCCTTGTCGATCATCAGGCCGGCATAGAGAAAGCCGGTGTAGACATTGCCTTCGGCGGCCATGCCCGTGACGGTCGGCCAGATCACCTCGTCCATGACACGCTGGTGAACCTCGGCGGTGACCACCGGAGCGGGCGAATAGGCGCCCATACCACCGGTATTCGGCCCGCTGTCGCCATCACCGACGCGCTTGTGATCCTGGCTGGTGGCCATCGGCAGGACGTTCTCGCCATCGACCATGACGATGAAGCTGGCCTCTTCGCCATCGAGGAATTCCTCGATCACGACGCGTGCGCCGGCATCACCGAAGGCGTTGCCCGAGAGCATGTCGCGTACGGCTTCTTCAGCTTCTGCCAGGGTCATGGCGACGATCACGCCTTTGCCGGCTGCCAGGCCATCGGCCTTGATCACGATGGGCGCGCCTTTCTCATGCAGATAAGCCAGCGCCGGCTCCACCTCGGTGAAGTTTTGATAGTCGGCGGTAGGGATCTGGTGACGAGCAAGGAAGTCCTTGGTGAAGGCTTTTGAGCCTTCCAGCTGCGCGGCTGAGGCGGTGGGGCCGAAACAATCCAGACCACGCGAACGGAACAGGTCGACCACACCTTTGACCAGTGGCGCCTCTGGACCGACGATGGTCAGCTGCACGTTCTTTTCGGCGAAATCCGCCAGTTGCTCGATGGCCAGCACGTCGATGTCGACGTTTTCGCACTTGGCTTCGGTCGCAGTGCCGGCATTGCCCGGCGCGACGAACACCTTATTCACCCGTGGGTCCTGCGCCACCTTCCAGGCCAGCGCGTGTTCACGTCCGCCGCTGCCGATGATCAGTACGTTCATGAAAAATCTCCTGGCGGGTCCGGACGATGCCGGATCGTTGGGTATCGCTTCGCTCATCCCAACCTGCGAATCTCGAGGTCGTAATCGGGTCGGTAGATGCAAGGCGTCAGGCCCTTTACCCAGCGGAGCTGCCTTCTGGCATGAGCATGGGGAGGGCCGGACAACGCCGCAGATGCCTGTCCGAGCGCGACCGTTATTAGTGTCTGAAGTGGCGCATACCGGTGAACACCATGGCGATGCCGGCTTCGTCTGCCGCGGCGATGACTTCGGCGTCGCGCATCGAACCGCCCGGTTGGATCACTGCAGTGATGCCGGCTTTGGCGGCATTGTCGATGCCGTCGCGGAACGGGAAGAAGGCATCCGAGGCCATGACCGCGCCGGGTACCGGCAGGCCAGCATGTTCGGCCTTGATCGCGGCGATGCGGGCGGAATTGACGCGGCTCATCTGGCCGGCGCCGACGCCCACGGTCTGGCGATTCTTGGCGTAGACGATGGCGTTGGACTTGACGAACTTGGCCACCTTCCAGGCGAAGATCAGGTCGTGAATTTCCTGCTCGGTCGGGGCGCGCTGGGTCACGATCTTCAGATCGTCCGCGGTAATCATGCCGATGTCGCGGCTTTGTACCAGCAGGCCACCGTTGACCCGCTTGTAATCCCAACCCGGCGCGCGTTCGGCCGGCCATTGGCCGCACTCGAGCAGGCGCACGTTGGCCTTGGCGGCGACAACCTCCCGGGCCTCGGCGGATACGCTCGGCGCAATGATCACTTCGACGAACTGGCGCTCGACGATGGCGCGGGCGGTTTCACCGTCCAGCTCGCGGTTGAAGGCGATGATGCCGCCGAACGCCGATTCGCTGTCGGTGGCATAGGCCAGCTCGTAGGCCTGGCGGATGCCGCCTTCGTCTTCCGGCACCACGGCGACGCCGCAAGGGTTGGCGTGCTTGACGATGACGCAGGCCGGCTTGACGAAGCTTTTTACGCATTCCAGTGCGGCGTCAGTGTCGGCCACGTTGTTGAACGACAGCTCCTTGCCCTGCAGTTGGGTAGCAGTCGCGACGCAGGCTTCATCGGGCTGCTCGACGTAGAAGGCGGCGATCTGGTGTGGATTCTCGCCGTAGCGCATGTCCTGCGCCTTGACGAACTGCGTGGTGAAGGTGCGAGGCAGCAGGCTGCGGCCTTCGGTGGAAAGGGTGTCGACGCTCTGGTCGATGGTGCCCAGGTAGTTGGCAATCATGCCGTCGTAGGATGCGGTGTGTTCGAAGGCTTTGAGTGCCAGATCGAAGCGCTGCGCGTAGGTCAGGCCGCCGTTGCGCAGATTCTCGATGACGTCGGCGTAGTCATCAGCATTGACCACGATGGCCACGTCTTTATGGTTTTTCGCAGCGCTACGAACCATGGTCGGACCGCCGATATCGATGTTCTCGATGGCGTCCGGAAGCGTGCAGCCGGGTTTGGCGACGGTGGCGGCAAACGGGTAGAGATTGACCGCGACCAGATCGATCGGGGCGATGCCGTGCTCGGCCATGACCGCGCTGTCCAGATCGCGACGGCCAAGAATGCCGCCGTGGATCTTCGGATGCAGGGTCTTGACCCGCCCGTCCATCATTTCCGGAAAGCCGGTGTAGTCTGCGACTTCGACGGCGGCGATGTCGTTCTCGCGCAGCAGCTTGAAGGTGCCGCCAGTGGACAGGATCTCGACACCGAGGGCAGCGAGTTCACGGGCGAATTCAACGACGCCGGTCTTGTCGGACACGCTGATCAGCGCGCGGCGGACGGGAAGGCGGAGGGAATGGTCGGTCATCTTTATTCCAGTCGATGGAGGCGGATTCGGGGCAGCTAGCTAGAAGCTAGAAGTCGAGCCGTATGCCGAGGCTGGAAACGTCCGGCTTCCAGCTTTTGGTTCGGCTTACAGCAGATCGTACTGCTTGAGTTTCTTGCGCAGAGTGCCGCGATTCAGGCCCAGCAGTTCGGAGGCCTTGGTCTGGTTGCCCTTGACGTAATTCATTACGGTTTCGAGCAGTGGTGCTTCCACTTCGGAAAGGACCAGGTTGTAAACGTCCGTGACGTCCGCTCCTTCCAGATGGGCAAAGTAATTGTGCAACGCCTTCTCGACACTGCCACGCAGGGTCTGGCCTGCTTCGCTTGGCGTGTTGAGGTGTTGCTTGAGGTTCACGTTGTCGCTCACGGATGTTGTTCCAGTTACCAGTGTTTCGTTCAACAGCGTCATGCAGCCACCCCTTTCCCTTCCCCCGAGTCAGGGCCTGTTCGGCGTTCGGCAAAGAATGCTCGAACACTGGCGCATTGCGCGTCCCTGTCTTCCAAACCATTGAACCGGGCGCGATATTCACGCGCGCCGGGTAGTGTTGCGAGATACCAGCCGACATGCTTGCGCGCGATGCGCACACCCATGACATCGCCATAGAAGGCGTGTAGCGCGCTCAGGTGTTCCAGCAGAATGTCTTCGATTTCGATCAGACCCGGCGGAGCCAGCAGCTCGCCGGTCGCCAGGTAGTGATTGATCTCGCGAAAGATCCAGGGTCTGCCCTGTGCCGCTCGACCAATCAACAGTGCATCGGCACCTGTTGCGCTCAACACCTCACGCGCCTTTAGCGGCGTATCGATATCCCCATTGGCAAATACCGGTATCGACACCGCCTGCTTGATCGCCGCGATGGTGTCGTACTCGGCGTCGCCCGTATAAAGGTCGGCACGGGTACGGCCATGTACGGCCAGGGCTGCGATTCCGGATTGTTCGGCGATCTTCGCCACCGTCAGTCCGTTTTTGTTCTGCCTGTCCCAACCGGTGCGGATCTTCAAGGTCACCGGAACATCAACCGCACCGACGACGGCTTCCAGAATTTCCGAGACGAGCCTTTCATCTTTCATCAACGCCGATCCGGCGGCCTTGTTACAGACCTTCTTCGCCGGGCAGCCCATGTTGATGTCGATGATCTGCGCGCCCAGCTCGACATTGCGAGCGGCGGCTTCGGCCAGCATCTGCGGATCGCCACCCGCGATCTGCACCGAACGCGGCTCCGGATCACCTTCATGCAGCAGGCGCAGTCGCGATTTGCGGCTGTTCCACAGGCGTACGTCACTGGTCACCATTTCCGACACCACCAGACCCGCGCCGAGGCGCCGACAAAGCTGGCGGAACGGCTGATCGGTCACACCGGCCATGGGTGCGAGGATCAATCGATTCGGAAGGATATAGGGGCCGATGCGTACCGCTGACATGAAGATTCCCTGCTTGGAGCCTGCTTGTTAGGTCGATCGGGACAGCAAAAAAGGGTGTGCATAATACCCGCTCCGGATGACGGGTTAAAGGTTGTTTTGAACAAAATCTGAGCAGCCCTAAGCTTATAACCAGCGCAAGGAATGGCACGCCGATACGACAGGCGGCGGAGGCTATAGCGTGCTTGGCACTAATCCGGCGAGCGGAAGCTCAGGCTGTAGTTAACTGCCTTTGCGCCTGGGTCGAGGATGTCCAGGGCGATATGAATGGGAATCTGCGATGGCATTTCCCGCCGACCGGCAAGCTCCCCCGACAGGTACTCGCCAGGTTTGAACGTGCGCTGCGCCAGTGTCTGCCCGTTGATGTCGGCGAAGCGGATTTCCAGCAGCGGAAACGGTTGGGCGAACGACGCGCGGTTGTAGATGATCGCATCGACCACTAGCGCTCCGGCGAAGTCGGGGTGGCTGCGCACCACCAGATTGCTGCTCTTGATCTGGCTGATATCGACCCTGGGTGGCAGCTCGCAGCCCAGAGCGGGACAGATTCGCGCCAGCCATGGGCGATATTGGTCCTGTCGCGACACTTCATCAAAGTTGTACGCAACATATTGGCCAGCGAGCGCAAGCAGGGCGATCAGGTTCAGCAGGCCCCAGCCCAGCCAGCGTCCCCAGGGGCGGCGGTGCGCCTCCCAGCCGAGTTGCAGTGGCTCGTCGTCGAGTTCGAACAGCGGGTCCTCACGGTTCCTGCGGGTCGTTCGCTCCGGAGCCTGCTCCGCGTCGCCCGGTTCGGTCGCGACTTCCGGCTCGATCAGTCTGTTGAAGACGGGCTCGACGCGCTCCCGTGAATCGGGGTTCTCGTTCAGCGGAACGGGCCGGTTTGTCAGTGGACTTGGCGGCGCGGGATGTTCGGCGCTTACCGGTGTAAAGCGAAGATCGGTCGTCTGGGACAATGGCTCTGTCGTGAGCGCTGGCTCCGCTTGCGTTCGGTTGTGGTTTGTCGGTGTGTCGGTTTCCGCGCTCAGCAGCTGCTCGGCCCAGGCCTCGTCATCGGCCGACGAGAGTTCATCCGTTGGGGTGCGCAGGCGTTCGTCAGGCCGTGGCTCCAGCTCCAGAAAATCTCGCGACAACTCCAATTCCTGGCGTTCGAGCTTCGCCAGTTCTTCGTCCAGGTCGAGGCTGTCCAGATCAAGGTCATCGTGGATCCAGAGCGTTTCGTCAGTGGTGGGATGCGCGGGTGACGTCGCGTGAGTCGGTGCCGGTTCGCTGCGGGAGGGCTGGCTGGCTACCGTCGGATCAGCGACAACGTCGCTCGCGATATCGTCCCCTTGCAGGTAGCGGGCTGCATTGAACAGTTCCATGCAGGCGCCGCAACGCACCACGCCTTGGGCAGCTGCGAGTTGAGCGCGGCTGACACGAAAGCTTGTACGGCAATGAGGACACTGAGTGACGAAGCTGGTCATGCGTTGGTCCGGCGAAAAATGCCCGTAGTCTAGCGCATGCGCATCGATGAACGGCAGTGGCGTCTCGCAACGGAAATCGCGGCACTACTGCCGCGATTCGACGCTTTGTTCAAGAGCGTCGAATTCCCGTAATCCGCACCCAGCCGTCTTTTTCAGCGGTGGGGTCCAGGTCGAAGTGGCCCGCGTAGGCGGCGCGAACCTCTTCGGCTTGTTCGACCAGAATTCCAGACAAAGCCAGGCGACCGCCGAGTTTGGCGCGCTCGATGATCCGTGGTGCCAGTTCCACCAGCGGCCCCGCCAGGATATTGGCGACCACGACGTCGAACTGGCCTTCCGGCAACTGCTCGGGCAGATACAGCGGGAAGCGTGCAGGGTCGATGCCGTTGCGTCCGGCATTATCACGGGACGCCTCGATGGCCTGAATATCGATATCGGTACCAACCGCCTTGTCAGCACCCAGCAACAGCGCGGCAATGGCAAGAATGCCCGAGCCGCAACCGAAATCCAGCACCTGCAGGCCGGTCAGCTCTTGAGAATCCAGCCATTCCAGGCATAGCGCGGTGGTGGGGTGGGTTCCAGTGCCGAAGGCGAGGCCGGGATCGAGCAACAGGTTCACCGCATCTGGCTCGGGCGCGGCGTGCCAGCTGGGCACGATCCACAAACGACGGCCGAAGCGCATGGGCTGGAAGTTGTCCATCCAGCTGCGCTCCCAGTCCTGGTCCTCGATGCGCTCCAACTGGTAATCGGGCAGTTCACCGCCGGTCAGCAACTGCAGGTGCGCGAGCAGGTTGCTTTCATCCACATCGGCTTCGAACAGGGCCAGCAGGTGGGTATGCGACCACAACGGCGTGGTGCCCAGGTCCGGCTCGAAAATGGGTTGGTCCTCGGCATCCATGAAGGTCACCGATACCGCGCCGACGCCGAGCAGGGCGTCTTCGTAGGATTGCGCCTGTTCCGGGGCGATGGCGAGGCGAAGTTGTAGCCAGGGCATGCGAAGCTCCCTTCGAAAGCGGCTTCAGGCGACAAGCCTCAAGCTGCAGGAAAAAGAAAGGGAGCGGCTATGCCGCTCCCTTCGGGTGCACATCATATCGCTTGCAGCTTAGTGCTTATCCATACCCAGTTTCTTTTCCAGGTAATGGATATTCACGCCGCCCTTGCAGAAGCCTTCATCGCGAACCAGATCCCGGTGCAGCGGGATGTTGGTCTTGATGCCATCGACGACGATTTCGTCCAGGGCATTGCGCATGCGCACCATGGCTTCTTCGCGCGTGGCGCCGTAGGTGATCAGCTTGCCAATCAGCGAATCGTAGTTCGGCGGAACCGAATAACCACTGTACAGGTGCGAATCGACGCGTACGCCGTTGCCGCCCGGTGCGTGGAAATGCTTGACTTTGCCAGGGCTCGGGAGGAATTTCTCCGGGTCTTCGGCGTTGATCCGGCACTCCAGCGAATGGCCGCGGATGACTACGTCTTCCTGCTTGATCGACAGCTTGTTACCAGCGGCGATGCTGAGCATCTCCTTGACGATGTCCACACCAGTGACCATCTCGGTGACCGGATGCTCGACCTGCACGCGGGTGTTCATCTCGATGAAGTAGAAGCGCCCGTCTTCGTACAGGAATTCGAAAGTGCCGGCGCCACGATAGCCAATCTCGACGCAGGCGTCGGTGCAGCGCTTGAGTACTTCTGCCCGGGCCTTTTCATCGATGTAAGGGGCTGGCGCTTCTTCCAGGACCTTCTGATGGCGACGCTGCAGGGAGCAGTCGCGATCGCCCAGGTGAATGGCGTTGCCCTGACCATCGGAAAGCACTTGGACTTCCACGTGGCGCGGGTTGCCGAGGAATTTTTCCAGATAGACCATCGGGTTGCCGAAGGCAGCACCGGCTTCGGTGCGGGTCAGCTTGGCTGACTTGATCAGGTCTTCTTCCTTGTGCACCACGCGCATGCCGCGACCACCGCCGCCGCCTGCGGCCTTGATGATCACCGGATAGCCCACTTCACGGGCGATGCGCAGGGCTTCCTTCTCGTCTTCCGGCAGCGGGCCGTCGGAGCCGGGAACCACGGGTACGCCGGATTTGATCATGGCGTCCTTGGCGGACACCTTGTCGCCCATCAGGCGGATGGTTTCCGCTTTCGGGCCGACAAAGGCAAAACCGGATTTCTCTACCTGTTCGGCGAAGTCGGCGTTCTCGGCGAGAAAACCGTAACCGGGGTGAATGGCGGTAGCGCCGGTCACCTCTGCCGCGGCGATGATCGACGGGATGTGCAGATATGAATTGGTGGCAAGGGGCGGGCCGATGCAAACGGACTCATCCGCCAGGGCCAGGTGCATCAGTTCGCGGTCGGCAGTGGAATGCACCGCGACGGTCTTGATACCCAGCTCCTTGCAGGCTCGCAAGATCCGCAGGGCGATTTCACCGCGGTTTGCGATCAATACTTTTTCCAACATCGCTGGCTCTCCGCGGTTCAAACGATGGTGAACAGCGGCTGGTCGTATTCGACCGGCTGACCATTCTCCACCAGGATGGATTCGATGGTGCCGCTGGTTTCGGCCTCGATATGGTTCATCATCTTCATGGCTTCGACGATGCAGAGGATGTCGCCCTTCTTGACGCTCTGGCCAACATCGGCGAACGGCTTGGATTCCGGCGAGGAGGCGCGGTAGAAGGTGCCGACCATCGGCGAGCGGACCACGGTGCCGTTCAGCTTCGGAGCAGCTGGAGCGGCATCAGCGACCGGGGCGGCAGCCACAGGTGCCGCTGCTGGTGCGGCGGGGGCCTGTGCGTAGATCGGCTGTTGCATGGCCACTTGTTTGCTGTGGCGGCTGATGCGCACCGACTCTTCGCCCTCGTGGATCTCCAGTTCGTCGATCCCGGACTCTTCCAGCAGTTCGATCAGTTTCTTGACTTTGCGAATATCCATGAAGCGTTGACTCCCAGGTAAGTTCAAAGGGTGTTGCCGCTCGCTTTATCGAGCCCCGGCATGCTTGCGCGCAGGCCCGTCAGGAAGCAGCGAGTTGTTCCAGGGCGGCCTCCAATGCCAGCCGATAGCCGCTGGCGCCAAGGCCGCAGATCACACCTACCGCGACATCCGAAAAGTAGGAGTGATGGCGGAAAGGTTCACGTTTGTGCACGTTTGAGAGGTGCACTTCGATGAATGGGATGCTCACTGCCAGCAACGCGTCACGTAACGCGACACTTGTATGTGTGAAGGCGGCAGGATTAACGAGGATGAAATCGACACCCTCATCGCGAGCGGCGTGAATGCGCTCGATCAATTCGTATTCGGCATTGGATTGCAGGTGCAGCAGATGGTGGCCGGCATCACGCGCGCGCTGCTCTAGATCTTGATTGATCTGCGCCAGCGTCATCGAGCCGTAGACGCCCGGTTCGCGGGTGCCGAGCAAATTCAGATTCGGGCCGTGAAGGACCAGAAACGTCGCCATGAATATTCCTTGTTGTTGTGTCCGATCGCGCCAGTAAGGTGGGGCTGATCGGGAAGGGGAAAAACTATGCACGAAGCGGGGGCTGACTGTCCAGTCATGCTGCGATCGGCGTAAATGCCTGCATTATGAGTGGAGATTGCCGCAAGGTTGCTGGGCGTAATCCCGTTTCGCTGTGATCGCGGCGAAGCGGGGCAGGCGCTAGCGCAATGCTTCCGCGCGGTTCAACCGTTCAGCGAATTGAGCTACGTCGATTTCGCCGACGACACGGGCATCGGAGATTTCCTGGCCGCTGCGATCGAAGAACAGGACGGCCGGTGGGCCGAACAGTTTGTAGCGATCGAGAAGTGCGCGCTGCTGCGCATTGCTTTCGGTGATGTCGAAGCGGATCAGGCGGTAGTCGGCCAGGCGAGGTGCGATCAGCGGGTCGGCAAATACTTCGCGTTCGATCACCTTGCAGCTGATGCACCAGTCGGCATACCAGTCGAGCATCAACGGCTCTCCCGCAGTGCGAGCGGCTGCGAGTTGTGCGTCGAGTTCCGCTGGTGTCGACAGGGTGTGCCAGTTTTCGGCTTGCGTGGGCCCGCTGCCTGCGGCGAGCGTGGTACGTGGCAGCGGCCGCAACGGATCGGAGCCGCCTTGTAATGCGCCGATCCACGCGGCCAGGGCATAGACCAGCAAAACCAGGCCAAGCAGCTGCGCGAGCTTCTGTTGTGGTGTCTTGGGAGCGAGTTCAAGGGTGCCCAGAAACAACGCCGTACCGGCGGCCAGCAACCCCCACAACGCCAACGCCAACGGACCCGGCAGCACGCGTTCGAGCATCCAGACCGCCACGGCGAGCAGCAGAACGCCGAAGGTGTTGCGTACGCTGATCATCCAGGGGCCGCTCTTGGGCAGCAGCGCACCGCCACTGGTGGCGAACAGTACCAGCGGGGCGCCCATGCCCAGGCCCAGCGCGAACAGTTTCAAGCCGCCGCCCAGGGCATCGCCGCTGGCGCTGATATACAGCAGGGCGCCGGCCAACGGCGCCGAGACGCACGGAGAGACCAGCAAACTGGAGACGCCGCCTAGCAGGGCGGCGCCCGTGAATGAGCCGCCCTTGGCGTTACCGGCCAGACGATCGAGACGACTGCTCAGTGCGTGTGGCAGGCGCAGTTCGTACAGACCGAACATCGCCAGCGCGAAGGCCACGAAGAACAGCGCGAAGGGCACCAGGACCCAGGGTGATTGCAGACGCGCCTGCAAATTCAGTTCGGCGCCGAACACGCCCATCAGTGCGCCCAGCAGGGCAAATCCGCCGGCCATCGGCAATACGTAGGCGAGCGACAGTAGGAAGCTGCGCATGCCGCCGGGTTGTCCGCGCAGCACCACGCCGGAAAGGATCGGCAGCATCGGCAGCACGCAAGGCGTGAAGGTCAGGCCCAGGCCGGCGAGAAAGAACAGCGCCACCGAGCGCCAGGACAGGGCATCGCCGCCGGTATCGTGGGTGGCGCTGGGTGCAGCCGGGGCCGGAGTGCCACCTGCGGCGATCTCGAACGACTCGGTTTCCGGTGGATAGCACAGCCCCTTGTCGGCGCAGCCCTGGTAGCCGACCTGCAGCGTGAAGGGTCTGTTGTCGGGGTTCCGCACCGGCAGTTCGACGTCAAGTATGCCGTAATAGACTTCGACCTCACCGAAATACTCGTCGGTCTTCTGCTCGCCTGGCGGAAGCTGAGCGTCGCCGAGAATCACACCGGCGTCGCTCGCCTTGAACTGAAAACGATGCCGGTAGAGGTAGTAGCCCTCGGCGCCGATGAAGCGCAGTTTGATCCGCTCGGGCGTTGCGTCCACCAGGCTCAGGCGGAAGGCTTCACGCACCGGTAGAAAGTCGGCGCTGTTGTCCAGACCGCCCAGGGTGGCACTGGGGCGACCATCGAACAGGCCCGCAGTGGCAGGAAGGGTGAATAGCAGGATCAGCAGACACAGCAAACGGCGCATGGTCATCTCACTTGGGGCAGTGGACGAATGATACCCAACGTGGCGAATCGTCGCCTGGGCGCAACGTCGCACTACCGCGCGTTTTGCAACCAGATGATGCCGTCGCGCTCGGTGCTCGGCAGTGCTCGAAGGGCTTGACCGGCACAGGGGCCGGCTACGCACTCGCCGCTCTCGATGAGGAACAGCGCGCCATGAGTGGCGCATTGGATCAGGCTGCCGCTAGTGTCGAGAAACTGGTCCGGAACCCATTCCAAGGGTATCCCTCGATGCGGACAGCGGTTCTCGTAGACATGCACGATGTCGTCCTTGCGTATGACGAGCAGGCGCTGCCCCTGTACTTCCAAGCCCTTGCTCTGGCCTTCGGCGATATCGCTCGCGGCGCATAATCGAATCATGTGTCCCCCTGTCAGCCCAGGATTATCACTCAGGCGCTCGGATCGGTGGAGACCAAGGCGGATTAAAGGTGGCGGACCGACTGGCTGGCTTTTATCCTTCGCCCGAACTCCGACTGGCGACACTCTCGATGAGCCCTGTGCTGACCGCACGCCCCCTGTTCCTTTCGTTGGGCCTGTTGTGGCTGATTGCCTTCTGGCTATCGCTGGCATTGGGGCCGGTCAGCCTGTCGCTCGGTGAAACTCTGCAGGCCATGCTGCGTCTGCTGGGTCTCTCGTTTGGCGCCGAGGGTACAGCGCAGGCCGAACTTATCCTGGGGCAGATACGTTTGCCGCGGGCCTTGCTCGGGATGGCTGCAGGCGCTGTATTGGCGCTCGCCGGCGTCGCCATGCAGGGTTTGTTTCGCAATCCACTGGCAGATCCCGGACTGATCGGCGTCTCGAGTGGTGCCGCATTGGGCGCGGCAATGACTATCGTTGGGGGCGAACTGATCGGCGGCATTTCACCGCTACTGGAACCCTATCTGCTGTCGCTTAGTGCATTTGTTGGTGGCCTCGGGGTTACCGCGCTGGTCTATCGCCTGGGGCGTCGCGAGGGACGCACCGATGTCGCCACGATGCTGCTCGCGGGCATCGCGCTGACTGCGCTGGCGGGCGCCATGATCGGGCTGTTCACCTACCTTGCCGATGACAGCACGCTGCGCACGCTGACGTTCTGGAATCTTGGCAGTCTCAACGGTGCAAGTTACGCGCGGCTCTGGCCGTTACTGCTGGTCACGGTGACGGTGACGTGTTGGCTGCCACGCCGCGCCCGAGCGCTGAATGCGCTGCTGCTGGGCGAATCCGAAGCGCGTCATCTGGGTTTCGACGTCGAGCGGCTCAAGCGCGAGCTGGTCTTTTGTACTGCACTGGGCGTGGGGGCGGCAGTGGCTGCAGCTGGCATGATCGGGTTCGTTGGGTTGGTGGTGCCCCATTTGGTACGTCTGTTGGTCGGACCCGACCACCGATTGCTGCTACCGGCCTCGGCGCTGGCTGGCGGCAGTTTGCTGCTGCTGGCCGATCTGCTGGCGCGGCTCATACTGGTGCCTGCGGAGTTGCCGATCGGCATCGTCACCGCGCTACTGGGCGCGCCTTTCTTCCTTTATCTGTTGCTACGAGGGCGTCGCTGATGCTCTGCGCCCGGAATGTTTCGGTCCGTCGCGGCGCCATGACCGTGCTTGAAAACATCGATCTCGAATTGGCGCCAGGCCAAGTTCTGGGCGTGTTGGGCCCCAACGGCGCTGGTAAAAGCACCTTGCTTGGGGCACTGAGCGGTGAGCTTGCGATCAGCGCCGGTGAGGTGCAGCTGCATCAACGATCGCTGCATGACTGGGATGGGCCTGAGCGGGCGCGCTGTCTGGCGGTGCTGCCACAGACGTCGACGCTGAGTTTCGGTTTTCGCGTCGACGAAGTGGTGAGCCTCGGGCGGTTGCCCCACGCCAGTGGCCAGGACCTAGACAGGCGGATCGTCGCTGCTGCGCTGCAGGCTGCGGATGCGCAGCACTTGGCAGCCCGCAGTTATCTGGCGCTGTCGGGCGGAGAGCAGCAGCGCGTGCACCTGGCGCGCGTGTTGGCGCAGTTGTGGCCAGGTGGCGCCGGGCAGGTCCTGCTGCTGGACGAGCCCACAGCCATGCTCGATCCATTGCATCAGCACGGCATTCTGCAGGCCGTCCGGCAGTTCGCGGAGCAGGGCGGCGCGGTCATGGTGATTCTGCATGATCTGAATCTTGCGGCACGCTATTGCGATCACCTGTTGCTGCTGGCGGACGGGCGGGCGCGGTTAAGTGGTGCGCCCGGGCAGGTGCTGCGTGCAGAACCGCTGAAGTCGGTATTCGGCCTGGATGTGTTGATACAGCAGCACCCTGAGCGGGGGCACCCGCTTGTCATTGCGCGCTGAGGAGTGATCGATGCGATTTTTGTTGTCTATTGCCATGATCCTGCTGACTGCATGTCAATCGATCCCGCCATTGCCGTCCTGGCAGAGCCCAGAAGGCCTGGCGCATCCTGACCTTGGTCAGATCATAGATCTGCGCAGCGGCGAACGGCTTTCGGCGCAGCAGCTGGTAAGGGAGTTGGCCGATGTCGATCAGGTATTGATTGGTGAGCGCCATGACAACCCCGACCATCACGCCCTACAGCGTTGGCTTCTTCAGGCGCTGGCTCAGCGGCGCGAGCAGGGCAGCCTGCTATTGGAAATGCTCAACCCGGATCAACAGAAGCGCGTCGCGCGCGTGCAGGCGTCTATCGGGCGAGGGCAATGGCCGGCGGATCTGCCCGGAGCGCTGGATTGGCAAAAGGGCTGGGATTGGGACCTTTACGCGCCAGTAGTCGAGTATGCCTTGGCGCAACCTTATCCGATGCTGGCGGCGAATCTCGATCGCGCTGAGATCACCGATATCTACCGCCGTAAACCGCAGTTGACGGCGGCCGCAGCTGCGGAGCCTGTGCAAAAGGAACTGCTGGCGCAGATACGCGTTTCTCATTGCAACATGCTGCCCGAGGCGCAACTGCCGGCGATGTTGGCGGTGCAGCAGCAGCGCGACCGCCGGATGGCCGAACAACTGAACGCGGCGCCGAAGCCAGCGGTATTGCTGGCGGGGGCCTTTCATGTGCGGCGTGATCTGGGTGTGCCCTTGCATTTGGCGAGTCGCGACACGAAGGTTCTGGTACTCGCCGAGGTGGGCGAGACCTTGAGCGCGGAGCAGGCCGATTTCGTTTGGTTTACACCGGCCCAGCCGCAGCAGGACCATTGCGTCGAGTTCGGTAAAAAGCAGCAGTAGGCGTCAGGCAAGCGTACCCGAGCCGGCAGGCATTTATTTCGGGCAAAAAAAGACCCGGCAAGAGCCGGGTCAAAACCGTGATTAGCCTGATGAGGAGATAACCTGAAAGTCCGACTGCCTGGCCTTCCAGCTTACCAACTGATCTCTCGACCAGTGGTGCTAATAATAACAATTCTCATTTCGACGTCAACAGCTGATTCGAAATAATTTCCGCCCAGAACGAATCGGCTTCGTTGCGCGCTCAAGCGGAGATTGGCAGGCGCAACTGGGTGACTTCCTTGTTGAGCAGGTCGATCCGCCTGGCCATGCTTTCTATCAGGCTATGCGCGATTTTCGGGTTGTTCTGCATCAAGCTGAGGAATTGATCCTTGGGAATCAGCATGACCGTGCAGGCGGACGTGGCGACAACGCTCGCGCTGCGCTTTTCGTGGGTGAACACAGCCATGGCACCGAAGATCTCATCGCGCTGGACATCGCCGACCTTCTGGCCGTCGACAATCGCTTCGGCGTGTCCCTCGATGATGATGAATACGTTGTCTGCATCGTCGCCCTGACGAATCAGCTCCTCGCCAGCAGCAAAATGCTGGAATCCGGTGGTCGGATGAATTTCGGGCTGCTTCAGGCGGGCCAGCGCATCAGATAACAGTACCGTCTGGCCGATGAGATATTGCGTAAAGAGCTCCTGTCGGCGCTGATCGGCATGGATATGTTGAAACACCGCGCTGCGTGAATACGGAATCAGACGGATCGATTCGTCGCTGCGATAACGACAAGCTGGCAAGTCGATGCCTTGGCGAAGGCCGAGAAGGTCCCCTTCCTGCATATAGAACAACGGTCGTTCATCAACGAGCGCATGCAGTAGCCCGCTCTCGATGATGAACAATTGCTGTTCGGGCAATTCATCGGTGAGATCGTCAGAACCCTTGATTTCGATAGGTGGGGCAGTAGGTGCCAGGCCCTCCAGAAGTTGCGCGGGGATCCCCTGCAAGCGGTTGATCAGCTGATCGGCATAAGCCGGTTGTTCCCCGAGTAGATACATGACGACAGTCCTTGAACAGCGGGCTCAGAACGGTTGAGCGATGCGCGCACTCACGATAATGCTGCCGAGGGGTAGGAGTAAATCACGCTACGTAGAGGTTGTGAGCTAGCTCTTGTCTCCACCGTCGCCGCCATTGAGCCGCTGGTTCAACTCATTCTTGAGCGTATCCGGAAGCTCCTTCCAGTTTATGTCCCGCAATGCCCCTTCGATGGCATAAAGCAACACGCGCGATGCGTTGAATCCGCGTGACTTGACCGCCTGGTAAGCGTTGACCGCGCCGAGCCGGTGCAAGTCCTCGGCTGTATGGATACCCGAGGCGTGCAGCCATTGCGCGGATGTCTTACCGAGGTTTTTCAGGGTCAGCAGCTCGTCGTGCACGGTTGCTCCTATCGGCCCGGATAACCGGCAAGGAAGTGAAGCGGCCAGCGAACTCTGCGCTGTCGCTCCGGATCGCCCCAGCGTTGCGCGAGTTCGGGTGCGAGCTGAGTTATCGGATCGTTCCCATGAGCTTTTTGCCACTGTTTCACGGCTGACCATGTCCGCATATAGCCGAGCAGTTGGGGCAGATTCCAATGGGCCTCGATTTCGAAGTCCGGAGGCTCGAGGGCTTCGAACGGTGCATGGATATCGCGATAGCCTGCGTCGACACTGGCGCGTCCTTGTGGCCAGTAGCCGTTCAACACTTCACCATGCAGACGAGCAATGATCGCATCCAGCCTCGGTTCGATACGAAGCAGGGAATAGCACCAAGCGCAGAAGAAGCCGTCGGGCGCGAGCACTCGCTTTGCCTCGGCGAAGAACGCCGGCGTGGCAAACCAGTGCAACGCCTGCGCGACGACCAGTAGGTCGGCCATACCATCGCGCAACGGCAGCCGCTCGGCCTGGGCAGCGAAACGCGTTGCGGATCGCCAGCCCGAACTGCCGGTCAGTTGGTGAGGGCTGGCATCGCAGGCAAGAACCTGCTCGAAATGTTCCAGCAGAGGAAGCGTCGCCTGGCCGCTGCCAGCCGCGACATCTAAGGCATAGCGACGTCGTGGGCTCCGATCAGCGAGCCAGCGGAACAGGTCGTCCGGATAGGTAGGGCGGAACTGTGCGTATTCGTCGGAGCGAATCGAAAAAAGCCGGACGCTGTCACCCATGGCGATGGTCCGGCAGCAAAGGCAGAGCGCAGTGTGGCATGGTCGACTTCCGCAGACAGGCATCGCCAAGTATAGAAGCACCGCCGGGTTCTGCCCGTAGCGGTGCGTGAATGCTGTCGGTTGAGCCTGCGGGATGTCGTATCCGTGCGTTAGAGCCCTAGCAGCCGTTGGCGAACCGCACTGACAAGATTGTCGAGGCTGCCTGCCTCGGGTGTGTTGATCTGGCGACTGAGCAACTGTTCGCGTTCGGTCAGCGGCTCGCGGGCGGCCTGTTGCGCCTTGACCACGGCCATGGTCGCGTCGGATGGGTCACCGCCTTCGGCCTGCCGCTGGGTAAGCCATTGTTCGATCACCGCCTCGGGCGCTTCGCACGTGAGGATCAGGAACGGGACGCCAGTCGACTCAGCCACTTGCCACGCCGACTGACGCTGCTGCTGCTTGAGATAGGTCGCATCAATCACCACAGAAAAGCCGGCATTCAATGCGGTCTCAGCCACTGAGTGCAGCCGCTGGTAGGTCGATTCGCCCGCTTCGGCGCTATAAATACCTGCGTCCAGCTCAGTGGCAAGGGCTTGTGGCTGCTCACCATGCAACCGCTTGCGCTCGACGTCCGAACGCAACCTGATGGCGCCCAGCGCCTCGACCAGACGTAGCGCAACCTGGCTTTTGCCCACTGCCGAGACGCCATGGGTGATGGCGAGAAAGCGAGAAGGAATGGCGCTGTAGCTTTCGGCCAGATTGGCGTAGCTGCGGTACTGGCGCAGGATCACGCGGCGCTGTACCGCGTCCTGCTCCTGATACAGCCGGAACAGGCTGACCTTGGCACGAACCATCGCCCGATAGGCTTTGTACAGGCTGAGCAATTCGAGCGAGGCGTAATCTCCGGTGCGCTCCAGCCAGCCGTTGATGAAACGACGTGCTTGGCACTTCAGGCCACGATCTTCCAGGTCCATCGCCAGGAACGCCGCGTCAGAGGCGATATCGATCAGGCGGAAGGGCTCGTTGAATTCAATGCAATCGAACAGCACGACCTTGTCGTCGATGATCGTTGCGTTGCCCAGGTGCAGGTCACCATGGCATTCACGGATGAAACCGTGCTGGGTGCGCTGCTCCAGCAGCGGTTGCAGGCGGGCAATGCTCGTTTCGGTCCAGTCGAGTAGCGCGTCGAGTTGTTGCAGGTCGGACTGCTCGCTCAGTAAGGGGCGTATCTGCTCGAAGTTTTGCCGCATCGGCGCAACGATCGCGTCGGCACTGTTTAGCGAGTGGCCGGCCGGCACCTGAGGAGTGCTCAGATGAAATTGGGCAATCTGCTCGGCGAGGGCATCGATATGTGCGTCGGTCAGCTCGCCGCGTGCCTGCACTTCGGCCATTAGTTGAGCCTGCGGAAACTCGCGCATTTGCAGAAGGTAATCGATCGGCTCGCCGTTGCCGTCGATCACCGGGGCGCCAACGCTGCCGGTAATAGGCAGGACGCGCAGATAAATGTCTGGCGCCATTCGTTGATTCAAACGCAGCTCTTCTTCGCAGTAATGCTTGCGAGCCGTCAGGTCAGTAAAGTTGAGAAAGCCAAAATCCACCGGCTTCTTCATTTTGTAGGCATAGGTGCCAGTGAGGATGACCCACGAGATATGGGTTTCGATAATCCGGAAGCCGTCGACCGGATGGGGGTAGAGGGCCGGATCTTGCAGTGCGGCGATCAATGCTTGGCTCACGGTCATTCCTTGCGGTGTGTCGATGGGGTGTGCGCGTCCAATGGGACGCAGGTCGCACACTCGAAAGCGCTCCATTATGTCTTCCCCGACCAGACCTGCAAACCGCCAGGAGGCCGTCTTCCGGGCAAATCAAAATGCGTATAATGCGCCGCCATGACTAAAGCACGCTCCTCTCGATCCCGTACCAAGCGCCGTTCCAATGGGTCTCGCCCCTGGCTGGGCTGGGTAATCAAGCTATCTATCGTGGCCCTGGTGATACTCGCCGGTGTCGCCGTTTACCTCGATGCCGTGGTGCAGGAGAAATTCTCCGGCAAACGCTGGACCATTCCGGCGACGGTCTATGCACGGCCGCTGGAATTGTTCGTTGGGCAAAAGCTCGCCAAAGATGACTTCCTGACGGAGCTCGATGCGCTGGGGTATCGCCGCGAAAAGGCTGTCAGCGGTCCCGGCAGTATGTCGGTTGCCGCAAGCACCGTGGAAATGCACACCCGCGGGTTCCGGTTTTATGAAGGGATCGAAGAGTCGCAGCGCATCCGTGTGCGTTTTTCTGGCGATTTCGTCGCCGGTCTCACTCGCGCCAATGGTGACGAGCTGCCGGTGGCTCGCCTCGAGCCCGTAACGATCGGTGGGCTTTATCCGGCTCACAACGAAGACCGCATCCTGATCCAGCTCGACCAGGCGCCGCCCTATCTGGTCGAAACATTGGTCGCGGTCGAGGATCGGGAGTTTTTCGATCACTTTGGTGTTTCACCCAAATCCATCGTGCGCGCCGTCTGGGTTAACCTGACTGCCGGCGAAGTGCGCCAGGGTGGCAGCACGCTTACCCAGCAGCTGGTCAAGAACTTTTATCTGACTAACGAGCGCAGCCTCAGCCGCAAAGCCACCGAAGCGATGATGGCCGTGTTGCTGGAGCTGCATTACGACAAGAACGAAATTCTCGAGGCCTACCTCAACGAGGTGTTTCTCGGACAGGACGGTCGCCGAGCCATTCACGGGTTTGGTCTGGCCAGCCAATACTTCTTCGGCCGTCCACTGGCCGAATTGAAGGTTCAGCACATCGCGCTGTTGGTCGGCATGGTGAAGGGCCCGACTTACTACAATCCGCGGCGCCATCCGGAACGGGCGCTGGAGCGCCGCAACCTTATCCTTGACCTTCTGGCCGAGCAGCAGGTACTCACTTCCGAAGAAGCCGAAGCAGCTCGGAAAGCTCCGCTTGGGGTGACGCAGCGGGGCAGCCTGGCGGACAGTTCCTATCCGGCATTCCTCGATCTGGTCAAGCGCCAGCTGCGCGAGGATTACCGCGACGAGGACTTGACGGAAGAGGGTCTGCGGGTCTTCACCAGCTTCGATCCAATTCTGCAGATGAAGGCCGAGAGGGCCATGAGCGAAACGCTGAAACGCCTCGGCAAGGCCGCCGAAGGCGTCGAAGGGGCGATGCTTGTGACCAACCCGGAAACCGGGGAGTTGCAGGCGATGCTCGGCGGTCGCCAGCCTGGGTTCGCCGGTTTCAATCGTGCGTTGGATGCGTCGCGACCCATCGGGTCGCTGATCAAACCGGCCATCTACCTTGCGGCGCTGGAGAAGCCGAGTCAGTACACGCTGACCAGCCTGCTGGAAGATGAACCTTTTTCGGTCAAGGGCGCTGATGGCCAAGTATGGAAGCCGCAAAATTACGGGCGCACCGCGCACGGTACCGTTTATCTCTATCAGGCGCTGGCCAATTCCTACAATCTATCGACGGCGCGCCTTGGTCTCGATTTAGGGGTGCCTCATGTCTTGAAGACCCTGGAACGGCTGGGCGCTTCACCGGATTGGCCAGCCTATCCCTCGATGCTGTTGGGCGCTGGCGGGCTGCGGCCTATTGAGGTTGCAGACATGTACCAGACGCTGGCCAACGGAGGTTTCAATACGCCGCTACGAGGTATTCGCAGTGTCTTGGCCGCCGACGGAGAGCCGCTGAGTCGTTATCCATTCAAGATCGAACAGCGTTTCGATGCCGGCGCTATCTATCTGACCCAGTACGCCATGCAGCGCGCCATGCGCGAGGGGACGGGCCGCTCAGCATACAATCACGTCCCGAGATCATTAACGCTGGCGGGCAAGACCGGTACCACCAACGATTCACGCGATAGCTGGTTCGCCGGGTTCAGTCAGGACCTGCTTGCGGTGGTCTGGCTGGGGCGTGATGACAATGGCAAAACGTCGCTGACCGGCGCCACCGGAGCGTTGCAGGTATGGGCAGATTTCATGCGCCGTGCCGATCCGCTGCCGCTGCAGGCCGCGTTGCCTGAGAATGTCGAGATGGCCTGGGTAGATGCGCGAACCGGTGAGGGGACGCTGGAAAACTGTCCTGACGCCGTACAGATTCCCTACATTCGCGGTAGCGAGCCTGCGCCGGGCCCTGGTTGTGGAATCCAGGCGCCGGCCGAATCGGTCATGGATTGGGTTCGTGGCTGGTTACCCTGATCGGCCAGCTGAGTGAATTTCAAGAGGTTCGAATGTTGAGCAAGCAATGGATGATAGTTGTGATGGCCGCTGTGTTGGTGCAAGGCTGCGCAACGGTTAAGCGAGGGGCGATACCTGTCGTCGACTCGGGCGCGCCGGTTTCCGAGGAGGTGTCGGCGCGGCAGGCTTCGCGTCCGGCTGTTCCGTCTGCAATGACAAGTCCTGCTGCTGCGCAAGAGTCTGGCGTCACGGTTATGGTGCCGCAGCAGAATTCGGAACCGCTGCAGACGTTCGCGGCTCCGGATAGCGCATTCTCTGGATCTGTAGCGCCGGCACCGGATGCACCAGAGCAATGGAGGGCGCCGGAACCGGCTCCGATTCCGACGCCGAGCCAATCCGTGCCCACCGGTATTCCGTCCAATAGTGGGACGCTGTCGGCCGATGAGCGACTCGATGGGCCCGTGCTGGCATTGCTGACCACGGCTCAGCAACAACAGGGGGGCGGTGATTTGAACGGTGCGGCCTCCAGCCTAGAACGCGCTCAGCGCATCGCGCCCCGTGAACCTCAGGTGCTTTACCGCCTGGCCCAGGTGCGCCTGGCTCAGGGTGATGCGGTGCAGGCCGAGCAGCTTTCCCGGCGGGGCTTGAGCTATGCCAGTGGCCGTCCGGCGCTGCAGGCGAGCCTGTGGGAGTTGATCGCTCAAGCGCGCGAGCGTCAGGGTAATGCCGCAGGCGCCGCGCAGGCTCGTGAGCGAGCCAAGGTAACGATGTAATGGATAGTCGTGTTCCCTATTTGGCTGAACAACTGCTGGTCATCGAGCGGGAGCTGCGTGTGTGCGGGCTATGGGCTTCGTCACCACCAGACGCTCAGGCATTTGCGAGCCAGGAGCCTTTCTGCGTCGACACGCTATCGTTCGAGCAATGGCTGCAATGGATTTTTCTTCCGCGAATGAAGGACATTCTGGAGCGCGATGATCCGCTACCGACGGTTTCGGGCATCCTGGCGATGGCGGAGATGGTCTATCAACGC
The DNA here is from genome assembly GCF_019355055.1 of Pseudomonas sp. MTM4. Classification (NCBI taxonomy): domain Bacteria; kingdom Pseudomonadati; phylum Pseudomonadota; class Gammaproteobacteria; order Pseudomonadales; family Pseudomonadaceae; genus Pseudomonas; species Pseudomonas sp. MTM4. Next base: position 4,004,725 of record NZ_CP048411.1, read on the forward strand.
CAGCCGCATAAGATGGCCGGCCTGCTGAGGGCGCTCGAAACCTTCGATGAGTTGATCAGTCGCGGCGAAGCGTGACGCGCGCCAGCCGGAAGGCTGGCGCTGGCTTTGTTCATTGGTTGCAAGTGTCAGCGATTTTCTGGCTGGTTTCGGTAATGCGTTCCTGACGCTCTTCTTCCTTTAGCCGACGTATTTTCCCATCTTCTTCTACGCGCACTCGAGGATTGTTCTGGAGCTGCGCCAGGTTGGTTCGTAACGACGTGCAGTAGCGCTGACGCTCCGCTTCTTGTTCGGCCACCTGTTTCTTTACTTGGCGATCGATCTCGCGCTGTTCCGATTCTGCCGACGGTTCCGACGTAGCAGGTGCCGCTGGAGCTGGCCTGGGTGGCGGAGTAGCGGTGTTGAGCGCTTCGGCGGGTTGGCCCTGCGGAGGTTGCGCGCCAAAGTGAGTGACGCCTTGTGCATCCACCCACTTGTAAACCTGGCTGGCCATGACGCTGCTGCTCAAGGCAAGCAGCAGACCGCCAGCGAAAATCGTCAAACGCATGCTAATCCCTTCTGTGGAATGCAGAACCAGGTCGGTACTATACGCAAAAGCCGAGCGCCTTCATTCTGCGCTGGATCACAGCTGAAACAGCCGGAAGGCTAACTGTAGACTTGACTTGGCCAGGTCTAATCCGAACAATTCCACGCTTACTGTTCTGATTGGTCGGTGAAACGGGCCTTTCAGCAATCATGAAGGTGCACACCCGCGCCGACTTGTAACATCCGCAACGCGTTACCTCGCGCTGGGAAGGAAGGCTCCGCAACACTTTGGGGCGTTCCTGAATACTCGCTAGTCAGCAGCTGACGTAGTCGGCGACCACCGTCGCTCATGCGCTGTCTGGCAGTAAACCAATTTCTGGCCGGTCCAACGCGGGGCGGCTATCTGGCGTTTTAGAGGTGAACAACGTGGAACTTTTATCAGGCGCTGAAATGGTCGTCCGCTTCTTGCGCGACGAAGGCGTTAAGTACATCTATGGCTATCCTGGCGGCGCCTTGCTGCACATCTACGATGCGCTGTTCAAGGAAGAGGAAGTCACGCACATTCTAGTTCGCCACGAACAGGCCGCCACGCACATGGCCGATGGCTACGCCCGCGCGACCGGCAAAGCTGGCGTGGTGCTGGTGACCTCTGGCCCCGGCGCGACCAACGCCATCACCGGTATTGCCACCGCCTATATGGACTCGATCCCGATGGTGGTGATCTCCGGCCAGGTGCCGAGCACCATGGTCGGCACCGACGCCTTCCAGGAAACCGACATGATCGGTATCTCCCGGCCCATCGTGAAGCACAGCTTCATGATCAAGCATCCTTCGGAAATCCCCGAAGTGATGAAAAAAGCGTTTTATCTCGCAGAGTCTGGCCGCCCTGGACCGGTCGTCATCGACATCCCGAAGGATATGACCAACCCGGCCGAAAAATTCGAATACGTTTACCCGAAGAAAGCCAAGCTGCGTTCTTACAGCCCGGCGCTGCGTGGTCATTCGGGGCAGATCCGCAAGGCGGCGGAGTTGCTCCTGTCAGCCAAGCGGCCAATCATCTACGCAGGTGGTGGCGTGGTCATGGGCGGCGCCTCAGCGCAGCTGACCGAGCTGGCGAAGATGCTCAACCTACCAGTAACCAACACCTTGATGGGGCTTGGTTGCTATCCGGGTAGCGACCGCCAGTTCGTCGGCATGCTCGGCATGCACGGCAGTTATACCGCCAACTTGGCAATGCATCACTCCGACGCGATTCTTGCGGTCGGCGCGCGTTTCGATGATCGCGTGATCAACGGTGCGACCAAATTCTGCCCGAACGCCAAGATCATTCACATCGACATCGATCCGGCCTCCATCTCGAAGACCATCAAGGCAGACATTCCGATCGTCGGACCGGTCGACAGTGTGCTCACCGAGATGGTCGCTATCGTCAAGGAGATCGGCCAGGCGCCGAATACCGAGACCATCGCGAGTTGGTGGAAGCAGATAGAGGAGTGGCGCGGGAGTCGCGGCCTATTCCCATATGACAAGGGCGACGGCACTATCATCAAGCCGCAGGCCGTTATCGAAATGCTATGCGAAGTGACCAAGGGCGAGGCCTATGTAGCCTCTGACGTTGGCCAGCATCAGATGTTCGCGTCCCAGTACTACCGGTTCGACAAGCCCAATCGTTGGCTCAACTCTGGCGGCCTCGGCACCATGGGCTTCGGTTTCCCAGCGGCGATGGGCGCCAAGTTGAATTTCCCAGAAGCTGACGTCGCCTGTGTCACTGGCGAAGGCAGCATCCAGATGAATATTCAGGAATTGTCGACCTGCCTGCAGTACGACCTTCCAGTGAAAATCATCAACCTCAACAATGGCGCGCTGGGCATGGTCCGCCAGTGGCAGGACATGATGTACAGCAGCCGTTACTCGCATTCCTACATGGAGTCGCTGCCTGACTTCGTCAAGCTGGCCGAGGCTTATGGGCATGTGGGCATGCGCATCACCGACTTGAAGGATCTCAAGCCGAAGATGGAGGAGGCTTTCGCCATGAAAGATCGGCTGGTGTTCCTCGATATCGCCGTTGATACCAGCGAGCACGTCTATCCGATGCAAATCAAAGACGGCGCGATGCGCGATATGTGGCTCAGCAAGACGGAGCGGACCTGATCATGAGACACATTATTTCCCTTTTGATGGAAAACGAACCAGGCGCCTTGTCTCGTGTGGTCGGGCTGTTCTCGCAGCGCAACTACAACATCGAGAGTCTGACCGTCGCGCCAACCGAAGACCCTACGCTGTCGCGGTTGACCCTGACCACCGTAGGTCATGAGGAAGTGATCGAGCAGATCACCAAGAACCTCAACAAGTTGATCGAGGTCGTCAAGCTGGTCGACCTGTCCGAGAGCGCGCACATCGAGCGCGAGCTTATGCTGATCAAGGTCAAGGCGACCGGTGCACAGCGCGCCGAGGTCAAACGTACCACTGACATCTTCCGTGGGCAGATCGTCGACGTCACCTCCAATGTCTATACCATCCAACTCGCCGGCACGACCGACAAGCTGGACAGCTTCATCCAGGCCATCGGCACCACGTCGATTCTGGAAGTCGTGCGCAGCGGCGTCACCGGGATCTCCCGCGGCGACAAAGTGCTGAGCATCTAACACGATTTATCGAATGGCCTGAATGGCCAGCAACAGGGGTAATTCCATGAAAGTTTTCTACGACAAAGATTGTGACCTCTCCATCATTCAAGGCAAGAAGGTCGCGATCATCGGCTACGGCTCCCAGGGCCATGCGCATGCCTGCAACCTGAAGGATTCCGGTGTCGACGTGACTGTCGGCCTGCGCGCCGGCTCGCCGTCGGTTGCCAAGGCTGAAGCCCATGGTCTGAAAGTTGACAATGTGGCCGCTGCGGTTGCTGCCGCTGACGTCGTGATGATCCTCACCCCGGACGAATTCCAGGGCCGTCTGTATAAGGACGAAATCGAGCCGAACCTGAAGAAGGGCGCAACCCTGGCGTTCGCTCATGGTTTCTCGATTCACTACAACCAGGTCGTACCTCGCGCTGACTTGGACGTGATCATGATCGCGCCGAAGGCTCCCGGTCACACCGTGCGTTCCGAATTCGTCAAGGGCGGCGGTATTCCGGACCTCATCGCCATTTATCAGGATGCTTCCGGTAATGCCAAGAACGTTGCGCTGTCCTACGCTTCCGGCGTTGGTGGTGGACGTACCGGCATCATCGAAACCACTTTCAAGGACGAAACTGAAACCGATCTGTTCGGCGAGCAGGCGGTTCTTTGCGGTGGTTGCGTCGAATTGGTCAAGGCTGGCTTCGAGACTCTCGTCGAAGCTGGCTATGCCCCGGAAATGGCCTATTTCGAATGCCTGCATGAGCTGAAGCTGATTGTCGATTTGATGTTCGAAGGCGGTATCGCCAACATGAACTACTCGATTTCCAACAACGCCGAATACGGCGAGTATGTGACTGGTCCGGAAGTCATCAACGCCGAATCCCGTGCCGCCATGCGCAATGCGCTCAAGCGTATTCAGGATGGCGAGTACGCCAAGATGTTTATCACCGAAGGTGCTGCCAACTATCCTTCGATGACTGCCTACCGTCGCAACAACGCTGCCCATGGCATCGAAGTGGTCGGCGAGAAGCTGCGTTCGATGATGCCGTGGATCGCTGCCAACAAGATCGTCGACAAGAGTAAGAACTGATAACGGTTCTGCTTGAAAAGAACGCGGCCTAGGCCGCGTTCTTTCGTTATGCCGGCTGGTATCTGTTATAAAACGATGCTGCTGGCGGGCTGAACCCGTCATGTCAGGGTCTGTCGAAATTATTCAAACCTGCTGTAGGTAATCTGCATGAGTGAGCATCCCGAAGAGCCGAACAAGTCAGTCGAGCCGGAAAGCTTGCTGCCTATCGACGAGCACATCGAAGAAATTCAGGATTCCGAAGGCCGCAAGGTCCGTCATCGTGGCATCTATCTGCTCCCCAACCTGTTCACCACGGCGAATTTATTCGCGGGCTTCTTCTGCATTATTGCCGCGATCAACGGCAATTTTTACGTTGCTGCGGCTACGGTATTCGTGGCGATGGTGCTGGACAGTCTCGATGGCCGCGTGGCGCGTTTGACCAACACTCAGAGTGCATTTGGTGCGGAGTACGATTCGCTATCCGACATGGTTGCCTTTGGTCTGGCGCCCGCTGTGTTGGCCTATGAGTGGGCACTTTCGGGTTTGGGCAACGTTGGGCTTACTGTTGCTTTCATTTACGTTGCGTGCGCCGCGCTGCGTCTCGCACGTTTCAATACGCAGATCGGCAAAGTTGACAAACGCTGGTTTATCGGTCTTGCCAGTCCGGCAGCTGCTGGTGTCGTCGCCGGCTCGGTGTGGGCGGTCTGGGCGTTGGACGAGCCCGGTATTCGCGGTGTGGATTTGCCGATAGCCGTGGTGATGCTGTTCGCTCTGCTGGTCGCAGCGGCCGGTCTGCTGATGGTCAGCAACATCAAGTACTACAGCTTCAAGGACCTCGATCTCAAAGGCCGAGTGCCGTTCGTGGCGATTCTGGTGGTGGTCTTGGTGTTTGCGGTGGTATTCAGCGACCCCCCACGAATCCTGCTTTTGATCTTCCTTGCGTATGCCGTTTCGGGGCCTGTGCAGTTCCTGATGCGTCGTCGAAAGCGCGTCGAAAGTTGATTTCTTCAGTGATCCGCTGTCTATTGAATGGCCCAGGCCTCAGGCAGCGGAGCATGTCATGCTTA